>CAYGMB010000234.1:0-3955 GCA_964350765.1 uncultured Flavobacteriaceae bacterium
TAGAGTATAGAAATGAGCAATGGAAACTATATAGCTACGATACAAAACCAAAAGTCTTTACTGGAGATTCTGATATAAAAGAAATTGAAGAAGATAGCCTAGATTCTTTACTCTCAGCTTTTGTTGCAACAAACTAGAATTAAAAAGTATATTTGAGAAATTACTTTTTAAATGAAAAACATTCCACTTCTTTTTGTAGCTGTTATACTTTTAAGTTGTTCTAGTAACGATAATTCTTCTCAAACTGAAATTGAAATTAATTTTTTCCCCTTAGAAGCAAACTCATATTGGACCTATACTAATACTAATGAGCAAGGACAGACAAGAGACTCATTGTTTGTTGTCGGAGCAGAAATTATAGACAATCAAGAATATACTAATCTTGATGCGCAAATACCTAGAACAGGGTTTATGACAGTTTTTTTATCTGAAACAGCCTTACGTAAGACAGAAACACAGCTTTTGGCTACTGGTAACATAAATATAACACCAGTAGACGGTTTACCAACAATAGAAATACTAATTACAGATTTTATATTGTACGATACTACTTTTCCAAATGGTGAATTAACCTCCATCTCAAACACAATAGATCAAGAGTTTCAAGGAATCCCATTTGAGGTTACCTATACACTTTCAAGTAACCACGTAGCTGAACTTATAGAAGATGATTTTGAAAATGGAATGTCAACTTCCTCTCCAGTCACAGATATACAACTTACGTTAGAAATTACAGCTTTCATAGAGGCCGGTCCCATAACCATCCCTGTGTCTATATTAAATGAGCAAAATGTATTAACTGCAGTAAATACTTATACAAACAATATAGGTCTTACATATTCTGAAGTTGAAATATCTTATCAATTAGAAGATTTGAGTGGATTGGGAATAGATTTGCCAATTCCTGAAGAAGGGATGTCTAATGCAACACAATTTATAGATAATTTTTCTATAGAAAATTAAACCAATGCATTACGTAGAATAGTAATAGGATGCAATGCTTCTCGGTCTGTACCATCTTTAATCTGGTGTCTACAACTTGTTCCATTTGCAGCGATAAGTATTTCTTTTGAAAATTTCCTTACAGCAGGAAATAAGCGTAATTCTCCTATTTGCATGCTAACCTCATAATGCTCTTTCTCATAGCCAAAACTACCAGCCATCCCGCAACAGCCAGAATTAATAATAGTGGGTTTATAATTCTTAGGAAGATTTAAAATATCAAATGTTACTTTTTGATTGCTTAATGCTTTTTGATGGCAATGGTTGTGAATTTTAATCTCCTTATTTTCTGAAGTAAAACTAGAGGCAGTAATATTTCCTTTTTTAATTTCGGAAGCTAAAAACTCTTCAATAAGATACGTATGTTGTGCTATTTTTCTAGCTTCATTCTTGTCACTTGCCAGTTTAGGAAATTCATCTCTAAACCCTAAAATAGCTGAAGGCTCTAT
This sequence comes from uncultured Flavobacteriaceae bacterium, assembly GCA_964350765.1. Taxonomy (GTDB): domain Bacteria; phylum Bacteroidota; class Bacteroidia; order Flavobacteriales; family Flavobacteriaceae; genus CAYGMB01. The sequence goes on from CAYGMB010000234.1 coordinate 1,452, forward strand.
GCCAATAAGTGGTGTTTCTTCAGAAATAATACTCTTTAATTTATTAATGCTTTTATCTATTTCTATTTTTGCTTCATCTAAAAAGCCTTTAGATAATAATGCTCTACAGCTATCTAGATTAGAAATTAATTCTACTTTGTATCCTAATTTGTTTAACAAGAAGTATGCATCTTGCACTAGTTTTGAATCTAGATACTTGGAAAACTCATCTACAAATAAATAGACAACATGATTTAAAATATTATTTTTCTCAATCTCTTTAGTATCTATACGATACCTACTCTTGGTAATCTTTGGCAAACTCCTTTTAGGTGCTATGTGATAGTAATTTTTCAACAACTTTGAAGTAACCGAATTTGAAATTAGAAAATTACTTAAAGCTGGAAATTTTGATGCTAACTTATTATAGCTAGAACTTTTACCAAAAAATGTATCTGCTTTACTAGGTTTATTTACTTTTTTAAATTGATATAAAAACTCGGTCTTGGCAATAGCCATATCTACACTACTAGGGCATTCTGTAGCACAGGCTTTGCAGCTAATACATAAATCGAAAACCTTCATTAATTCTTCAAAATTAAATCTATTAACAGTTTCATTATTAGTTAATACTTCCCTTAAAACATTAGCTCTACCACGCGTACTGTCCTTTTCATTTTTAGTAGCTTGGTAACTAGGGCACATAGTTCCATTTCCCGCAGATTTTCTACAATCACCACTTCCATTACAATTTTCAGCGAGTCGTAAAATCCCTTGATATTTTTCAAAAGATAGTTTAGTAGAAATTTCTGGTTCTTCCCTATTGGTGTTATACCTAAGCGAACTATCCATTGCAAATGGGTCTACTATTTTATTTGGATTAAAAATATTGCAAGGGTCAAAAGCAGTTTTAATTGTTTTGATTACGTCGTAATTTTTTTCACCAATTAATAAGGGTAAGAACGCGCCTCTTACAATTCCATCTCCATGTTCTCCAGAAAAGGATCCTTTGTATTTTTTTACTAATTGTGCTACTTGTGTAGTAATTGATTTAAAAAAGACAACATCGGCTTCTTTCTTTAAGTTTAAAATAGGCCGTAAGTGAAGTTCTCCTGCTCCTGCATGTGCATAATAAACAGCATCTTGATTATTTTGCTTCATTAGTGCACTAAACTCATTTATGAACTCAGGTAAATCTTCTATAGCAACTGCGGTATCTTCAATACACGCGACTGCTTTTTTATCACCAACTATATTACCTAGCAAACCAAGCCCAGCCTTACGTAACTCCATAGCTTTAGTAATAGCCTCCTTTTCTAATAGTACAGTAGTATAACTGTTTTGTGTTTTTTGTAGATCAATTTTTAATTGATTAACTCTTTCTAGCACTTTTTCTCTACTATTATCTCTAATTTCAAAAAAGAGTAAGGCTTTTGGTTCACCTTTAATAAAATAACGATAACTATCGTACTTTTTATTCTGTCTTGTACAATTGAGAATGGTATCGTCTAGCATTTCACATGTGTCCAAATCGTGTTTTAGGGCTTCTGAAACATCGAGTAAACACGCTGTAATACTATTATAGTGCCCTACTAACATAGCAGAGTGTTCTGGCGGAATAGTGTCTAATTGTAATGTTATTTCTGTAGTAAAAGCTAGTGTGCCTTCACTTCCGCAGAGAAGAGAAGCAATATTTGTTTTCTTTTCGTTACTAGAAAAGGTTTCAGTTTCAATCAAACTATCTAGAGCGTAACCTGTATTACGTCTATGAATTTCTGGTTTGGGAAACTCATTTTTTATTTCTTGTTGTATACATTCAGTTGAAAGTGTATCTAATAACGTTCTGTAGATGCTACCCTCAAATGTTTTCTCTTTAGCTTTCTCTTTAAATTGGGTTGAAGAAATTTCAGAAAAAACAGTCTCTTCACCGTTAGATAATATCGTTTTTAAGGCAATAACTTTATCCCTAGTAACTCCATACTTTATGGACGTAGTACCACTAGAATTATTACCTACCATACCTCCAATCATACAACGATTACTAGTAGAGGTATTTGGTCCAAAAAACAGTCCATGGGGTTTTAAATACTCGTTTAGTTCATCCCTAATAACTCCTGGTTCTACTGTAACAGTTTTTTTTATAGTGTCTAACGATATAATTTTTGTTAAATATTTAGACACATCTACTATTATTCCCTTACCCACACATTGACCTGCCAAGGAAGTACCTGCAGCTCTTGGAATAAGTCCAATACTATTTGTATTCGCAAAACTAACAAGTTGTTTTATGTCATCTGTGTTTTTTGGGGATGCTACAGCTTCTGGAAGCATTCTATACACAGATGCATCTGTAGCAAATAGTTGTTTATGTAAGTTGTCAAAAAACAAATCTCCAGAAAGATTATTTCTTAACTTTTCTAACATTATAGATGTTATTGGGCTTTCCATTAACAATACTTTTTGAGCAAACAATCTATTTTTGGCTATGCCTTAACTTTTAACAAATCGCAATTAAAGTAGCTTTG
>CAYGMB010000235.1:0-1145 GCA_964350765.1 uncultured Flavobacteriaceae bacterium
AAATGGAATTGTATTACACTACCATTTACCAGTTGTTGAAGAAGACACACCAATTACACTAACTATAAAAGACAGTAGCGGAAATGTAATTAATACTTTAACTTCAGAAAAAGATAAAAATTACATACCCCATAATGGTGGTGGTGCCCCTCCTGCTCCAACGCTTTCAAAAAACGTGGGACTTAATCGTTTTGTATGGGATATGCGCTATCCGATTATACCTGGTGTCCCTAAGGTGTATATTGAAGCAAACTTTAGAGGTCACAAAGTGATACCAGGAACCTATACATTTGAGTTAGAAGCCTTAGGAAAAAATAAAACAACAACAGCTAGTATTAAGCCTAACCCCTTGCACCCTACTACAAAAATGCAATATGAAGAGTTTGATACTTTTATGAAAGATGCAGAAGCAAAGGCAATTGTAATGCATGACATGGTAAATAGCTTAAAGAAAAGCCAAGATGAAATAGAAGATGTAATAACAACTTTAAAAGCAAGAAATAATTCTGAAGCACTAATCACTAATGGAAAAGAATTAGTAAAAGCATTAGATACTTGGGATGGTAAGATGGTACAGCGTCGCTCACAAGCTTATGACGATGTTGAGAATTTTGTAAATATGTTTACTGCAGAATACCTTTTTATGATTAACGCAACAGATAGTAGTTTACCAAGAGTGAACGAGTCTTCCAAGAAACGAAAAACCGAACTAGATGCACAATGGGTAGGTTTAAAACAAGAAGGCGAACAGCTTAAAAATAGTATTAAAGCGTACAATAAGGAATTATGGAATGCTGGCATTGGAGCTATATCAATTGAGTAAATAAGATTGCTCCATTTAGCTTAGAAACTAGTTTTAAGGAGCTTTTTTTATGAGTTTTCTCTTTGCAGAATTAATGAAGTAAACACCAGTTAGTAATACACCTGCAGCAATAATTGTTTGTGTGCTTAGAGGCTCGTCCAAAAAGTACCATCCTAAAAATACCGCAACCATAGGGTTTATATAGGCAGAAGTCGCCACTTTTTCGGTAGATACTTTTTTTAATAAATAGTTATACGATGTAAAAGCTGCAATGCTTCCAAAAATTATTAATGCAATAATTGAAAGTGTAATCTTTAAACTCCACGTAGAGGGAGCAACCCAA
>CAYGMB010000235.1:1155-3034 GCA_964350765.1 uncultured Flavobacteriaceae bacterium
TCACCAAAACTAACGCTAGAAATAGCGAGCATAATCCCACCAAAAAACATTTGGTATCCAGTAGCGATAAAATAGTTTTTAGGAAGTGTAGCTTTTGCTACAAATAAGCTACCAATGCTCCAACTTAATACACAAGTAAATATCATAATAGCCGCAAAAACACTTTCTTCTTCAACAACAATACGCTTTTGACTTACCAATAAATAAATTCCAAGAATACCAAGTACAACTCCAATAATAGACTCTGCTTTAATTTTAATTCCGTAGAATAATCGCATTAAAATTAATATCACAATAGGCTGTGTAGAGGCTTCAAGTGAAGCAAAACCACTATCTACGTATTGCAATGCCCACACGATTGTTCCATTTCCGTAGGCTAGAAAAAAGAAAGCAGCTATTAATGAGTTTATAAATTGCTTTCTAGAAATTAGAATAGGAATTTTAAGTACTAACGCAATACAAAAAATAAGCCCACCAGCAATCACAAAACGAATAGAAGAAAGCATTAGAGGTGGTAACTCCGATACTACAATTTTATTAAGTAAATAAGTAGAACCCCAAAAAACATAAATGGAAAAGAACGCAATAATAAGCAATATTTTATTCTTATCCATTCCCTGAAATTAGTCAAGATTTTCTATTTCCTGCATAATACTCTCAGCTTCTGCTGCTTTTTCATCACTAAGCTTTCGATTTGAAGTAGATAGTTTATGTGACTCTTCTAAAAGTTTTTGATACTGAGCGTATAACTTTTCTTTTTTTGTTTTCTTCTTAAATAATCCGAACATTCTTTTTTGCTTTAAAGATACAACGGTTTTTAAAGTTTTTCTTTTAAAATATCAACTACTTGCTTACTATTTTTTTCTGAAGTGTTAATTGCACAATTAGCACCACCATACGGCTCATACTTTGATATAATTGGACTATTAAACAAACCAATTGTGGTAGCATTTGTTGCAGCTGCTAGGTGCATTACTCCACCATCTACACTAATGAAAGCTGATGTATTTTCAATTATCGCTGCCATTTCTCTTAGGTCTTTACTGTAAAATGAAGGAGCCTTAAAGTCAATTTGTGATACATTTTCAATAGGCAACATTTCAATAATTGTATGTCTTGGGAAAGTCTGTAAAAGTCTAGTATAAAAAGTTTCCCACCATTGTTTAGGATATAATTTGGTACCTGTAGCAAAAGTGTATATGCAAATCACAGGAGCATCAGTTTTTGAAATCTCTTTAAGTTTTTGTTTTCCTACAGCAATTTCATCTAAAGTAAGCTTTAAATCAAGTTTAGGAACGTTAGAAAAATTAGTCTCAATACCAGCTCTTTCACAAAAAAGACGCAGCCTATAAACAGGCATTTTTGCAATATGTCTAAAGTCTTTAATTTTTTCAAGAGCTTCTTTATCCTCATCATTTAAAAGCTTATAATTTGCTTTTGCCATTTGGGTATAAATCTTTCCAGATGAAGAGCCTCTCACTACATTCATTGAAATATCATACCTCTTATTTTTAATTTTTAAAAGTTGAGAAATATAGTGTAGTGGCTTTTTAAGTCCTTTTTTAGGAAGCAGTATAATTTGATTAATGCTTTTGAACTCTTTAAATAGTATTGGGGCCGCTCCTCCTTGTGCAATAATATCTATACGCGCATTTGGAAAAATTGTAGCAACCTCTTGAAGCAAAGGTGTAATAAGCATCATATTTCCTAGTCTGTGGTTTGTTCTAACGAGCAAGATATTTTTAACCTTTAATGCATCTATAGGTTTTGATATTTTCTTTGAGGGTTTCCCAATAAATATTTTGGTAAGAACTCGTACTGTATTTCTCTTAAGTTGATTGCCCTTTTTTAACACTTGATAAGTTTACAACAAACATAC
>CAYGMB010000235.1:3044-3933 GCA_964350765.1 uncultured Flavobacteriaceae bacterium
TAAAACTGAAAAAGAACTTCATTCATATTTTCAACTTCACAAGAATTATTTTTTTACTAAAATAACATACTGTTAGGCAAATAGTTAATGCTCATTTTGCTTCTGGCACATTTTTTTGGCATGCTAGTTGAAAATAGTAATTGTAATAAGTATTAATTTAAAATAGGTAATTATGAAAAATCTAAAAGACACCTGGACAGAAAAGTTAAAGAAATGGAATGAAAAATTAGAAGAATTTGCAAAAGCAAGTAGTTATGCAATCCACAGATAGTAATTTTACATTCCAACCGACTTTTTAAAACCTTTTATGTATGTTCGTAAAAGGTTTTTTTAGTATTTATTTTGTTGTAGAATACTCAATTAATTACTTTTGAAACGCTAATTAAACTATTTGCTTTGAAAAAAATACTATTTACATTTATTACCTTACTAACTACTCTTACTGCACTAGCTCAAAAAGAAAAAATTAAAATTACGGACGAGCAACAAAACAATAGACTCTTATTATTTGCCTCTAATACTAGTGAAGAAGATCTTGATGTAACACTTACAGTTTCAGGAACTGGATTTAGACAGAGTACTCGTAAACCAAGAGCGTATAGAGTTCCAGCTGCTTCAAAAGTGCCTATGCTAAGTCTTGTAATAGAACGAGGAAAAAAACCTGTTGACTCATACGAGCGTGATGTAACTTCAGAATTATCAAGAAGAGCGATTAGAAAACCAGCGACACCAATAAAAATAGACCCTAAAAAACCTATTTTACTTTACATTACCGAAAATTGTACTACTTGTGATAGTATTGTTTCTCGTTTAGACAGTAGTTATTATAACTATAGAAAATTAGTTTTGGCAGAAAAACCAGAAGTAAAGAAAACTATTGCCGGTGCTT
>CAYGMB010000236.1:0-3930 GCA_964350765.1 uncultured Flavobacteriaceae bacterium
TATCTGGTCTAAGAATAATACCATTTGTAGTTAAAATATCTTTTTCTATGGCAACTTTTACTCCATAATCGAATAAATGCTTTAATTCTGGATGATTTATAATAGTAGAAATGGATTGTTTAACGGAATCACTTAAATTATCATTTTCAGAATATTTTTTAAAGGCATCATCAACATCTTCATAAGATACAATGAGCGCCATAATATCATGAATACTGTTTCCTAGGTCTATAGCTTTTGAAGCTTCAGTACCCCATAGTGAACCTTTAGATGTAGTGTAATGCAGTTGATGACTATCTGGGGAAGAAACAGTATAATTGGGAACAATTTGTTTTATATTGTTTGTAACATTTTCCTCCATTTTTTTCTGAAAAACACCAAACTCATATTCATTTTTTCCATTTTCCCATTTTTTTTGCTGCAATAAGAAAGAATGAAAAAGGTTATTATAATCTTTAAGGACTTCTGTCTTTAGTGGATTTGCTTTTTCACTAAAAATGTAAAGTTGCTCCACAGCTCTTGTTAGAGCAACATATAACAGATTATAGTTGTCTAACTCAAGGACTTTTCTGCGTCCTTCATAAAGTTCCTTGCCTATTTGATTATATTCAGCTACTTCTTTTTTAAAGTTAATTCTAACTTGATTAAATTCAGCTATTGGACTTTCTAAAGGATACCAAATTTTAGCGTCTTTCTCCTCATAAATATTAACATCTGCGTAGGGAAATATTACAACAGGAAATTCGAGTCCTTTAGATTTATGAATGGTCATTAGCTGTACTGCATCAATAGATGTGCTAGTAGCAATAGCAGCAGAATCTTTCTTTGCTTCCCAATACTCCAAAAAATGAGATTTTTTATTGGGCTGTTGTTCATATTCAAAAACAAAATCCATGAAACCAAATATGTAAGCGTCTGCATCTTTATTAAAGCGTAGCTTTTTAATAATTTGTTCGCAAGCTTCATAGGTACTTAAACTTGCAAGTTGAATAAAATCTAAATTGATATTGTATGTAGCTAAATTTTCTGAAAAGCCAAAAAGCGAAGTGTCCAATAAAGATGTTATAAAAGTGTGCTTGTCAGTTTTAATATTAAGATGCTTAAAAAGAAAAGATGCAATAGCGACCTTATTGGTATTGCTTGATGTGTTTTCTAGCAACTGTAGAAATGAAATTATACATCTTATTTTTTCTGAAGAATCTAGTAGTAATGTTTCCTGTGAGACCACAGGAATGTTTTGCTCCATTAAAAATTCGCTTAACGCAATACCATCTTTTTTTCTTCTAGTAAGTATGCAAATATCTTTATAATTAAAACTAGAGTTCTTGAGCTTAGAAATAGTTTTGAGTACTCTTTCGCCATACACATCATGTTTTTGAGAAGTATCATCAAAAGAAAGAAATGAAATATTTACATACCCACCATTATCTTTTTCCAGTTGTTGTTTACTACCAAGTAAGTAAAGATTTTGGTGTGACTCATTAGTAAGAAGTTGAGAAATATGAGTAAAAAAATTATTATTAAAATCTACAACCTCTTTACAACTACGATAGTTTTTAGGAAGGTTTTCAACCTTCTTCAGAATTGGAAACGGATTTACGCTTGTGCATAAATCTAAAAATTGCTCTGGTAATCCTCCACGCCATCTGTAAATAGACTGTTTAGTGTCTCCAACAAGTAGCAAAGAACCTTGTTCTTCATTTTCAAACTGTTGCGTCAGAGCATTTTCTATAAGTGGCTTTAAGTTTTCCCATTGATATAAAGAAGTATCCTGGAATTCATCTATAAAATAATGGCGATAGCGCTCACCCAAACGTTCATATATAAAGGGTGCAGGTTGATTTTTTATTTCACGATTAATAAGTGTATTAAATTCAGAAATTGGTAAGATGTTTTGTTCCTCTTTAATAGTCTCAATTTCATTTTTAACAAGGTTAATAACCGATAGAGGAGTTAGGTTTTTAATACTATTTTCATGAAGTAAAATTTGTTGTATTAGTTCTTTTGTCTCAAGAAACTGCTCTTTAAATCGAGGAGTAAGTTCATCAATAATTTCAGCAATATCTGGAGTTTCTTTTAAAACCCTTCCTGGATACATAGATTTTTCACCTATTGATTCTTGCCAAGCAGTCCCAAATCCTACGTTGATATTTAGGGAGCTTATTTTTAAAAGATATTTAGGGAAATATGCTCCTGAAAAATCACTATGCTCCAGTCCACTTTCGGCAATAAGTGTCAAAGCATCATTGGCAACTTGTACTAATCTTACCTCTAGTTGTTTCTTTTTTTCTTGAAGTTCTTTTTTAAGGGTAATAAAATCACTAAGCTTTTTTTTCTTTAATGCTTCTAGTGCTTGTAGTTCGTTTTCTTTATAAAGTATAGACGCAGCTTTGGTAATATCTCTGCTAATGTCCCACGAACGATCATCATCAATTTTTTCTAATACAAAATCAAGCAATACTTGCGTTACTACAGTACTCTCTCCTGCTTTACCAATTAACTCCTCGACTGCTTCTATAAGTAGTTGGTTTGTATCTAGGGTAACATCAAAATTGGATGATAATTGAAGGTCTCTAGAAAATGTTCTTATAAGCTGGTGGTTAAACCTATCTATGGTCTCTACACTAAAACTAGCATAATGATGCAACAGGTGCTTTAAAATATTTTTTGCCTTTTTTTGTATAGAAGCAATAGGTGTCTCAGTTTCTTCTGCAATAGCTAGCATCATATCATTTGGGTTTTCAACTGCTTTTTCTTCTGAAAATGTAATTAAAGCATTTACAATTCGCTGTTTCATTTCGGCAACCGCCTTGTTTGTAAATGTAATAGCCAGTAAGTTTTTGTATCCTGAAATGCTATAAGAGGCTACTACCTTTTTTAGATATTCTTTAACTAATGTGTAGGTTTTACCACTTCCCGCAGAAGCATTATATATTTTAAAAGTAGTTTCTGTATTCAATTAATGTAGGTATTAATATAGGTTTGGTACTAAAGTAATTAAAATAGTATTGCTGCGGAAGTTGAAGTATAGAGGGATTTTCTTTTTTAACTAACAGTAATAAAATTTACGAACTATTATAATTCTTTATATAACTATAAAAATCTTATCAATTCTATAACAGTATAAAACGCTAGTATTGTGTATTTTTGATATAAATTGATTTACTAACACAAAAAATAGATTATAATGGCTTTTGAGTTACCAAAACTAAAATATGCGCACGATGCACTTGCGCCACACATTGATGAGAAAACTATGCAAATTCACCATGGAAAGCATCATCAAGGTTACACTAATAAATTAAATGCAGCGATTGAAGGAACCGAACACGAAGGAAAAACTATCGAGAATATACTTATCAACTTAGATATGTCTAACAAAGCTGTTAGAAATAATGGAGGCGGGTTTTACAATCATCGTCTGTTCTGGGAAGTAATGTCTCCTAATGGCGGTGGAGAACCAAGCGGAGAATTAGCCGATGCGATAAAAGATGCTTATGGTAGTTTTGAAGCATTTAAAGATGCTTTTTCTACAGCTGCGAAAACTCAATTTGGTTCTGGATGGGCTTGGTTATGTGTTCATGAAGGTGGAAAAGTTGAAGTTTGTAGCACACCCAATCAAGACAATCCTCTAATGCCAAATGTTGGCTGTGGAGGTACACCAATACTGGGACTTGATGTTTGGGAGCACGCTTATTATTTAAACTACCAAAACAGAAGACCAGATTACGTTGAGGCATTTTTCAATCTTATTGATTGGGAAGAGGTAGGATCTTTGTATGCCAAAAATAAATAGTAATATTTCTCACATATTAGAAACAGAACGCAACTTGAAAAAGTTGCGTTTTTTGTAACATCTACAATTGGTAAGCAGGTAAAGGGTGCAATCACAATACTTAAAAGTAGTACACTAGAATATCAAAAATAATT
>CAYGMB010000237.1:0-3917 GCA_964350765.1 uncultured Flavobacteriaceae bacterium
TGGTGCGCTGGTTGTGCCTACTTCATAAAAATCAGCATCTGTACTCCCTACAGAGGAAGCATCCACCCAACTTACGTTTCCACTCCCATCGGTTTGCATTATTTGGTTCGCTGTTCCTCTTGAAGTGGGTAATATATATCCGTTAGTGGTATTTGTCCCTAGGTATAATTTACCTAAAAAATATCCTGCATAACTGTTAGATTTCACAACATTACTGTAAATGCCGTAGTGAATACCTCCCGATAGAGAAGATATTTGATTGTAGCTTCCATATTTAATTCCAGAGCTAGACCCGCTAACTATGTTCCTTGTGCCAAAAGAGTCACCAGAGGTATTGCTCACTACTTGATTGGAGGTTCCGTACCTATTTCCACTACCAACACCATCTATGTAAACATAATTTCCATAACTAGAACTACTAGATTCTGATGTCAGATAACTATAACTACCTGAATCTAATCCGTTACCACTTGAATTAACCCTATTATACACTCCAAAATTGTCATCGTCACTTGAGTTATTAATTGTATTATAAATACCATATTTATTACCACTCCCGTTTCCGTTAAATGAATTATAAACACCTCGTTTATCACCATTTCCATCATTGTCAAAGTCATTTAGCAAACCAAATTGACTTGAATTACTATCCCCCAAAAACCTAGTATAAATACCTTGAGTACTTGATGCATCATCAGAAAAAAAAGCATTACTAACTCCTCTGTGAACTCCATTTCCTTCTGAAAAAGTATTATCAAGACCAATTTTTGCAGCGCTAATATCTCCACCTATTACTGATTGGAACCCTCTTCTTATGCCGTTAGTATTGTTTGAAAAGTTAGAGAGAAATCCTGTGTTAACTGCATTAGTTCCAGAGGGTCTAATATCGCTATTGTAACCTACACTATTTACGTTGGTATTTTCAATTAAAGTATAATTTGAAGTAAAATTTTTGGTTACACCAGTTGCATTATTAATTGATGTATAATTTCTATTTTGTATAAATGAGGGGTCTGAGTTAGTATAGATGCCAGATAATGAAGAGTTTATATTAAACCTGTTAGAAGCATAACTGTCAATAGTTCTAGAAAGAAGAATACCATTTAAATCTCCATTGGCATCAATAGCCAATCTAGTATTATTTGGTGTTGTGTTTATGCCTACATTTCCATTTGTAAATATATCATCATTAATATTATCTGGTCCTCGAGTTTGTCCCACCTCATAAAAATCTGCATCTCCTCCTGCTATTGTTGAGGCATCCACCCAGTTCACATTACCGCTACCATCTGTTTGCATGATTTGGTCTGCCGTTCCTCTTGAAGCAGGTAAAATATAATTATCTGAAGTTGTTGTGCCTATAGAAAGTCGGCCTAAAAAGTAGCCAGCATAACTACCTGTTTTTAGTACATCACTATAAACCCCATAGTGGGTGCCGCCAGTAGAAGTTGCAATAGTAGTAAACATACCATATTTATTGCCATTTGATCCAATAGAATTTGTAGTCCATTCATTGTAAACACCATAAGAATCACCCGCTGCAGAGTTAAAGGTGTTCTTTACGCCGTAATGTTCCACTAGTATATTAGCTCTATTAAAATAATTTTCAACTCCTTTTCTTTCAGTTGTATTTGCTCCAAAAGTACCAGGAATACCAAAGGTGTTAAAAGTACCTGTTCTACCTCCATTAGTACTCTCTCTAAAGTAATTATAAGTTCCGTAGGCTTGAAAGTTTGTACTTGTATTACCAAATTCGTTTCTGGCTCCAGTTAAACTAGTAGCTGAACTTCCAGATATTAAATTGCTATTAGCTATTACAAGATTATGGTTTCCTTGCATGCTTTTTCTGGTTCCATAAATTTGTCCAAAACCAGAAGTGACATCGGCATCCATATCAATATCGAGCCCATACACAGTTGTGGCAATAGTTGAGTTTAGTGTAAGATCACCTTCTATTTTTGCTATAGATTCGCTACCTTGATTTATAGATACAGTACCATTATGAAATACCTCTAGTCCTTTTTCGTTTTCATTGTCCTGACTAATGTAGATTTTGGCATCACTACTTGTTGTGTTAGCACCTACGTTAATACTTCCCAGTCTGTAAACTTCATCATTAATATCATCTGGTGCATCTGTAGTTCCTACTTCATAAAAATCTGCATCACTTCCACTCATATTATCTGCCGTCGTGGTCACTTTTTCCCAACTAGTACCATTAAACATGTAGTAGCCTATACCGGACCCTCCGGTAACACTTGCATTGGTGTTGTAAATCATTAAGCCTGTAGCAGCTGTGTTTGTGCCATCTAGTGAGGTGGTTGCTACATCTAGAAGTGAAATTCGAGGAATCAGCAACCCCTTGTCGCTTGCATTAATATCAAGCATGGAGGATGGGTCTGGGCTCGTTGTGTTAATCCCTATCTGGGAATAACTAATTTGTTGGGCAAAAAAGGTTAAAAAAGCACAAATAGCGTAAAGAAAGATTCGGGGTCTTTTTACGGTGTGTTTTTTTAGGTTAATCATTGTGTTTTAGGTTTTGTTCTGCCTTTTGGTACTTTTTATAGAAAAAAGGTTAACAGAAGAAAAAATTATTTTTTGTTAACCTTTTAAAAGTTTGTGGCACTAAAGGGAGAATTAATACTTAAAAACATTTAAAATGAAAATTCAAAAACACGCAATCTTATTATTTATAGTCTTAGCATTACTTTATTCTTGTGATAAAATAGACGAATTAACCGAATTTGATGTAGATGGAAACTTTACAACTACAATCACAGTTGAAGTAGCAGAAGATCCTAATGGTGAGCCACAATCCTTTTCACAATCTGGAACAATCAACATTGCTCAGAATCAAGATATTCAAGATAATTTCAATAAAATAGAAAGCATAGCAATTAATAGCTTAACGTATGAAATCACTAATTTTTCTGGAGTAGAAGGAGCGGTTATAACTAATGCTTCTATTAGTTTTGGAGCAACTACTATTCAAGTAACAGATATCAATGTTCAACAAGCGGATGCGGACAATCAAGTTTTTTCTGTAAATAATACCCAGCAATTAAATGCTATTGCCGCAGCATTAAAAAATTCCCCAAGCCTTACCGTTACGATTTCTGGAAGTGTTAATGACACACCAGTTAATTTTAATGTGGTAGTGAAAGCAAATGTGACAGTTACGATAGACGCTGCATAATTGATTTCGTGTTTAGGTTAGCCGTCATTACAATTTGTAGTGGCGGTTTTTTTATTTCTCTATTTTTTTGAAGACTTTTTATGTTAAAATTTACTCTTCTTCTTGTTGAAAAGTTGCGTTATTAAATTGTAAAGTGAAGCTCTGCTTAGGCACTATGAAATGTATGTTTCCGAAGCTTTTTAACTGCATTTTTTTTAATTGTTAATAATTGAAATATACGTTTGTAAATAATTGATATATAGCATTTTAAATACTTAAATTAACAAAATAATAGTAACACTTATAAATTATACGTGTTGAAAACTTTGTTGAAAACCTAAGACCGATTTTTCAGTTTTTAGCTCAAATAATTTCCATATTTGTTAGTCCCTAGTAACGTCAAAATTTACAAATTTTAAAAAGCAAAGGACAATGAGCGCAACCGAACCCATTTTACAGGAAAACAAAAATAGATTTGTAATCTTTCCAATTCAACATCATGATATTTGGGATTGGTATAAAAAATCTGAAGCTAGTTTTTGGACAGCCGAAGAGATAGATCTACATCAAGACCTTACAGATTGGAGTTCTAAATTAACAGACGATGAGCGTTATTTTATTAAACATATCTTAGCATTCTTTGCAGCTAGTGACGGAATTGTAAACGAAAACCTAGCTGAAAATTTTGTAAACGAAGTTCAGTATAGCGAAGCAAAATTCTTTTATGGTTTCCAGATTATGA
>CAYGMB010000238.1:0-1215 GCA_964350765.1 uncultured Flavobacteriaceae bacterium
TGATGTGCATCTATTGTATATTCTAAAGTAAGAGGATGATTATCTGTTATATAGTATCGTACAAGACTGTTGTTTATTCGCTTATCTTGAAGATTTACAACGTCTTTATCTGGACCGTCTGTTTTACCATTCATTAGTAAAATTTTAAAAACAATATTCTCATCTACATATACTCCTAAACGTTGTAAGTTTCTTTGTGGAGTAATAGTAAACGATACATTTTTATTACCATTAATTATGGTGTCTTTGAGTAAAGAAACTGTAAAAGATGCAATGTCTTTTTGTGGAGCTTTAGCAGCATAGGTGTATGAAGTATTATATTTACTTCCCGCTACATTAGAAATATATTTTGAAGCTTTTTCTGGAGATTCACCTAAATAACCTTTTGTCCAATCGTCAAGAATTTTATCATATGTTAACCAGTAGCTTTCATTCGTTTCTTGATTTTGGTAATAAACTAAACTATTGGGTTTCTGTCTTTTTTCAGAAAAATCACTTTTAACATGTGCAGTTATAAAAAACACAATGGCAGCAATAAAGCATAGTGCAGCCAAAATATTTTTCCAACGATAACTCCCTACCACAGGCAATAGTAAACCAAAGGTAAGAACTGTAAAAACACAGCTTATTACCAACATTTCTAACCCCAGTCCAACAGGAAAAAACTGAATTAAAGGTGAAAAAAGAAAGATTGCAGGACTCGCTAATAGGGTTAATAATAAAATGTTGGGTTTTTCTTGCTTGATAAGTAACCAGAAAGAAACTAATCCAAATAATACAGGAATAATAAAATAGGCAGCCCCTTTAATAATAATGAAAACTACAACATTTATTAGTATCCAAAATAAAAGTGGTGCAACATACAATCCTGCAACAGTATCGTTTTTACCAAACTTCTTATAAACTTTTAAGAGAATTGCTAATGTAAGTAGTACAAAAAATGCAATGTACAGATGCCCATTGTAGGTAAACCCATGCTGAATTTCATTGTAACCAGGATACATCCATAATAGTAGCTTCCATCCAAAAAATCCTATAAGTCCACTAACTATGAGCGGAGTTAAAAAAGCAGCAAAACCTCTGGCAATAGTTCTCCCTTTTAGTTTTCTTTTAGAAACACCATAAAATAATAATCCTAAAAACCCAACGATAGCAATTAATAGCATCCATAAAATCCAAGAGAATGGATAGCTAATCATTTTTACAAAAGGAGCA
>CAYGMB010000238.1:1225-3916 GCA_964350765.1 uncultured Flavobacteriaceae bacterium
ATCTTCTTCAGCTTTAAGATTTTCTAAGTTACTTGAGGCAAAATAGTTTAGTAATGGTAGCAAATAACTACCTTGATGTTGTAAAGTTTCTTCGTCTAAATTTTCATAGTTATCATTTGCAGTATGGTAATCAAAATGATCGTCTATAAAGGCAAAGAAAAAACTATCTATATCCCCGTCTTCTCTAAAAACTGTAGAGTCAGTATCATTTGGAAGCATTTTATAAATGCTGTACATTAATGACGAAGCAACAGGGTATTTGGGGTTTGCAGCAATAAACTCTTTTATGAGATTGGCATTTCCTTGGTTGGTTTCTAATATCATATTACTAGGGCCACCACTTCCGCGTGCTTCAAAGTTAAGAACAAGTCCAGCGTCTTTTGCCCACCTGTGCTCGTTTACAAATAAAGAAGCGCCATCGAGACCAATTTCTTCTGCATCACTAAAGAGTATAATAATATCATTTTTAGGTTGTTGTCCGTTTGCTAAATAAGCACGTAGACTTTCCAAGATGGTAACTACACCGCTCCCTGCATCACTTGCTCCGTAAGATGGTACCATTGCGCTATCATAATGAGATAAAAGCACTAGAGACTTTGTATTGTTTGTGCCTTTTATTCTAGCAACAATATTTTTGGGTTTTATAAGATGGTAGCCTCCTGGATAAGAGATAATACTATCGTTTTTTGAAGTTTCATAAGTCCATAGGTCACACACAAAGCCCTCTTGAACTTCAGTCTCTGCGCCTAGTTTTTTTAATTCAGAAATAATATAATCTCGCACTTCTCCGTGTGCTTGAGAGCCATAATAGTGAGGTTTTTTGCTAATCTCCTTTAGATGAACTAAAGCTCTTTGAGTAGAAAATTGAGTTTCTGAAGTAGAAGCATCTGTTCCTTTTTGGGGCATTAGGCTGTAAAAACTGTAGAAAATAAAAAAGAGTACAAGTATAAAAGAGAGGAGTGCAGTAAATTTTTTCATGTTTGGTTGGCTTTAGGTGTTTTAAAAATACGACTTTATTAGTAATGTCTAATCTTGAAAAAAACATAAATAAGGTAATTGTAAATTGTTTATATTTAAGAAACCTAAAATAGCAAAGTCATGGGAATCAAAAGTTTTATGGGCAAAAGAGCCAAGCAAACCAAGGGAAGTAATGAAAATATTACTGTTGCAGATTATATGAGTAAAAATTTAACCACTTTTACACCAGACCAATCTGTGATGGAGGTAATGAATACCTTAATTAAAAATAAAATTTCTGGTGGACCTGTGGTAAATGAGAAAAATGAGTTAGTTGGTATTATAAGTGAAGGAGATTGCATGAAACAAATAAGTGAAAGTAGATACTATAACCACCCAATGGAAGATGTTAAGGTAGAGCAACACATGGCAAAAAACGTTGAGACTATTGATGGTAACATGAATGTTTTTGATGCTGCTAACAAGTTTTTAGAATCTAAGCATAGGCGTTTCCCAATTGTTGAAAATGGAAAATTGGTAGGGCTTATTAGTCAAAAAGATGTTTTAAAAGCTGCCTTGGAGTTAAAGGGGCAGACTTGGAAATAAGTTATATTCTTAAATCTGTCTTCACCAATAAAAACCAATCATTTTCAAGTGGGAGATATCCTTGGTCATAAACATAATTATATACACTACCAGACTTGGTAACATATTGACTAGTGTAGTATTTGAAATTAAAATCCTCTCGTAGAAGTCGTTCTTTGGAGACTTTTGTCTTTTCTTTGGTGTTGAGTTTTTCTAAAATACGGTAGTTTTTACGAAGTCTATTATTAATATTACGCACTAAGTTTTTACTATCCTTGTTAAGTGAGTTGTTATAGTTGTTGCGACATCCATCACTACAGAATTTTTTATCGGCTCTACCAATAATTTTTCTACCACATTCTGGACATTTTTTCTCTTCCATAAACTACTCTTCTTTAGTTGCTTTTTCTTCTTCTGAAGAGGAGATATTAAACCTGTATATAGCTTCAAACTTGACAAAAAACCCTCCACTTATGTCTGGATTAAGTTGTGTTCTATTATCACCAAACGCAAATGCCGAAAGTCCCAAGTCTATGGTTTGTCCATCAGGATATATTTCATAATTGTTACTAGAATAGCCAAACTTTGCTCTTAATAATACACTTTTTTGTAGTGCATTAAATTGAACGTAACTAGCAAACTCTAAAGAAGCTAAATCTACATAACTTTGAGAAATACCATCTTCGTTATAAAGTCTAAAACTTCTTCCAATGCCATAATAATCAAGTCCGTATGTTATACTTCCAGAGGTGTAGTTTATATCAGTAGAAATAGGTAAGGAGACATCCATTTCAAATTTAGAGTTAGGACTTAAGTAGTACCAACCAAAGATAGGTGTCGAAAAAATACCAAAGGCCTCACTACTTGCATACAATCCAAAACGATATTTTAGATGTTCATTTTTTTGATATTTTAATAAGGCAACTCCCCCAAAGTAAAAGTCATCTCCTGTAATTTCATTATAATCTGATGCTATTTTTGGAAGTAAAACTAGTGTGCTACTCCATTTTTCGTTGTAAGTTGAAGCTAATCCCACTTTTAAAATGGTGCTGTATAAACTGGTAAAAGAAGCGTCTGGAAAAAGTTGTAGATTATTTCGGCTAAAAACAGCTCCCGTAATAAGAGCATGATTGTCGTTTAATACTACAG
>CAYGMB010000239.1:0-3796 GCA_964350765.1 uncultured Flavobacteriaceae bacterium
TTGGGCAGCATGGTGTGGTCCTTGCCGTATGGTAGGTCCAATCATTGATGAGTTAAGCAACGATTACGAAGGAAAAGCTGTCGTTGGTAAGGTAGATGTTGATGCAAATCAAGAATTTGCTGCAAAATACGGTGTGAGAAACATCCCTACTGTACTTGTTTTTAACAAAGGTGAATTAGTAGGTCGTCAAGTAGGCGTTGCTGCAAAAAATGTTTATGCAGAAGCAATAGACGGGCTTTTATAATAATTTTTTAAAAGAAAAATAAAATAAAAAGGTTTGGCTTGTAGTCAAGCCTTTTGTTATTTTAGTAAAATGCTGGGTCGAGCGCAGTCTAGACCTAAATTTTAGTAACAAAACTTTAATCTCTCGACTGCGCTCGAGGGTCATCTAGAGAAAAATGGAAAAAAAACAAAAAGTACAAGATAAAATTGAGAGTCAACAACTAGAGGACAGAACCATTTTTTTGTGGGGAATGGTTGAAGATAAAACAGCTAAACATGTTGTAGATAGATTGTTGTATTTAGATTCAATTAATCATGAGGAAATAAAACTTTACATTAATAGTCCTGGAGGGTATGTAACTTCTGGATTTTCTATGTACGATACTATTAAGCAAATAAAAAGTCCGGTTTCTACAATATGCACAGGTCTTGCGGCTTCTATGGGAAGTATTTTATTAAGTGTTGGAGAGAAAGGACGTAGATTTATACAGCCTCACGCACGAGTAATGATACACCAGCCAAGTGGAGGTGCTAGAGGGCCTGCAAGTGATATAGAAATTTCGGCTCAAGAAATTCTAAAAACTAAAGAGTTAAGTGCAAAAATTCTTGCAGACAACTGTGGGCAAGATTTTGACAAAATAATGAAGGACTTTAATCGCGACCATTGGATGGACGCAGAAGAAAGTGTTGCCTATGGCATCGTAGATGGTATTCTCTAAAAACTATAAAATTTTAAATCGAAAGTAGAAACACTCTACTTTCGATTTTTTATGTATAACACATGAATATTGAAAGGCAGATAAACCAAATTATTGGATTTAAAAATCTAGAATTACTCGCTGCACAAGTAGTAGAAGGATTTATTTCTGGGATGCATAAAAGTCCTTTTCATGGGTTTTCGGCAGAATTTGCAGAGCACAAAATTTATAATAATGGAGAAAGTACTAAACACATAGATTGGAAACTTTTTGCAAAGACAGATAAGCTTTACACCAAGCGCTACGAAGAAGAAACAAATCTTAGGTGTCATCTTATTTTGGATAATAGTAGCTCCATGCATTATCCCAAATACAAGGAATATTCATTAGAAAAAATTAATAAACTAGCCTTTTCGGTGTTAGCGAGTGCCGCTATTATGAACTTATTAAAGCGACAGCGTGATGCTGTTGGTCTTAGTGTATATAGTGATACTTATGAGTTTTATGCCAATGAAAAAGGTAGTGAGCGCCATCACCAAATGTTGTTAAATCAATTAAATTTAGCACTTTCAACAAATAAATCCCAAACAACCACAAAGACCTACACTCATCTGCATCTTATTGCTGAAAAGCTTAAAAGAAGGTCGCTTGTTTTTCTTTTTACTGATATGTTTCAGAGCGATACGGAAGAAGAAAAGCTTTTTGAAGCGTTACGACATTTAAAATACAACAAACATGAAGTGGTGTTATTTCATACCTACGATGCAAAAAAAGAACTAGAATTTGATTTTAGTAATCGTCCTAAACGTTTTGTAGATGTTGAAACTGGAGAGCATGTTAACTTATATGCAGATAACATTAAAGAAAACTATGAAGCTGCTGTAAAAGCATACTTTAATGAATTACAACTTAGGTGCGGGCAATACAGAATTAAATATGTCCCAGCAGATATTAACCAAGGCTTCCAAAAGATTTTAACTACGTATTTGGTAGAAAGGCAGAAGTTTGGGTAAACTTCTCTTTAAACAAAAAAAGCCCATCCATTTGGATAAGCTCTTCATCGGTCTATTTCTAAACCACAAGCCACATTTAAGTGACTCAACACAACATTTTAGTTGCGGTCTGGACGAGACTCGAACTCGCGACCCCCTGCGTGACAGGCAGGTATTCTAACCAACTGAACTACCAGACCGTGCTACTATTTTTAAGACTTTAAAAGCTTGTCTAACTATTATTGCTAATAGCGACGGCAAATATACATCTCCTTTTTATTATGACAAATATTTTTTTGTGTTTTTTATCTTTTCAAAAGATATTTCTTTAAAACTAGATATTACTTTATCTGCCAAGCTATAATCTTGAAGTGTTGAATGCTTGCTATTATAACCTACACAGTAAATACCTGCAGCTTTTGCAGCTTTAATCCCATTGGTAGAATCTTCAATAACGATACAGTTTTCTCTTGGAGAATTTGCGGCTTCTGCAGCTTTTATAAATATTTCGGGATGAGGTTTGCTTTCTTTTAAATCGGCACCACTAAGTTTTGCTACAAAATATTGATTAAGGTCAAAACGTTCAAAAATTCTATTAATGTTAGGCATCGATGCCGAGGAAGCTAATACAAGAGTAAGTCCGTTTTGGTGATAGTCTTTTATAAGTTCTAGAACACCGTCAAGTAAGGTTAGTGAATCATCGTTTTCAAAAAGGTATTTAAAATGTTTCCTTTTTCGCTCTACAAGTTTTTCAGGAGCTTCAGAAAGTGAAAAATGAGTAACTAATTTTTTACATATATTTAAAGTAGATTGTCCTGTGAAGCTTGTATAAAGCTCTTCAGAAACTTCTAATTCATAATCTGAAAACATAGCAAAATATGCTTTTCTATGTAAGGGCTCAGTATCCACAATTACACCATCCATATCAAATAAAACTGCTTCAAGCATAGGGACTCTTTTTAAGTTAAAACAATTGTTGTAAAGGTATTTGTTTTGTAACTTTCATAAAAAAATAAACGTAAATGCTTTCAGAAATTATTAAAGGCCGCAGATCTGTTTTTCCTGTACAATATAACCAAGAACCTATAACAAAAGGTGAAATAGAAACAATTTTAGAAGCTGCAAATTGGGCGCCAACCCATCGAAGAACGGAGCCTTGGCGATTTAAAGTAATGCAAGGAGATGCACAACAAAAATTAGCCGTTTTTCTTTCTGAAACCTATAAGATAAGTGTCGAAAATTTTAAAGAAACTAAATACTTAAAATACCAAACCAATCCCCTTAAAGCTGGCTGTATAATTGCTATTTGTATGCAACGCGATCCTAAAGAAAGTATCCCAGAGTGGGAAGAAATAGCAGCTACAGCAATGGCAGTACAAAATATGTGGTTGACTGCTCATAATTTAAATATTGGAGCTTATTGGAGTTCACCATCTATAATTGACCAAATGCATCTTTTTTTTAATCTAGAAGAGGGTGAACGATGTCTGGGTCTTTTCTATATGGGGAAGTATAATAATGACTTACCAGAAGGGATTCGAAAAACTACTATAGAAGATAAGACAGAATGGTTATAAAAATCTAATGACATTTGTTTCTTGTTGCGATGTTACATAAAAGTAACCATTCAAAATCCTGGCGATTTTTAAAATAATAATTCCCAGTTTCCAATTACTTTCCAAATAAACAAACCTAGATAAACTAACGTAGTTAGAAGTTTTATAAAGGTTGAGGCCAGAAACCCCATAAAACTCCCAAAGGCTGCTTTTAGAGCTTGAGGACCTTCTGTTTTATTAAATAGTAACTCGCCTAGTAAAGCACCAAGAAAAGGACCAATTAAAATCCCAAAGGGTGGGAAAAAGATGATTCCAACAAAAAGACCTA
>CAYGMB010000240.1:0-3778 GCA_964350765.1 uncultured Flavobacteriaceae bacterium
TATACTGAAAATGGTGTAGCTGCACCATTTAGAGGGACGTACAAGTCTAATGCCTTTTCACCTGGACTAGGACTTACTTATAAAATGTAAATTGAAAAAAATAGACAATATGAAAAATATATATAAAATAATCGCATGCTTTGTAGCTGTAGGCTTAGTAAGCTGTGATCCAGAATTTGAAAATTCTGTTGAAGATCAAGGATTTTATGATGCAGGAGATGCAAACTTTACAAATTATGTAGCTGTTGGTAATTCACTTACAGCGGGATTTGCAGATAGTGCATTATACATCACCGGACAAGAAAATTCTTACCCTAATATTATGGCACAACAATTTTCTTTTGTTGGGGGGGGTGAATTTACACAACCTCTAATGGCAGATAACTTGGGTGGTTTATTATTTAATGGTCAACAAATCGCACAAAACAGATTTGTATTGGCTGTAGATGCTCAAGGAAATCCTGGTCCTGCAATATTAGAAGGCACACCTACTACAGAAGTTACAACTAGTGCAACAGGCCCTTTTAATAATATGGGAGTGCCAGGCGCAAAAAGCTTCCACCTTACTGCAAGTGGGTATGGAAATGAAGGAGGTATTTTAACAGGACAAGCGAATCCTTATTATGCACGTTTTGCAACAGGTCCTACTGCCAATGTAATAGATGATGCTGCATCTTTAAATCCAACGTTTTTTAGCCTATGGATTGGTAATAACGATATATTAAGTTATGCAACAACAGGAGGTAGTGGTGTAGACCAAACTGGAAACCTAGACCCAACTATGTATGGTCCTAACGATATTACAGACCCTAATGTATTTGCTGCTGTATATAGTCAACAAGTAGATATTCTTTCTGCTGGAACTTCAGGCGGGGTGCTAGTAAATATTCCAGATGTAACATCTATTCCATTTTTTACAACAGTACCTGCTCAGTCAATTCCATTAGATGCTGCAACTGCAGCAGCTGTAAATGCACAGTTTGCTTTATATAATGGAGGGCTACAACAATTAGCAGCAGCTGGGATTATTAGTTCAGATGAGGCTGCTTTGAGAACTATCAATTTTCAAGCTGGAGTTAATTTTCCAATTATGACAGATGATGATTTAACAGATGTTACTCAGATATTAATTTCTCAGGGTGTACCTGCAGAATTAGCTGCATTATTAGGACAATTACGTCAAGCAAATAATAGTGACCTAGTGGTGCTTACTGCTTCATCAGTATTAGGTTCTATGCCTAATCCTAATGATCCTACTCAGGTTGTTGGAGTTTCAATTCCTCTAGGAGATCAATTTGTGCTAACAGCAACAGAACAAGAAAGAGTGGCTACTGCAACAGCTTCTTACAACGCAACAATTGAAGCACTAGCAAGCGCAAATGGCTTAGCATATGTAGACGCAAGAGCTGCATTGGCTCAAGTTGCTGCTACTGGAGTACCTTACAATGGTGGTGTGCTAACTTCTGAATTTGTTACAGGTGGTGCTTTTTCATTAGACGGTGTACACCCAACACCAAGAGGGTATGCCTACACAGCAAATATTATTATTAACGCAATAAATGAAACATACGGTGCTAGTATACCAACAGTTGATATTGGTAATTATGGTACTGTTACAGCTGCAAACGGAATATAAGTCTTAACTAACTTATATAGTTAAACATAAAACCACCTTTACAGTAATTTGTAAAGGTGGTTTTCTTATTTTTATATAGAACTAATACAAAATAACAATGAAACTAATTATCAAGTTATTACTTACTGCACTTGCAGTAGTAATTTTAGCAAAAATACTCCCTGGTGTAGGAGTTGAAGGTTATGTCTCTGCAATTATAGTCGCTATTGTTTTAGCGCTCTTGCGACTTATTGTCAAGCCAATTTTAGTTGTGTTAACTCTACCAGTAACAATAATAACCTTAGGTTTATTTTTACTAGTTATTAATGCCGTAATAATTTTACTAGCAGACGCATTTTTAGATGGCTTTGCCGTTGATGGATTTTGGTGGGCGCTTATCTTTAGTATTCTTCTTTCTATTCTGCAATCTATATTTAATTCGGTTTTAAAAGAAGATAAATAAATAGCTGAATAACAGTTTTTAAAAGCTTGTTAGCTTCTAAGAAATAGTGTACTTTTGCAAGCCAAAATTTACACTCAAATTTTTAGTAGATGAATATTACAAAAAAAGAAGTTGATAACTTAAATGCAGTACTTACTGTAGAAATTTCAAAAGACGATTATGCTCCAAAAGTGGAGTCTATTTTAAATAATTATCGTAAAACTGCGAATATCCCAGGATTTAGAAAGGGTCACGTGCCTATGGGAATGGTTAAAAAACAGTACGGTAAAGCAGTATTGGTTGAAGAAGTTAACAAACTTCTTCAAGAAAAATTACACAATTATTTAACCGAAGAAAAACTGGATATTTTAGGAAACCCACTTCCTAAAAATGAAGCTGAAATAGATTGGAACGCAGATGATTTTTCTTTTGAGTTTGATTTAGGACTAGCTCCAGAATTTACTGTTGATGTAAAAGGCAAAAAAGCAATTACTAATTACAAGGTTGTGGCAGACGATGAAATGATTAACAACCAAATAAAAACCATAAGAAAACAATATGGTAAATTAATTGCAAAAGATACAGTTGAAAAAGGTGATGAAATAACAGGAACCTTTACCAATGAAGAAAAAAACATAGATAATAGTACTACTATTGTTACAGATATAATTAAAGGCAAGAAGCAATTAGACACACTTTTAGGCGCAAAAGTTGGAGATGTTGTTAGCCTAAAAACCAAAGGGCTCTTTAAAGACGATCATGACAATCAAAAACACTTTGGAGTTTCCCATGATGATGCTCATGGTTTAAATATTGAAGTTACGTTTAAGATCGAAGAAGTAAACACTCGTGAAATGGCAGAGTTAAATCAAGAGCTATTTGATAAGTTGTTTGGAAAAGATGTAGTAACTTCTGAAAAAGAATTAAAAGAAAAGATTAAAGAAGATGCCGAAAAGCAATTTGAGCAACAAACGGATCAAAAACTACTGAATGATGTGGTAGAATCTTTAATTGAAAACACAAAGTTTGAATTGCCAGATGAGTTTTTACAGCGTTGGATTCAAAATTCTGGAGAAAAGAAATTAACTGAAGAAGAGGCTAAGGCAGAATATGAAAGAAGTGAGAAAGGGTTACGTTACCAACTTATAGAAGGTAAATTAAGAGCAGAACACAACCTTCAAGTTACATTTGATGAGCTTAAAGACTACTGCAAGAGTATGATAAAAGGACAAATGGCACAGTTTGGACAAACTAACCCAACTGACGAAGAGTTAGATGGTATTACTGCACGTATTATGCAAAACCAAGATGAGGTAAAGCGTATTAATGAGCAATTAAATACAAATAAAATGCTGAACTTTTTTAAAGAAAATGCAAAACTAAAAACAAAGGAGGTTACTTATGACAAATTCATTAAGGAAGCCTACGAGTAATTGAGCAATAAAATGGTTATCTTTAGGTGTTGAAATTATTGATATCTCAACGCCTATTTTTTTACAAAAAAATACATTTAATTTTTATGGATTACGGAAAAGAATTTAAAAAGTTTGCAATTAAAGATCAGGGAATTAGCAGTACTTATTACGATAAAATATTAAGTAGTATGTACCCAGTAGGTCTTACTCCAAATATTATTGAAGAACGCCAAATGAATGCTGTGGCCATGGATGTTTTTTCACGTTTAATGATGGATCGTATTATATTTCTAGGAATGGGAATTA
>CAYGMB010000241.1:0-3771 GCA_964350765.1 uncultured Flavobacteriaceae bacterium
AAAAAGAATCAATCCTAAAATGAAGGTTGGTGTTTTAGGCTGTATGGCAGAGCGATTAAAAAGTAAATTGCTTGAGGAGGAAAAAATTGTAGATATGGTAGTAGGGCCAGATGCCTACAAAGATTTACCTAATCTACTTAAAGAAGTTGATGAAGGTCGTGATGCTGTAAATGTAGTATTATCTAAAGATGAAACTTACGGAGATATTGCACCCGTTCGATTAGGAGGAAATGGAATTACAGCTTTTGTAAGCATTACAAGAGGGTGCGATAACATGTGCACGTTTTGCGTTGTACCTTTTACTAGAGGTAGAGAGCGTAGTAGAGACCCAAAGAGTATTATTGAAGAAGTAAATACGCTTGCAAATCAAGGGTATAAAGAGATTACTTTATTAGGGCAAAATGTGGATAGCTATTTATGGTATGGTGGTGGACTTAAAAAAGACTTTAAAAAAGCCTCTGCTATGCAACAAGCAACAGCTACAGACTTTGCACAATTACTTGAAATGACGGCCAAAGCACAACCCAATATGCGTATTCGTTTTTCTACAAGTAATCCGCAAGATATTAGTGAAAATGTGATACATACCATGGCAAAGTACCAAAATATTTGTAATCACATTCACTTACCTGTACAGAGTGGAAGCGACCGGATGTTAAAAGAAATGAATCGCCAGCATACACGTGAAGAATATGTAGACTTAGTAGAAAGAATCTGGGAAATTATACCAGACTGTGCTATCTCTCAAGATATGATTACTGGTTTCCCAACAGAAACGGAGCAGGACCATCAAGACACCCTTGATTTAATGGAACGTGTTAAGTATAACTTTGGGTATATGTACAAGTATTCTGAACGCCCAGGTACAATGGCTTCGAGAAAAATGAAAGACGACGTTCCCGAAGAAACCAAAAAAAGAAGATTAACCGAAATAGTAGATTTGCAACAAAAGCATAGTGCCGTCAGGACTCAATCTTTTTTAGGAAAGGAAGTAGAAGTATTGATAGAACGGGAATCTAAAAAAAATAAAGACGAGTGGAGCGGGAGAACACAGCACAATATTGTAGCTGTCTTCCCTAAGAAGCATTACAAACCAGGCGACTTTGTAAAAGTTAAAATAACTAATTGCACAACTGCAACCTTAATTGGAGAAGCGATTTAAAACCGTTTCAAAAAAAATAAACATGGAAAGTGTACAAGCAACAAAACAGCGATTTGGAATCATAGGAAATGACCCTAAGCTTAATCGTGCAGTAGAAAAAGCAATACAAGTTGCTCCTACAGATATTTCAGTTTTAGTTACTGGAGAAAGCGGTGTGGGTAAGGAAAGTATTCCTAAAATAATTCATTCTCTTTCTCATAGAAAACACGGAAAATACATTGCGGTTAACTGTGGAGCTATCCCAGAGGGAACTATAGATAGTGAGCTTTTTGGACATGAAAAGGGAGCTTTTACAGGAGCAACCTCCACTCGAAGCGGTTATTTTGAGGTAGCAGACGGGGGTACAATTTTTCTAGACGAAGTGGGAGAACTTCCACTTCCTACTCAGGTGCGCCTATTACGAGTACTAGAAAATGGTGAGTTTTTAAAAGTTGGGTCTTCAAAAATTCAAAAAACAGATGTTAGAATTGTAGCAGCTACAAATGTGAAAATGGTAGAAGCTATAGAGAAAGAAAAATTTAGAGAAGACCTATATTACCGTTTGAGTACTGTAGAAATCAGTCTTCCTCCATTGCGTGAGCGTAGCGAAGATATACACTTACTTTTTAGGAAATTTGCTTCAGATTTTGCTCAAAAATACAAGATGCCTACCATACGCCTAGATGACAATGCGGTTAATTTATTATTACAATATAGATGGGGTGGAAATATTAGACAACTTAGAAATGTAGCCGAGCAAATTTCAGTATTAGAGCAAGATAGAACTATTAGTTACCAAACTTTGCGTCATTATCTACCTGATGTTGGTAGTACACTCCCCGCAGTAATAAATAACAAAAAAAGCGAAGGAGATTTTAGTAGCGAGCGCGAAATTTTATACAAAGTATTGTTTGATATGCAACGTGATGTTAATGACCTTAAAAAGTTAACTATGGAGTTAATGAAATCTGGAAATGCATCTAAGGTTAAAGAAGAAAATTCAACATTAATAAATAAAATTTATTCTGAAGATCATGATCACGAGGAGCAATTAGCCTCTATTGTAGAAGACGAGAGTAATACTTCTACCCCAGTTGAAGTTTTAAGTATTCCAAATAAAACTTCAGAAAAAGAAGACAAATATGATTTTGCTGAAGAAGTTGAAGAAGAAGAAAATTTATCTTTACAACAAAAAGAACTTGAGCTCATAAAAAAATCCCTAGAAAAATATGATGGCAAACGTAAAGATGCTGCCGAAGAACTAGGTATTTCAGAACGAACATTATACAGAAAGATTAAACAATACAATTTATAATTGAAAGTTTTATCTTTCAAAGTCTTTATGAAAAAAGTTAAAAACATATTTATACTAACATTTATTTCAGCTATTATCGCTGGATGTGGTGTATATTCATTTACAGGTGCAGACGTAGGAAATGCCACCACCTATCAAGTAAATTTTTTTAAAAATAATGCACCTATTGTAGAGCCTGGCATTGATAGGGATTTTACTCAAGAGTTACAAGATTTAATATTAAACCAAACAAGCTTAGACCTTGTAAACAACAATGGAGATTTAGTGTATGAGGGTGAAATTGTAGAATACTACATTGCTCCTATTACAGCTACTTCACAAAGTACAGCAGCCGAAAATAGACTTACTATAAGCATTAATGTTCGTTTTTTTAATACGTTGGAGCCTGAAAAGGATTTTGAGCAAAACTTCTCTTTTTATTTTGATTATACAGGAGGACAACAATTAACAGGGTCACAACTAGATGATGCTATTGCGGTAATATACGAGCGTATTACGCAAGATATTTTTAACAAATCGCTCGCTAACTGGTAGTTTTTTTGACAACACAACAATATACATATCTCTTAGGAAACCCAAACTCTATCTCACAGCCAGAGCTAGAAGAACTTACAGCTGTATTAGCTCGATATCCTTATTTTCAGAGCGCACACGCTTTATACCTAAAGGGACTTAAAGAAACTGAGAGCTACCTCTATAATGATGCTTTGAAGCTTACTGCCGCACAAACTACAGATAGAAATATACTTTTTGAATACATTACTTCCGAAACATTTTCACAGCATAAAATTTCCCAATTTATATTACAACACGATCCTTCAACTTTAGCTATTGAAGTTTCACATGAGGATATTTCGGCACAAACTAGCCTAGCCATAGAGGAGCAATTAAAGGCAGAACGTGAAAAAGCTAACGCCATACTTAATCCAGGTTTATTTCTACGGAAAAAGGAATCTATCGAAGAGTTGGCCATTTCAGATATAAAAGAAACTAAAAACACAACTCCTGAAGAAGAGCTAGAGCTTAACAAACCCCTTGAATTTACAAAAAAGGACACCCACTCCTTTGGAGAATGGTTAAAACTTAGTAAAGCAGTCCCTATCGAAAGAGAAGATGAACCTAAAGAAGATAGCTCTAAAACAAGAGAAGAAAAGTTTAAATTAATTGAAAAGTTTATTCAAGACACCCCAAAACTAGAACCAACAGATACTGGTAAGAAAAATAAAAACCTAGCAAAACCTTTTACACAAACTCCTGAGTCCTTGATGACAGAGACTTTAGCAAAGGTTTACATGCAGCAAAAAAATTATAAAAA
>CAYGMB010000242.1:0-3768 GCA_964350765.1 uncultured Flavobacteriaceae bacterium
AAAATCCTAGTGCAAAAGCGGAGCGCTTTACCCAGATAGCCAAAAACATACAAAAACTAAAAAAGCATATAAGTTTTAAAAAGTATGCGAATAAATATTCGAGGTCACTAAAAATAATACCTATCTCTGTATAATCTGAGAAAATTAATCCTAATAGTAAGCTAACCAAAAAAAGAAAAATGGTTGATACAACAGAAAAAAGTATAACTGTAAGAAACTTAGAAGCTAAAAACTCTTTCTTACTAAGACCATCAATTAAATTTTGTTTTAAGGTTTTGTAACTATACTCGTTGGAAACAATGGAGACAATAACAACTGCAAGAAATAATTTTAGCCAAGCAGCTACCCAAGTATTAAAATGCCAGATAAAAGGGAAATTAAAAATACCTTGATCTGCAACTCTAAATTTTACGCCTCCAAAATTAAATTCGATAGATACTATTAGCGCAATAAAGCAGATAAGTGAAAAATAGACTATTGAAATTATCTTTACAGACCTACTGTATTTAAGTTTATGTAATTCTATATTAAGTAATCGTAGCATGGCGGTTAGTTGTTTTTGGTAAGTTCTAAGAATTGTTCTTCAAGGCTTTCTTTACGTTTTACAAGATGTGAAACCGAAATTCCCTTTTCAAAAAGCAATCTATTTACTTCACTTGCATCCATAGGTTCAGTTAGATAGGCAATTACAGTATCTGCTTCTCTTTTTACAGTACCAAAAGAAGGGTTGTTTTGTAGCGCTTGCTCTAAAGTATCAAGATTATCACTTTTAAGTGTAATGAATCCATGACTAGCATTCATTGCATCTACACTACCACTATATAAGCTCACACCTTTTCGTAAAATTACTACATGTGTACAAACCTTCTCAACCTCATCAAGTAAATGAGATGCTAATAAAATAGTAGTGCCTTGAGAAGCAATTTTTTTTATGATTTCTCGTATTTGATGTATTCCCTGCGGATCAAGTCCATTAGTAGGTTCATCAAGTATTAAAATTTCTGGATCATTAAGTAAAGCAGAAGCTATCGCTAATCGTTGTTTCATCCCTAAAGAATAGGTTCTAAACTTACTATCCTTTCGGTCTAATAACCCTACAATTTCAAGCTTTTCATTAATCTTGGTTGTTGATACACCTTTAATTTTACAAACCAATGCTAAGTTTTGCACGGCAGACATGTATGGGTAAAAATTAGGACGCTCTATTATGGCACCAACTTTTTTGAGTGCATTGTGCGTTGACTCAGCACCATTAAACCAACTAAAGTCTCCAGAAGTTTTATTTACCACATTAAGCACAATACCAAGGGTAGTTGATTTTCCACTTCCATTAGGACCAAGTATTCCATATACATTGCCTTTTTCGATGCTAAATGAAAGATCATTTACCGCAGTAAGAGTGCCAAATTTTTTCGTTAAATTGTTAATTGAAAGGATTTTTTCCACAAGTGTAGTTTTGGTGATTAGCTAAAAGTAAGACGAACCAAGCAAAAATTTGTTACAATTCAATCTAGAGTTTTAAGTCTCGATTGCAAGTATTTTTGTAAAAGTGTGTTATAAAGCTGCTTACTAACTTTTCTGCTCTTTGTTAAAGTATACCAAGTAATAATACATTTGTTTTTCCTCGTCCCATCCCTTTTCTACAAACCGCTCTGCACTTTCTGGATTAATAAAATCCATTTTAATTTGAATGTTAGTGTCGAGATTAATGGTATTTTTAATCTTTTTTCTCGCTGCACTTACTGCTGTATTGGCTATAGGAAAACTTGTTAAATCTTCGATACTATACTTTGGTGCTTTTTCCACTTTGTAATGATTAAATTCTGGAATAAGGTCTGGATTATCAATCACTTCATTAACAAAAGAAGACTCCTCAAACGTATCATTTTTTGCAAAATGGTTAACTGCTCTATTCATAAACAAAACTTCTTCTTTTTTGTCTTCGGCAGGTAATACTACATCTTTCGCAAAATCTTGACAGAATTTTAAATACTTTTTGGTGTAAAAATTTTCATCCTCAAAAGCAGCTACTCCTAAGAAACTTTCTAACCAATACTTCGCATCATACCTATTACTATCTACTGAAAGAATTTTATACCCTTCTTCTTTTTTTGAATTGAATATTAATGCACCTTTATCTAGCTTATTTAAGTTCACTCCTTGCTGAAGAAGTGCTTCTAATTGATTTTCATTTTCTGAAAATTGCAAAAAATCTTGTTTCAATTCAGATTTAAAAATTCCTACTCCATCAACTTTTTCTCCGTCTATTTGAAGGTTTTCTAGATATGCAACGTATACCTCACCGCTTTTAATATGTGGATGTTGTGACTGATCGAAAAGATAGTTGGCTATTTTTTTACTTACTTTGTGCGTGTTTTCGGGAGTTTCAAAAATTTCTGTGGCAGCAGTAAATAATTCATGAAATTCGAGATCTGCCTCATGACTAAACTGAAAATAATTCTCTTCTTTATCCCTAAAAGGTTTAAGAAAAAACTCTTTTAGTAATGTACGCAACTCATCATCCATTTTGAAAGGTGCCTGAGAAAGTAACACAGTTTCATTTCGGCTTTTGTTACCTACTCTATGAATTGACAAAGAAGAAATTTGGGTGCTATATAGATTGATCATGCGCTATAAATTGTAAAAATGTAAGATATTTTAAATTATAAAGTAAGCTTTACTGGCTAATTCCAGTTTTCATCAAAGTCTAAACTGTCGTAATCTTCTGGATCAAGATCTACGTCTTCGTCTGTATTAGTGCCTTCTTCATCTTCAATAATGAATTCTTTTTCTGGGGCCTCTTCCGGAATTTCACCATGAGCAAACATTAGATTTGGGTATGAAAAACCATCTTCAGGTTCTGTTATTTCAGCCAATTCTACCATAAAAGTCCACATCGATAAAAAATCGTAGATGTATAACAATCGTGTTTGTTTTTCCCAAACTGTGTCTTCAAGTAGAGTTTCACTCATCACTCGTACAGGAGTATCTCCTTCACTCATGTCAAATAGAGCTATTTCTTCTCCCTGCTCCCAAAGTTCATTACTAACATAAAAAGAAGCCATTTCTTGTCCACCAAAACCAAATGCCTGTGTTATAGCATTATGAAAGTCTTCCATAGTACTATTTGCAGCTATTTCTATATCTCTAAAAACATCTTCGTGAGTATCTAGTATTACTCTAAACCTATAAATCATAGTTGATAAAAATTGGATTGCAAAGGTACAAAAATTATAGGCTTTATTTGCTATTTTATTGTCGTGCTACAAACTTTGGACTATGCCTTTTCCAAGCTTCTAAAAGCACATAAAATTGAAACCCAAATAGCAAAGAAGCTATTACTAAGTGTAGTGGTTGAGATAGGTAAGGAAAATCAAAATAATACATGGCGATCCCTGTAAAAACCTCTAAAATAATAAGCCCAAAAACTATATTAATTTTTGTAAGCCAGAAATTATTTTTTCGGTTAAAATACCAAAGTGCAGCATTCACAATAAAAACAAGAATAGAAAAAGAACGATGTATATAAAAACTTAAGTCTGGGTTTTCTAACCATTGCGATTTCGCTTCATATCCTAAAGCAGATACTTGTTCGTCCACAAATTGACGTACCTGTGTACCAATAACAACTTGAATTAAAGTTAATATAAGAGCGAAAGCGAGCAAATTAACATATCCCTTTGTTACAGCATAGGTCTTTGGGTTTTCTTTTGAAGTGTATAATAAATACAATAACAGAGCTACAATTACAAGGGCCATCACCATATG
>CAYGMB010000243.1:0-3724 GCA_964350765.1 uncultured Flavobacteriaceae bacterium
GCAATACCACTCAATATCTTGCGGTTATTCATTTTTATAGTAACTCCTTGAAGCCCTAGTTTGGTAAACACAGTATCGTATAATTGTACCAGCTCTACTTCTTGCCATAATGAAGTACTCCCAACTACATCTGCATCACATTGATAAAACTCTCTAAAGCGTCCTTTTTGAGGTCTATCTGCACGCCAAACAGGTTGAATTTGGTAACGCTTAAAGGGAAATGTAATATCGTTTTGGTGTTGCACTACATAGCGAGCAAAGGGTACTGTAAGGTCGTATCGAAGTGCTTTTTCGGAAATTAATTCAACGCTCTTTTCAGAATTAAGAAAAAAATGAGAGTTAAACTCCTTATAAAGTATACTAGTATTAATATCTAAAAAATAATCATTTCTATCTTGTATAAATTTTAAAATATCACTTCTTAGCCCTTTATGTTTATAATACTTGTTTAAACAGAAATCAACGGAATTATTAAAATTATTTTTATTATCATTTAATAGTGATATTAATTCTTCTAAAAAGGCTAGAAATTTATCATTATCGAAAATATTCTTGACTTTTTGTATTCTTAATTTTTTGAAAAAATCACCACTATTCAAAATTTTAAAAATCAGACGGTCACCTTCTTCTCCATACTTTCCCATAAGGGTATCACTATTCTCAAAAGAAGGTGTTTCAATAGGTTGAAAACCGAAGTTAGTAAAGCTAGTACGGATAGTATCCATAATATAATTACGTTTTACTACTTCTTCTGGAGAAAAATCACGGGTTCCTTTAGGTATGCTTGGTTTTTTTGACACGTTTGTTATTTTAAAGTGCAAATATCTTAAAATAATAGCTAACTTGTAACATTATAGATGGTTTATAGTCTAACGATAAAACACTATTTCAACGCCCTATGTTTTCACTTTTTAGAGAGAATGTTCGTATTGCACTAGATTCTATTAGAAGTCAATTACTTAGAACCATTTTAACTGTTGTTATTATTGGAATTGGTATTTGGGCTCTTGTCGGTATTTTGAGCGCAGTAAAAGCATTAGAAAATACAATTTCTACCAATTTTTCTTCCATGGGGGCTAATACATTTAATATTCAGCGTTATGAGTTTAGGGTACAAACTGGTGGTGGTGGCGAACGAGAAAAGATAAATCCTATAATTAGTTACAATAACATTAGGGAGTTTGAGGACACCTATGAATTTCCTGGCACCCACACAAGTGTATCATTTCGTTGCACTAGCAATGCTGAAGTAAAATACGAAAATGAAAAAACGGATCCTGAAATTCAGGTCTATGGGGTTAATGAAAACTATTTACAAAACACAGGTACCGAAGTGGAATCTGGAAGAGCATTTACCTACTTTGATGTAAAAAACAATAATAAAGTATGCTTAATTGGTTCTGACTTTACAAAAGGGCTTTTTAAAGATGTAAATCCAGTAGGAAAAACCCTTAGCATACGCGGTGTAAAATTTAAAGTAATTGGCGTTTTAGAATCTAAGGGATCTACCTTTGGGAATAACCAAGATTTAAAAGTATTAATTCCTATTCAAGTAGCTAGGGGAATGTACACTTCGCCTAATATTAATTACACTATTAGTATTAAAGTAGATGACAAACAATATTTACAAACAGCTCAAGACGAAGCTATTATTACATTTAGAAACATAAGAGGATTAAGCCCAATTGAAGAAAATAACTTTGGAATTGAACGTAGTGAAGATTTAATTAATAGAATTACAAGTATTACTGGAGTGCTTGAAATTGCGGCTTGGATTATTAGTATTATTACTATTTTGGGGTCTTCTATTGCACTAATGAATATAATGCTTGTTTCTGTTACCGAAAGAACAAGGGAGATTGGTGTTCGTAAGGCGCTAGGCGCAAAACGCTCTACCATTTCTACTCAGTTTTTTATGGAAACTATTGTTATAGGGCAATTTGGAAGTATTTTAGGGATACTTTTAGGAATCCTAACAGGAATTGCATTTGCAGCTATATTTAATTTTGATTTTTCTTTACCCTGGGCACCTATGATCTGGGCAACCATAATCACATTTATAGTTGCTGTTATAGCTGGAGCATATCCAGCGACAAAGGCTGCAAAATTAGATCCTATTGAAAGTTTACGATACGAGTAATCCTTAGTCACTTTCGCTTGAAAAGGAAAAGAACTATATTTTTTAATGCACAACAAGCTTTTCAAAAAAGCGGTATAACTCCCCTTTTGTTATAGTAGCTCCTTGTTGAATTAAATTAAAAATATCTTTTTGGGGGTCGTTGCTATATTTTTTAGTTCCAGTAACAAACTCTACAGCATCTGTCATATAATTTTGTTGCAACCAACGATACCCATCTTTAGTATTAATATTTTTAGAGTTATCTAGCACTTTTACACCTATTAAAGACATATGTACATCCTCCAATTTAAATAAGAATATTTGTTGTGGTGCAATATTTTCTAGATATTCTGCCTTTTGTAAAACACCCTCCCAAACCAAATCACTAAATATATCCAGTTCTTCTTCAGCGACTTCGGGTTGTTTAGTTTTAATATCTTCCCATTCTTGTGCGGTAATAGATTGAGTGGCTAGAAAATTTATAAACTCTTGGTGTAGTTCTTCAAATTGTTCTTTTGTTAATCTAGTGTATTTCATACTATTTTTTGTTGAATGTAACTATAAACAAAAAGACCTTTCATTTTCAGAAAGGTCTTTTTGATTATGTTAAGCATTATTATTTTGCTTCAGCAACTACATCAAACGTAAAGTTTGAAATCACGTCTCTATGAAAACGTATTGTTGCTTCGTATTGTCCAGTTCTTTTTATGAGTCCACCAGCAATAGAGATATATTTTTTCTCAATAGAAACACCTTCTTTTTCAAGTGCATCTGCTAGGTCTGCATTACTTACTGAACCAAATAATTTATCTTTGTCACCAGCTTTTGCAGTAATTTTAAGCTCTAAAATTGTTGCTAATTTATCTGCTTGCTTTTGAGCATCTTCTATTACCTTTTTCTCTTTAAAAGCACGTTGCTTTAAAGTTTCTGCAAGTACTTTCTTTGCAGAAGGAGTAGCAAGAGTAGCATACCCTTGAGGGATCAAAAAGTTTCTTCCGTATCCATTTTTTACAGTAACTACGTCATCTGTAAAACCTAAATTTTCTACGTCTTTCTTTAATATAAGTTCCATATCCTATCTGCTTTTATTTTAATAAATCTGCAACGTAAGGCATTAATGCTAGGTGACGTGCTCTTTTAATAGCTACTGCCACTTTACGTTGGTACTTTAAAGAAGTTCCTGTAAGTCTTCTAGGTAAAATTTTCCCTTGCTCATTTACAAAAGATAATAACCAATCTGGATCTTTATAGTCCACATATTTAATACCAGACTTCTTAAAACGACAGTACTTTTTCGTTTTTGAAGTTTCTATGTTTAATGGAGTAAGATATCTAATCTCCCCATCTTTTTTTCCTTTTGCTTGTTGTTGTAATGTTGCCATGATTTACGCTTTTTGTTTTTTGTTACGCTCTCTTCTTTTTTCAGCCCAAGCAATTGCATGCTTGTCTAAAGAAACAGTTAGGTAACGCATTACACGCTCGTCTCTTCTAAAAGTTAATTCAAGCTCATTAATAACTTCACCTTTTACGGTGTACTCAAACAAATGGTAAAAACCACTTTTTTTGTTGTGAATTGGGTATGCTAATTTTTTTAGGCCCCAATCT
>CAYGMB010000244.1:0-3723 GCA_964350765.1 uncultured Flavobacteriaceae bacterium
CTGCTAGTGTATTTTTATTTACTTTTTTATCCTCTACTCTATCACGCATATTGTTAAGATTAAGTACAGCGGCACTTAGAAGGCCTATTGTGATAGCTGGCAATGCAACAAAACTTGTAAGAGTTTGTGTAAACAAAAAATAACAACCCATTACTCCTACTAACCCAAAAAACAAGAAAACAAAGACATCTCCCAAAGCTCTATATCCATATGCATTTTTGCCCACAGTATACGTAATGGCTGCAACGATAGCAGCAATTCCTAGATTAAAAAAAACAAGAGAAAGTATGAAGTTTTCATTTCCAAAAGCAATAAAAATGAGTAAACTAGCAAGAAACAATGTAATAAAGCTGGTTACTATCATCCCATACTTAAGCTCTTTTGCAGTTAATAGTCCACTTTGCATAGCACGAGCAGGACCAACTCTATCTTTATTATCTGTCCCTTTTACACCATCGCCGTAGTCGTTTGCAAAATTAGATAGCACTTGAAAGCCTAATGTTGTTAAAATTGCTAGTATAAGTATAGTTATATCGAATTGTTCTGCTAGCATAGCTGCTCCACCAGCTGTTAGAATTCCTGAGATAGAGAGAGGAAGTGTACGTAATCTCGCTGCAGAAAACCAAGCACGTAATTTTGTCATGTGTTAGATAATAAAGAACAAAAATACGTTTAAAAATAAAAACTTGAGTCATTAACTATTTAACTATATTCAGCTTAAAAAAATCTAAAACTCGAAATCTTTTTTTACTTTTATGGAAACCAAAACCAACAAAATATGGCTACAAGAAACCCGTTAGGACTTTTAATTTTGCGTGTAGGGATAAGTGGATTAATGCTTTTTCATGGTATTCCAAAGCTCATGGAGCTATTACAAGGAAACTTTGATTTTGGTGACCCTATAGGGATTGGAGAAGTAGCTTCAAAAATATTAGCAGTTATTGGGGAAGCCATTTGTCCTTTACTAATTATAATTGGATTAAAAACTCGATTAGCCGCTATTCCTGCAATTATCACTATGGCTGTTGCTGCTTTTGTAGTTCATGGAGCAGATCCTTTTCAGAAAAAAGAGTTAGCTCTCTTATACTTAGTAGGCTTTGTTGCTATTGCCCTTTTAGGACCTGGAAAGTTTTCTATAGATAAGAGATAATTACTTAAAGATAGTAACTAATAACTCTTTTAAAATATCACCTTGAGGCATATTTGCAGCTCCTACACCTTTGCTTTTTAAATCTGCTTCTTTAACAGCAGTAATTATAGCGCTTACTTTTTTCATGGGGTAGTTACTAGCAGCGAGTTGGTAGTCTTTAATAAAATAAGGATTAACTCCTAATGCCTTTGAGGCATTTGCTTTATTACTTAAGGAGTGGTATGTCAACAATTTGCTGAAAAAAGAATACAACAGAGAAACAGTCATTACTAGAGGATGATTCTTAGGGTTTTGCGCAAAATATTGAACTATTGCAAATGCTTTTTTAATATCCCTAGCTCCAATGGCATTTTGTAATTCAAAATTATTAAAATCCTTACTAATTCCTATATTTTCCTCAATATCCTGAGGTGTAATTTGCTTACCATCTGGAAGAATAAGTTGTAGCTTTTGTAACTCATTAAAGACTTTCCCCAAATCATTACCCAAAAATTCGACTAACATTTGTGCTGCTTTTGGAGTAATAGTATAGCCCTTTGTTGCTAATACTCCTTTAATCCAATCTGGTACTTTATTATCATACAATTTTTTACTTTCAAATAACACACCAGTCTTCTTTATAGTTTTTGCCAATTTTTTTCTAGCATCTAACTTCTTGTATTTATAGCAAAATACCAAAACTGTTGTAGGTTGTGGATTTTCGGCATAGGGTACTAAATTTTCAATAGTACGAGATAAATCTTGTGCCTCCTTGACAATAACCACTTGCCTTTCTGCCATCATTGGATATCGTTTCGCATTGCTCACAATATCATCTATTGTGACATCACGACCATATAAAATAACTTGATTAAATCCTTTTTCTTCTTCAGTAAGAATAGAACTTTCAATGAAGCTAGAAATTTTATCGATAAAATAAGCCTCCTCACCCATTAAAAAATAAATTGGATGTATTGTCCCAGATTTTATTGTATTTATTATTGTATTTGCGTCACTCAAAAATGATTTTTTTTAGGGGTTAGGCTATGTATTTTATACTTTTACCGCAATGCAACAGCTCAATTTTAAAAAGTATGCGTTTCGTTTCAAAAATAACGAAAACAAATCATTGATTTTTGACCCAATCCGAAAAAAATTTATGGTACTTACTCCAGAAGAGTGGGTACGTCAACATGTGCTTAATTTTTTACTAAATGAAAAAAATTATCCTATATCACATATAAATGTGGAAAAACAACTAGAACTTAATGGTACAAAAAAAAGATATGATATCGTTGTATTTAACAATAACGGAAGCATCCACCTTATAGTTGAATGTAAACGTCCCGAGGTTGCAATTACACAAACAACTTTTGACCAGATTGCACGCTATAATATGGCTTTAAACGCATCTTACCTTATGGTAACTAATGGAGTGCATCATTATTACTGTAGAATTGAAAAAGAAAAAGAGCGATATATATTTTTAGAAGAACTTCCTACCTACCAAAAAACATAAAATACCTTTATTTGTATCGTGAAAACAGCAATCGTTATATTAAACTGGAATGGCAAGGCACTACTAGAAACTTTCTTACCTAGTGTTGTCTTACACTCTAAAGATGCTACTATATATGTTGCAGATAATGCATCTAGTGACGACTCTATTGCATTTGTTACTAATAACTTTCCTCAAGTAAAGATTATAAAAAATACAACAAATGGAGGGTATGCAAAAGGATACAATGAAGCTTTAAAAGACCTTACGGAAGACATTTTAGTGCTACTAAATAGTGATGTTGAAGTGACTCAAAATTGGTTACAACCTATTACTAATGCATTTAAAAACGATCCTACATTAGTTGCCGCACAACCCAAAATATTAGACTATAAAAACAAAGAGTACTTTGAGTATGCTGGTGCTGCTGGAGGTTTTCTAGATGCATATGGGTATCCTTTTTGCAGAGGACGTATTTTTAATACAATAGAAAAGGATAATGGACAATACAATGATGCTTTACCAATTTTTTGGGCAACAGGAGCTTGCCTTTTTGTAAAAAACAAAGCGTTTAAGGCTATTGGAGGTTTTGACGAAGATTTTTTTGCACATCAAGAAGAAATAGATTTATGCTGGCGTTTACAGGCAAAAGGAGGGACAATAAAATATTTTGGCGCATCTAGTGTATACCATCTAGGAGGTGGGACGTTATCGGCTAATAACCCCAAAAAAACATTTTACAATTTCAGAAATACATTGCTGCTACTAATAAAAAATTATGCGGGAACGATAGTTTGGTTTAGAGTAATAACTAGATTGCTATTAGATGGCTTAGCAGCTTTTCAATTTTTGTTACAAGGAAGGTTTAAGCATATTGTTGCTATTTTAAAAGCCCATGTTAGTTTCTATAGTTTGCTTCCTAAATTTATTACAAAACGAAAGAAAAATGCTTCTTACATAAAACATTACAGAGTCAAATCTATTGTTTTTCAGTATTTTGTAAGAAAGAGAAGACACTTTAACGACGGCTACTAATTTTTACTTAAAGTATTGTTAATCGTCATTGTTTAATCCCACCATTTAATAATTTTGACTT
>CAYGMB010000245.1:0-3698 GCA_964350765.1 uncultured Flavobacteriaceae bacterium
ATCCTATTTATGGCTTATCAAGATTAGGTATGGCTACTCAGGATAATATTTTTACATATGAAGTTACAGATCATTTAGGTAATGTAAGAGCAGTAATTCAAAGGGATGGGTCTTCCTCACCAATTGTAAGTGAAGATTTCTCTAATAATTCATATTCAAACTGGAATCATACTCAAAATACTAACTTATCTATCGATACTGCCAACCAAAGACTTAAAATTGAAGTTACCAACTCTGGTGGTACAGGTGCGCCAAATGAAGTTTCTTTAGGCTTTCCAGTTACAGCTGGCCATACGTATAGTATTCGTTTTGAAGTAGATTTAGATGAAACTCCTTTCAGTTTAAATTATAAACTCAATGACGGAACTGGAGGCTCAGGGACATTTTCCACAAATGGAGTTACCATTAATCAAAATGGGGAATATACCTATACCTACACAGCACCAACATCGCAAACGGTTTTCTTAACGTATTCATTAAATTCTAATCAATTTGGCTCACTTCAAAACAATTATTATTTGGATAATGTATATGTAACAGATGTTACAACATCTAATACGCCTATCATGTTAGCTCGAAAAGATTACTATCCCTTCGGGATGCCAATGCCTAATCGCAACACAGAAGGAAATTACCGCTACGCATACCAAGGGCAAGAAAAGGACCCAGAGACTGGGATGGAGGCGTTTGAGCTTAGGCTCTGGGATGCGAGGATTGGGAGGTGGTTGACGACGGATCCTGCAGGGGAGTTCTCAAGTCCTTACCTTGGTATGGGTAATAATCCAGTAAATAAGATTGACCCAGATGGAGGTCACACACAGGGTCCGGCAGATGATTGGGGAGTAGATAGAGATGGTAATTTAGTTTTATTAAAAAACACAAATAGCGCTGATAGAATTTTCACAATAGACAATATTATAGATAAAAATATTATTCCTGTAGGAGATGGAGGCTCATCGGTTACTCTTCAAAGAGATGGTGAAATACTTAAGTCTTTAAAAACACTTCATTTTCAGGGTAAAAACCCACCTCCAGGTGCATTAACTAGATATTTTAAACTTTCTGACGATGGTATTTCAGACAAGGCTTTTAGGTGGTTAGCTCATAATACCAATGTAGAATGGGGACAAATAAAGTTTGGCACAACATCTAGTTACATTGGGACATCTGGTGCTAAAAGAGAGAGCTGGACCGGTAATATTCTTGGCTATGAATTATTTAGTAAAGGTTATACTGTTAGAGAAATGAATCATAATCATCCTTGGTATGGAGCATTTCTTAACTCTATGAGGGGTATAAAAAGAGATTTTCCTAGCGGCTTTGACCCCCATACTTTACTACCAAATTCTGACAAAAATGGCGATAGACCTTTGGCTGAATATTTTATTCAAGGATTTCCTGATGAAGCAAAAAACACAATTTTTCAAGTTTACAGCACCTTAGAACTAATGTATATTCGATATGATAATCTTAAAGTACACAATTAAAAGTATTAAGTTAATTATAATTCTAATTATTATTTCCACTCTCAATTCTTGTGGAACAATTAAAAGTTATGAATTTGCAGAGGATTTTAAAGAAAATTTTTCTGAAATAATAAGATTTACTGATGATCAAATATTGAATAAAAAAAGAGTAATAAAAGAAGAATTTAATAACGATTACATTTATATAATAAAAATTAATCAATTAGATACTGGTATTTCAGAAATAAAGTCTTCAATTCATTCAATTGAATACTTAGAAAATTTTGTTGGGTTTGAAGATTCATTATTTAATGGCGTTCATAAATTTAAAGGCAAACAATGTTTACTTTATGGAGATATAAACTCCTTTTTTAAGAAGAAAAAACTTGTATCAAATCGACAAATAAAAAGATTAATAAAATCAACTAATATAAACAAACGCCTATCAATAAACTACAATCCAAG
This sequence comes from uncultured Flavobacteriaceae bacterium, assembly GCA_964350765.1. Lineage (GTDB taxonomy): Bacteria > Bacteroidota > Bacteroidia > Flavobacteriales > Flavobacteriaceae > CAYGMB01. The sequence goes on from CAYGMB010000245.1 coordinate 1,932, forward strand.
TGTAATTGTCTCTTTAATAAAAAGAAATGAAATTAAAGAAATGAATTTAATCTATTATATTGGCTATCTGTAAGTTTGGATAATCAATAATGGGTTAGATTAGTTGATTTGGTAATGAAACCTTTTTAGGTTAATAACTATAGTAAGAGCTCTTACTACATTTAGACTAAGTTCTTTAACATAATAAAATAGCTTGTATTCCCTGCTGTCTCAATTTTGCATCGTGAGGTAAGGTGAAAATATGAGTTACTGTAAGGAGTAGTTTTTTTATCACCCACATGGTGCTATTTTGTACTGGCTATCGCTAGCTTTTGCTAGCTTTGTTACGGGCAAGGAAAAAGATCTAAATTTAGGAGCTGCTCTAAGAGTTAGCTTTTTTATTTCTTCAAGTTCTGATATTATAATAAATTAAAAAATGGCTATAGCAACTCTTGTTGTATAGAATACTTATTTCAATTACTTTTGATATAAATTGAAATCATATTGAAATCAATTACTATTTTTATAATCTCTTGTTTTTTGATTGGTTGCAACACCATTCAATATAGCAAGAAAACAAACCAAAAACTTCCTGAAATTGGGACAATTGGTAATTTTAAGAGCTTGCTTCTCGAAGACACACAAATTTCCAAAACAATCCTCCCGCTGCATGAAGCTATTGTATTAAAAACCGAGTCAATTAAAGAGACTAAAAGGACGCTGTTTATAAAGGACTCTTTACCACAAGAGGCAAAGACATCGATAAAATTTTCAATAATTGATAAGATTGGTGTAATCAACCAAATAAATGATAATCCCCAATTATTAGAAAACCTCAAGCTAACCCCGCAAAATAAGATTGTTACCGAGGTTACAATAAAGTTTCCAAAAAGTATTGAGAATACCATCCTACAAGCGGATGAAGTGTATCTAGTTCAAGAAAAAGAGAGCACCCTATCTTTGCAGCTTAGAAACAATAATAAAATACCTAGAATAGTTTCTTTCTCTGAAGGAACCATTTTAGAATATAAAGCCTCACAATTTTGTTGGGGTAAAAGCTCAAGAAATAAAATAGAGATATTTGACCTAGTGCCATCCAATAGTAGTTGTGGGGATGAATTATACAACTCGGCAACCAAGGCCAAAAAGAAAACTGAATTCAAATTCTAATGAAGAAAGCACTTTATTTTTTATATGGGTTATTTATTTTCTTTGGTTTTTATGCCTGTGAAGAAATATTGTTTGAAGAAGACCTTACCAATGAGGAAGTGTTTTTACTTGCACCTTCTGAAAATGCAATCATAACAGATTCTATCGTCAATTTTTCTTGGAATACCCTTGATGGTGCTTTTGAGTACCAATTACAGGTAGCCACTCCTAATTTCTCTTCTTCGGCTCAAATTGTTTTTGACAGTACGATCGTTGATACTATAAACAGTAATTCACAACAGCTTTTACTCTTACTTGCAGACAATGATTATGAGTGGCGGGTACGTGCTTTTAACGGTAGCTCACAAACGGAGTATTTTACAAATCCTTTTTCAGTTCAGACAGAAGTTTTTGTTGAGGATATTGCCAACGAAACTGTCACATTGGTAGCCCCTAGTGATAATGCTACCTTAGATATTAGAGAAATAACCTTTACATGGGAAGAAGTTGAATTTGCTGAGGAGTACACTCTACAGATAGCAACTCCAAACTTTACCAACCCAACCCAAGTAGTAGTGGACACTATAACGGCTCAAACTTCTTCTAGGCATAGCTTGGAGAACGGAAGTTATGAGTGGC
>CAYGMB010000246.1:0-3690 GCA_964350765.1 uncultured Flavobacteriaceae bacterium
ACTTATTTGAAGGTAAGATACACCCTAGAAAATCTGTAGGACATAAAAATATCTTTTTCGATACCTTAGTACATGATACAGGCTCTCTCGAATTGTTGATTAAAAATCAAGGAGCACAGCAAGTTGTAATGGGATTAGATGATCCTTACCCTCTTGGAGAAATGGAGAGTGCAGTGCAATCTTCTTATCCAGGAAAAATACTTGACCTAGCAAAAGATAGAAATATTTTAAATGATGAGCAATGTGGTGCTATTTGGGAAGATAATGTAATACAATGGTTGTGTGGCGATGATGAAAATGCAAAAAAGAAATTAATAAACAGAATTACAAATGAGTAAAACAGCTTTAATAACTGGTGCTAGTAGTGGTATAGGTAAAGAAATGGCAGCCATTCATGCCTCAAGGGGAGGTAATCTAGTTGTGATTGCTAGAAGCCTTAATAAACTAAATGAACTCAAAGAAACATTAGAAACAAAGTATAATTGTTCTGTTTATGTAATTGAAAAGGATCTTACATCTCCAAACGCTGCAAAAGAAATATACGAGGAGGTAACAAGTAACAATATTATTGTTAACTACTTAATAAACAACGCTGGTTTTGGAGGACAAGGATTATTTTACAAGCGAGATTGGGATGATGACTTGAGCATGATACAATTAAACATTGTAGCATTAACAGCCCTAACTAGATACTTTTTAACAGATTTTGTTGAAAGAAATGAAGGTAGAATACTCAACGTTTCTTCAACAGCCAGTTTAATGCCAGGTCCTTTGCAAGCAGTTTATTTTGCTAGCAAGGCGTACGTTACGTCTTTTAGCAATGCAATTTCTGAAGAGCTTCGCGAAACAAATATTACAGTTACTGCTTTATTACCTGGGGCAACGGAAACAGATTTTGCTAAAACTTCTGGTATGGATAAAACCGACTTATTTGCTGAAACTCACTCGGCTGCTGAAGTAGCAAAAACTGGTTATGAAGGTATGCTAGCTGGAAAATTAAATGTGAAAGCAGGTCTTAGTTTTTCACAAAAAATAATGATGTCCAGCGTACCTTTTATTCCAAAAAAAATACTTTTAAAACAAATTAAGGAAATGCAAGAAATAAAAGAAAATTAATGGATTTCTTACCTAAAGATATAGAAGAATACGTAGTATCGCACTCTCAAGATGAGCCAGAATTACTACAAAAATTAAGTAGAGAAACATGGCAAAAAGTCTTAGCACCAAGAATGCTAAGTGGTCATTTGCAAGGACGTGTTTTAAGTATGCTTTCAAAATTAATTAACCCAAAATACATTCTTGAGATAGGAACCTATACAGGTTATTCTGCCATTTGTCTTGCTGAAGGACTTCAAAAAGAAGGAGAAATACATACCATAGATATCAATGAGGAACTCTACGATTTTCAACGAACCTATTTTGATGCTTCTGGCTACGGAAGTCAAATCTTTCAACATATTGGAGATGCTAGAGAAATTATTCCTAAGTTAGATTTTAGTTTTGACCTTGTGTTTATTGATGCAGATAAACAAAACTATCCTAAGTATCTTGAAATTTTACTCCCTAGACTTGCTAAAGGAGCAGTATTATTAAGTGATAATGTACTATGGAGTGGTAAAGTTGTAAAGCCTGTAAAAGAAGATGATTTAGACACTAAAGCTTTGCTTACCTATAATAAGTTGCTTAAAGAACACCCTAAGCTAGAAACTGTATTATTACCCATTAGAGATGGGTTAACGGTATCTAGAGTGATTTAATCTATCTTAACAATGATTCGTTTTGTAATCGTGTGAAATAAAAAAGCAAAACCAGTACCTACCAACGCTCCTATAAGTATATCACTAGGATAATGTACACCTACATAAATTCTACTTAACATAAAAATTAGTGGCCATATGTATGCAAGGTAAATCCACTTATTAAACCTCTTAATAGCTAAAACCATAAAAGTAGTAATTGCCATGCTAGTGGAAGCATGCCCAGAGAAAAAGCTATAAGTAGTAGGCTTTTGGAGAACTCTAATCAAATCTGAAAGGAGTTGCTCATTATTGGGTCGTAATCTAGCTACAAATTCCTTAGTTAAGTCTGTTGCAAGCAAAGTAACGGCAAAACAACTAAGTATAAGAAGAAATACTACTATACCTTTTTTCCATTTATAGTAGTAAAAAACTATGAAAAGAAATGCAACAAAAAGAGGTGTCCAACTTTCAATTTGAGTAACAAAAACCCAAAAAGAGTCATAAGCTTCAATACCTAAATTATTGAGAAATATAAATAAATCACGATCCCATTGCTGTAAGGTTTCAAGCATCTAGAATTTTCTTTTTATAGAACCAGTAACCTCATCGATATCTTCTTTTACACTATCTATTTGTTTTTTGATATCTTTTGTAACATCCATATCAATTCCTTGTTTTTCGGCAGTTTTGGTTATTTCAGATTTAATATCATTGGTTGCATCTTTTATTTGACGCATTCCTTTTCCCAAACCACGAGCAATTTCTGGAATTTTATCTGCTCCAAAAACAAGTAGTACTATAAATAGTATAAAGCCTATTTCGGCACCACTAATAAATAAAGGAAGTATAGCTAACTGCATGGTACAAAGATACAATTATTAAAATTTAAGAAAACAAAAAAGCCCTTTTTAAAAAGTAAAAAGGGCTTTAAAATTATAGTAAATAAGGATTATTATTTTTCTCCTTTAACTCCATCTTTAAATTGCTTAAACTCACCCTCTTCCTTTTCTCTTGGCCAACTATTGTTTGAGGTGTCAATATCTGCAGTTTCTTCATCTGGATCAACGACAATGCTAGTAATTTCTTTTTCTGAAGCAATTACTTTTCCAACTGAAACATCATTTTTTCTCCAAATCTGCGCTGGGTAAGTAATTCTTTCTTTGGTGCCATCGCTATATGTATACTCTGCAATAATAGGCATTGGGATTCCCCCTGGCTTCTCAAAAGTTACTTCATAGAAATATTTAGGCTTCTTTACTTTAGCCCTTTCATCTGCAGATAAATTATCCATCATATATTCGTTGATAGATTTAATATCTTCTAACTTGGCAGTTTTCATACTTTCCTCATAGTCTTCACTTCCTTCTTCAACAAGATAAACTAATGGAGGTAAATCACTTTCTTTCATACCACGAGCTGCCATCATTTCTTTAACTTGTTTCGTCATTTTTGATGAAACATAGAATTTTTTCACATCTTGTACACCTATATCTGTGTAATCTGTAGTGTAGAACCAAGATCTCCAGAACCAGTCTAAATCAACTGCAGAGGCATCTTCCATACTTCTAAAGAAATCTTCTGGGGTTGGGTGCTTAAACATCCAACGTTGAGAGTATGTTTTAAATGCATAGTCAAACAACTCACGTCCCATAATAGTTTCTCTTAAAATATTAAGTCCTGTAGCTGGTTTTCCATATGCATTGTTACCAAAACTATACGTATTAAGACCTTTGGTCATAATTGGAGCAATATAATCTTGATTGCCCGCCATATAGTTTACAATGTTTTTAGCAGGCCCTCTTCTTGAAGGATATTTTTTGTTAGGTGCGATAGCGTCTGGATATGATTCTCCAAAATCTTGCTCTGCAACATACTGTACAAAAGTGTTTAAGCCTTCGTCCATCCATGTCCATTGGCGCTCATCACTATTTACAATCATTGGAAAGTAGTT
>CAYGMB010000247.1:0-3680 GCA_964350765.1 uncultured Flavobacteriaceae bacterium
CTTTTTCTACAGCTATTGGTACTGTTTTGTCTTCTGTATTTATGCTTTGTAATAGTTCTGTAACACTCATCTTTTCAAGATGATTGTAGTGAGATTCTTTTTCGGTTGTTTTAGTAAAACTCATATGTTAAAGATACAAAAGACTAGTTTTATTGTATGGTGTATTGAAGCGTAGAAATTTGTGAAATCCTAAAATATCCAAGCGGAAAATTATCGGGGTTTGTTTGATTTACAATATTGCCACGTACAGTTGCAGGTTGCGTTTCAAAGGGACCATCACTTTGATCTGAGCTTTGCTGTAGTAAAGTAAACATGAAATTATAGAATTGTTCATCTACTCCATAAAGTGAAAACTGAACTTCATCACCTGGTTCCAAATCTTCAACGAAGTAAAAACCAAAAATTTGATTTCCATTAAAAAACTCATCATTAAAAGTATCTACCATAAATCCTTTAGCCGAATCCCCTTGAAATAGATATAAGTTTTGTTCTGCTGCACGGTCTGTAAAAAAAGCTTTAAGCTCAATGCTTTCATTATCAAAACCTCCTTCGTTATCTTGCTCTACAAACTCTAATGGCACAACTGGTTTAAACTGTTCTGTAGCAGTATAAAGTTCTCCACTATAGTTAATTTGTAATGTATATTCTTTTTCTGGATTAATAATTAATGGAGCGTTATAAATTCCATTTTGAACTAATTCTAATTCGGTTATAACTCCATCTTCATCAATAACAGTTACTTCAGCATTGTTTACAAAAGTGTCTTGATTGTTAAAAAATGGTTTTGTGAGACTAAGTTTAACGCTAGCTTGCGTTTGCTCTCCAATTTCAGAAACATTAAAACTACCTTCTACAACTAATCTAGGTTCACCATCATTTAAATCAACATCAATAGCTTCTTCACAGGAAGTTAAAATACATAAGAAGTAAACTATTACTAATACACACTTCTTCATAGCTAAAATTTAAAATTATATGTTATTGAGGGTATTATCCCAAAAATAGATAGTCTTACGGCTTCGTTTCTGTTAACGTCTGTGTTTTCTCTAAAAGAAATAGACGCTGCATTCATTCTATTATATAAGTTGTAAATGCTAAACACCCATTCACTTTTCCATCGTTTTGTGGAGTTTGGCTTGGGAGTCCAAGTAGCGGCAATATCTAAATGATGAAAGTCTGGTAATCTACTGCTATTTCTGGCTTCATATACAGGTACGACAACATTATTATATTCGTATTGTCCGTTTGGAAACGTAGTAGGTTGTCCAGTTTGGTAAATAAAATTAGCACTAAAAGACCATTTATCACTTAATTCGTATTGTCCGGTTATACTTATATCATGAGTTTTATCCCAAGGGGAATTATACCATGCCCCATTATTAATTCCAGTTTCTAGAGGAGTTCTTCCAGGAGTACGCTGTTCGCTTCTAGATAAAGTATATGCTATCCATCCTTGTAGTTTTCCCTCTGTTTTTCTAAACAAAACCTCTAATCCATAAGCTCTTGCTTCTCCAGATAATAGTATTTGCTCTATAGCATTGTTTGCAATAAGATCGGCATCGTCAACATAGTCTAATCTATTTTGTACTTTCTTATAAAAACTTTCTACTTCAAGTGAATAGTTTTGAAATCTCTTAAAATAACCAACAGCTACTTGGTCTGCTACTTGTGGCTCTATGTATTTCCCACTAGGGGCATAAATATCAAAAGGAGTAGGAGAGGTAGTGTTGCTTATAAGATGAATATATTGCGCTGTTCTGTTGTAACTAGCTTTTAAAGAAGCATCATCATTAAGTTGGTATGAAATTGCAAAACGAGGTTCTAAATTAGCAAAAGACTTAATAGTTTCACTTTTTTTAAATGAAACAGTATCTATTGGTGTAGCCTTTTGATAGATTTCTAATTCTTGATTAAACAATAGCGGATTGTCGTTTTCATAGATGTTTAATTCGTCTTGACCTAATCTATTAAAAGTAGAAATTCTAAGTCCAGCTTGTATTGCTAGTTTTTTTGTAAGTTCAAATTCTGTGTCAAGATAAGCAGCATTTTCAAAAGCGTACTTATCAGTTAATTTAAAAGGATTTATTCCAGATGTAGGGGTGGTTGGATTTATATCTCCAGGATTAAACTTATAATAGATACTATTAAGCCCATATCTAAGTTCTACATTGTCTGAAAGAAAATGCGTAAAATCGTATTTTAAATTAAAGTTTGTAATACCACTATCAAAATCAAACTCTACAAAGGAGAGCTCTAAGCCGTAAAAATAATCTGTGTATATTAAAGAAAGATTGCTAAAGAGTTTATCTGAAAATAGGTGATTCCAGCGTAAGTTAAAAGTTGAATTTCCAAAGCTATTAGAAAAACTATCTGCAATAGTAAATACATCTCTCCCAAAATATCCAGATAAATAAAGCCTGTTATTTTTATTAAGGTTATAGCTTAATTTTGTATTTAAATCATAAAAATAAGCAACATTATCATTATCTAGTAAAGGCAAAAATAGATGTGCATAGCTACTTCTACCACCAATTAAGAAGGATGCAGTATCTTTTTTAATAGGACCTTCAAGTAATAATCTACTAGCTACAGCACCTATTCCCCCTTGCGCTTTTAACTGTTTTTTATTGCCATCTTTTTGATAAATATCTAATACTGAAGAAACACGTCCACCGTATCGGGCAGGAATACCTCCTTTGTATAATGTTACATCCTTTATAGCGTCTGGATTAAAAACCGAAAAGAAACCGAATAAATGCGAAGAGTTATAAAGTGTAGCTTCATCAAGTAAAATAAGATTTTGGTCTGCAGCACCTCCACGAACATTAAATCCACTAGCACCTTCTCCAGCATTGGTAACTCCTGGAAGTAATGTGATAGATTTAATAACATCTGTTTCTCCCAACACTACAGGTATTTTTTTAATTGTATTTATTGAGAGAGTGTTTACACTCATTTGTGGCTTTCTAATATTTAGTTTTTCTATATCAGCTTTTATAACTACTTCATTAAGCTCTTGAGTATCTTCTTCTAGACTAATATCTTTTTTTAAGTTTTTGTCTAATTGTATAGTAAATTGTTGTGTTACAAAGCCAATATTACTAATATAAAATTCGTATTCACCTTCTGGTAAGGTAATAGAGTAGTAGCCATACTCATTCGTAATGGTGCCATTTTGTAAAGATGGAATTAGGACATTAACCCCTATTAGGGATTCGCCTGTTGCAGCTTCAGAAATAATTCCGCTAATAGTAAATTTTTCTTGCCCCCAACTTAGTACACTTCCGAATAAAAGAAGGAAACAAATTATATTTTTCAAAATCAATTTTTATTTAAGTACTTACTTAAGAACGTATTAAAAAGCCTTTAGTGTTAACTAAAGGCTTTTTAAGTTTTGTTTCTATTACTTTATTTCAGAAAGTATGGTGTTTAATGTTTTACTTGGTCGCATTTGCTGTTTTGCTAATACTTCAGTTGGTTCATAATATCCACCTATATCTACAGGGCTACCTTGAGCTGCATTTAACTCAGAAATAATAGTCGCTTCTTCTTGCTGTAGTCTTTTTGCAATAGGAGTAAATCTATTTTTTAGTGTTACGTCTTTATCTTGATTTGCTAATGCTTGTGCCCAATACATAGCTAAATAGTAATGACTACCTCTATTGTCTAACTCATTTACC
>CAYGMB010000248.1:0-3666 GCA_964350765.1 uncultured Flavobacteriaceae bacterium
ATGTCTTTTTTTCAAGCACTCACAATTTTGCTCAAGTTGGAATTAATACGACTAGTCCAGACAACTCATCAATCATAGACATTAGCTCTACAGATAAAGGAATGTTAATTCCTAGAATGACATCTGCTCAAAGAGATGCTATTTTTAATCCAGCAAATGGATTATTAATTTACAATACAGATAGTGACGAGTTCCAATTTAACTCCAACAGTACTGTTACTCCAATCTGGGAAGCATTTGATGTCGCTCCCGTAAATTCATCAAACATTGGGCAATCTGTTAAATACTCTAATACAGACACTAGTACAAATGTTAATCAAAATTCAGCAATAAACTTACCTGTGTTTGGTACGCAAGAATGGAATGACAATACCTCACTATACATACCTAATGTTATAACTAATCAAATTACAATTACTGAAACAGGCCGTTACAAAATTATTGTAAATGCTTCGGTAGTTTGTAATGCTAGTAGTAGAAGAGCTCCAGAAATGTATCTAGAAGTAAATGGTTCTCAAGTTGGATCTTATGCCTCTACTGGTTATATGAGAAGAACTAGTGGTCACAATGAGTCCTCTATACATATTAACGAAGTAATAGAGGTTACTGCTGGTGCCGTAATAAGCATACCAATTGTTAGAGCTGCGCAATCTGGAGATGTAAACTTAAGATCTGCTGGAACCACTAACATTTACATAGAAAAAATATTATAGTAATTATTTAACTGCAATAACTTCTATTTCAATTTTTGCTCCTCTAGCCAATGACTCCACAGCAAATGTAGTTCGAGCTGGTTTTTGAGGAAAATATGTAATATATACTTTATTAAAACTAGCAAAGTCTCCAATAGTATCTAAAATTACAGTTGCCTTTACAACATCTTCCATTTGTAAATTATGTTGTGCTAAGACATCTTTAATATTTTCAAGAGTTTGTTTAGTCTCAGCTTCTATTCCTCCTTCTACAAGGGTTCTTGTTGTATGATTCATCCCAATTTGTCCAGCCAAAAAATATAAATTTCCAACCTGAACCACGTCACTAAAAGGCGCATCTTTCTTTTTATCCTCATGAGACTGATGGAAAATAGGAGTAACAACTTCGGTTTTGGTAGAATCTGAATGACTGCAAGAAAATAAAATTATTATTGAGACAATACTTAGTACTATAATTGAAGGTTTGAGTATCATTTTGTTCAGATTAAAAAAGTAAATTACGGAATATTTCAATAGCATAAATACTATTATTATTTTTAGCCAAAATTAGAACAGGATGTCTAAACAGCAAGAATTTTATGATTACATAGAAAAAGGAAATACTCACAAAGGTGATTATATCTCTCTTGGAGCGGCCATGCTAGAGGGAGAAACTATAACTAATGCCCTAGTGAAAGTTCCTCTTAAAACGATGAACAGACATGGTCTTATTGCATGAGCAACAGTTACTGGAAAAAGAAAGACCCTACAAGGTTTGGCCGAAAACCTATCAGCGAAAGGAGTTCCTGTTCTATTAATGGATATGAAAGGAGACTTGAGTGGAATCGCTCAACCTAGCCCTGGCCATCCTAAAATTGACGAGCGTCATGAAAAAATAGGATTTCCTTTTGAAGCAAAAAAATTCCCAGTAGAAATATTGTCGCTCTCTGAACAAAAAGGAGTTAGATTACGAGCTACTGTTAGCGAATTTGGTCCAGTTCTTCTATCTAGAATTCTTGATGTTAGCGAAACACAATCTGGTATAATTTCGGTATTGTTTAAATACTGTGATGACAATAAACTACCTCTTCTAGACCTAAAAGATTTTAAAAAGATTTTACAATATGCTACTAATGAAGGTAAAAAAGAAATTACCGAAGATTATGGGCGCATCTCCCCTGCCTCTACAGGTGCTATTTTGCGTAAAGTTGTTGAATTAGAACAACAAGGAGGAGATTTATTTTTTGGTGAAAAATCATTTGACACAGATGATTTATTAAGAGTAGATGAAAATGGAATGGGCTATATTAATATTGTCCGTTTAACTGACATACAGGATAGACCTAAGCTATTTTCCACATTTATGCTTTCGCTACTAGCAGAAATTTATGGAACATTTCCAGAACAAGGAGATAGTGGCAGACCAGAGCTTGTGATTTTTATAGACGAGGCTCATTTAATTTTTAAAGAAGCTAGTGATGCATTACTAGACCAAATAGAAAGTATTGTAAAGTTAATACGCTCCAAAGGTGTAGGGCTTTATTTTGTAACTCAAAACCCAACCGATGTACCGGATGCTGTATTAAGCCAGCTAGGTTTAAAAGTGCAGCATGCACTAAGAGCTTTTACTGCAAAAGACAGAAAAGCTATAAAATTAACAGCAGAAAATTATCCTTTATCAGATTATTACAATACTTCAGAGGTACTTACGTCGTTAGGTATAGGAGAGGCATTAATAACAGCTCTTAATGAAAAAGGGGTGCCTACACCCCTAGCAGCTACGATGCTTCGTGCCCCTATGAGTAGAATGGATGTACTAGAAGATGACGAGTTAAAAGATTTAATAGCAGACTCTAAACTCATTAGAAAATACAATGAAGAAATCGATAGAGAAAGTGCTTATGAACTATTAAACGAAAAAATAGAAACGGCTGCATTAGAAGAAGCTAAGGAAAAAGCAAAAAAGGAAAAGGAAGAAGTAAAAAGGAGCAGTTCTTCGAGAAGAAGAACCTCAACAAGAAGAAGAACTAGTAAAAGTTCTCTAGAAAAAGTACTAACAAGTCCAACCGTGATAAGAAGCGTATTGGGAATATTAACAAAACTAATTAGATAATAATAAACATGAAGAAAACCCTTATTTTAGGAACACTAGTAACATTACTTTTTATCCAATGTGGAAAAGAAAAAGATCCATTTTTAATTTCAAATGGTGCAATTGGTAACCTTACTAAAGATATACAAGTTAAGCAAGTAGATTCTATTTTTGCGCAAGACTCTATCGTTAGGTTAAATCCTATAGAAAATGCCTTAGGTACACAAGGAGAAGTAGAAGTCTATGACAAAGACGGTAAAAAGTTATTGTTGCTTTCTCCATCTAATGAGAATGATCCTTCCTCAAAAATTAGCAACATTCAAGTTTTTGATGAGCGTTACAAAACAGATAAAGGACTCAATTTAAACAGTACTTTTGGCGATGTAAAAGCAAATTATACAGTCGCTAATGTAGAAACAACAATACGTTCGGTTGTGGTTTTTCTTGAAGAAACTGATGTTTATCTTACTATTGAAAAAGTAAAGCTACCAGAAAATCTTCGCTATGACCCAAGTCTAGAAATTGATGCTACTCAAATTCCAGATGATGCTACCTTTAAATATTTTATGATTGGTTGGGATGCTGAAGATGAAGTTTTATAAGTTTTAAACTGTCGCTTCATTTCGCAAAATTTTGTTAATCAAGCTAATTAATACCTTAAGTTTTTTTACATTGTATTGAACCAATTAAAAAACTTAAGTGATGATTAAAATTTTAGGATTAATATTAACCGTTATTGGAGGTATTGCGTTAGTACTTGGTATTTTAGGAATATTTGGTAGTATGAGTTTGGGGTTAAGTCCATGGGCATTAGCAATATTAGGTGTAATTTTCTTTTTTGCAGGTATTGGTCTATTAAAATACCGAAAAGATACCGATGCT
>CAYGMB010000249.1:0-3651 GCA_964350765.1 uncultured Flavobacteriaceae bacterium
ACAATGAATACCAATAAAGAGTCTATCACTAATAATATTGAAAAACTTTTAGAAAAATCAAATGTGTTTGTAAAAGGGATGGCGCATCATTATTTATCAAAGTCCCCTAAACATATTTTAAATTGGAATAATGTAATTTTAATAAGACATCCAAGAAAACTAATTTCCTCTTTTTCAAAAGTAATTGAGAATCCATCTATAAATGATATTGGAATCAAAAAAGCTGCAGAGTTGTTTTTATTTCTTCAAAAGAAAAATAGAACGCCCATTGTTATAGATAGTGATGAGCTGCTTAAAAAGCCAGAAGAATATTTAAAAAAGTTATGTACACTACTACATATTCCTTTTCAAAAAGAAATGCTATCATGGAACAAGGGAGGAATTAAAGAAGATGGAGTATGGGCAAAGCATTGGTATAAAAACGTTCATAATTCTACAGGCTTTACAGTTCAAAAATCAAGTAATGATGTAATGCCAGAAAAGTTTAATGCGTTGCTAAGTGAAGCCACATCGTACTACAAAATATTAAAAAATGAAATTCTAAAAAACTAAGTATGCTACAAAAATCCAATTCTAAAAACAACAACATACAAGTATTTATTAAAGATAGATTATACCCTAGAGAACAAGCAAAAATATCTGTTTTTGATAGTGCTGTTCAAGGCGGAGATGCTGTTTGGGAAGGATTGCGTGTATACCCAGAGGGAGTTGTTTGCTTAGACAAACATTTAAATAGGCTTTATGAGAGTGCTAAAACGTTAGCTTTTATAGATATCCCAAGCAAAGACTTTATAAAAAGTGCAATAAAGCAGACCCTAGAGGCAAACGGTATGGATAATGATACACATATACGACTTACTCTTACTCGTGGTGAAAAAATCACTAGCGGTATGGATCCAAGGCTAAATCAAAGTGGTTCTTGCTTAATCGTGCTAGCAGAGTGGAAACCACTAGTGTACGACAACACTAAAGGAATAAAAGTAATAAGTACAAGCCAACGCAGAAATGGTCCACAATTTCTAGATAGTAAAATTCATCATAACAACTTACTAAACAATATTATCGCAAAAATTCAAGCTAATATAGCAGGAAAAGATGCTGGACTTATGCTCGATGAAAGGGGTTTTGTAGCAGAGCTTAATGGAAGTAATGTTTTTATGATAAAAGAAAACGTAGTCTATACTCCTTTTGCACACGCCTGCTTACCGGGCATTACTAGAAATACAGTATTAGAACTTTGTAGGTCTAACAACATTAATATAATTGAAGCAGATTTGTCACTTGCCCAATGGTATAATGCAGATGGTGTCTTTGCTACTGGTACTATGGGTGAACTTACTCCTGTTGTTGAAATTGATGGGAGAGAAATTAATAGAGATAACGCATTAATGAAAAGAGTGCTAGAAATTTTTAAACAAAACATTAAAAGCTATTGTGAACCACTCTAGAACTTTGCTTTTAATTATTTACATTTACTAAGAAAGAAAAATGCTATGAAAAAACTAATACTCTCTATATTTGGGTTGATATCAATCACACTTACAGCTCAAACCCCATGTAGCTCTGGAAATTCTTCAGGGTTTCCATGTGAAAATTATGGATTGCAATCTAATATACCCTTGTCAACCTTTGGCGCTAATTCGTCTAATGATTCTTGGGGTTGGACAGATCCTGATACAGGAAAAGAATACGCTATAATTGGTTTGCGTGATGGTAGTGCCTATGTAGATATTACAGATCCTGTTAATCCTATTTATGTTGGCAAGTTAATTTCACCTGTTTTGGATGAGTTTAGAGGTAATTGGCATGATGTAAAAGTATATAACAATTTTGCTTTTATTGTAAGCGAGATTGATGGGCATGGGATGCAAATATTTGATTTAACGAAACTACGTAACGTAACAAACCCTCCTGTAATGTTTGCAGATGATGGCGTGTATACAGGATTTGGAAGAGCTCATAATGTTGCAATTAATACCGATACTGGCTTTGCTTACGGAGTTGGTACGGACACTTTTTCTGGAGGGGCACATTTTGTAAATATCCAAGACCCAACTAATCCAGTTGCCGCTGGTGGCTATGCTGGTGATGGTTATACACACGATGCACAAGTTGTTATTTACAACGGACCAGACACAGATTATCAAGGGATAGAACTGTACATTGGTAGTAATGAAGATGAAGTGGTTTTTGTAAACGTGAGTGATAAAAACAATCCTCAAAACATTAACTCCTTAAGCTATAATAACTTTCAGTATACCCACCAAGGATGGCTAACAGAAGACCATAGATACTTTTTGGTTACAGATGAGCTTGATGAGGTTTTTAATGGCAACGACTTGCGCATAATAGTAATGGATATTACAGACCTTGACAACCCTGTAGTTCACATGGAGTATATTGGGGAAACACCTGCAGTAGATCACAATATTTATGTAAAAGGTGACAGGGCATATCTGTCGGCTTATACAGGTGGGATGAGAGTTCTTGATTTAAGTGATATAGACAACATGAATATTACTGAAATTGGTTTTTTTGACACATGGCCAGCAGATGATAATACAAGCGCTAGTATAGGTGATCCAGGTGCTTGGAATGTGTATCCTTTTTTTGGAAGTGGAAACCTAGTAGTTAGTAATTTTTCGGATAATGGAGGGTTATTTGTTCTTGCTGAAAACAACATAATACTAGATACTCCTTCTCAAACTATAACTAACTTTAGTGTTTTTCCAAATCCTGCCAATTCTAAAATTACCGTTAATGGAGGAAATTCACTTATAAAAGAAATTAGGTTGTTTGATGTGACTGGTAAGCTGCTTTTAGAAGAAAGTAATCTAAATATTGACACTAAAGTGATGGATATTTCATTACTTAGTAGTGGGATGTACTTGATTTCAGTTAACAATCAATCTTCAATACGGCTAATAAAACAGTAATGTTTTAGCGCTATCTTAGAGTTATTTAAGCAAAAAAAATTACTTCAGAAAAATAGTAAAAATCCATTGTTATTTTAGATAAGAAAAAACTATCTTTGCAGCGTTCAAAAACAAGGTGGTGTAATCCCTTGTATATAACTTAAAATTAAACAAGTACAGCATGTCACAGGTTACAGGAAAAGTTGCACAAATTATTGGCCCAGTTGTAGATATAGAATTTGCAAACGGAGCAGAGCTTCCAAAGATATATGATTCTTTAGAAGTAGATAATCATGGAAATAAATTAATCCTTGAGGTACAATCTCACATTGGAGAAAATACAGTTCGTACTATCTCAATGGACTCTACAGATGGTTTAAGCCGTGGGGTAGATGCTGTTGCAACAGGAGCACCTATACAAATGCCAATTGGTGAAGATGTTTACGGAAGACTTTTTAATGTAATTGGAGATGCTATTGATGGTATTGGAGACTTACCAAAAGAAGGAGATAACGGATTACCAATTCACCGTGAAGCTCCAAAATTTGAAGATTTATCAACTTCTACAGAAGTTTTATTTACTGGTATTAAAGTAATCGATCTTATTGAGCCATATGCAAAGGGAGGAAAGATTGGATTATTTGGTGGTGCTGGTGTAGGTAAAACGGTATTAATTCAGGAGTTAATTAACAATATTGCAAAAGGACATGGTGGTCTTTCTGTATTTGCTGGAGTA
>CAYGMB010000250.1:0-3645 GCA_964350765.1 uncultured Flavobacteriaceae bacterium
CTGCAGTAACTGTGTTTACGGTAACCACTACTTCGTCCGTGTCTGAGTTTCCTCCTTCAGAAACCGTTACACTATAGGTTGTACTTGTTGTCGGACTTACCGTGATACTCTTTGTTGCTGCTCCATTACTCCATAAATATTCCGTCCCGCCACTCGCTGTTAACGTAACGCTCTCTCCTAAACAAATTGATTTATTTTTTCCTGCGTTTGCTTTGACTGACCCTGTACCTGTATCTGTGTCTTTATTCGGAATCCCATCCCATATTTCAACATCATCTATCCATTGCTCTAAGTTATCAACATTGCCGTAAACCTGCGCAGCCATAATCCAACCCATAGGATTGTTTCCAGTTGTTGTTGGCACACCAACTTTTCCACATACTTTTTCTCCATTAATTTTTACCCAAGCTTCACCTGTATTATCGTTTCGAAATTTAAAATATATCTCAAATTTAAACCACTCACCTTTAGGTATAGAAATATCGTGGTTATAACTATGCCAAATAATATTTTTAAAACTTGGTCCTGTATCAAATGTTAAATTCCAATATTCTCCAGTTTCATCCTTAACTGCATAAAATGCTAACCTTCCTCCTGTTTTATCTCCAATAGTATAATTCTCCGTTTTATATTCCCATAAAGCTCTCCAAATGTAATCTTCTGAAGTTTTATTATTAGATAGAAAATTTTCATCTAGTTTTTGCCAATAACTCATATAAAACTCATCAACATTTACATCAATTTTATTGAATTGCCAAGGTGCTTGAGTTGCCCCCACAGATTTACCTACTTTTTGATGTAAAACTTTTGATGAAGTCCCTAAATGCCCTGTTACAGTTTCTAAACCAACTACAATTGTCTCTGGAGTATTTCTATCAATAACATGGATTCCATTATTCTTCGAACCCAAGCCTAACTGACCATCGGTAGGAAAGGTGTAACCAAGACTACTTCCTGTAAAGTAATGATAATCACCTACTCTTTGACTCAAATTGACAGTACCTTCAAAATTAGTTTTAAATAACAAATTTGATTGCGCGTTTAAGCAAAAACCCACTAAAAACATAAAATAACCTACTCTATTCATAAGGTTTCCTTAACTTTAAATATAAATTCGTAAAAAGAGGGAAAAACTCACCTGATATTTCTATCCGTTAGTTTTTATATGTAGAGGGAATTTTATAACGTAATTTCTAGATCATTTCGTATATGCTACATGATTTATTTTTAAATATAATTTGTTTCAGTCAAAACAAATATTAAAGATAGAAATACCATTACAATTATTAGCGGCAAACCTAAAATTAAAATCTGTTTTAAATCTAAATATGAGTACTAATTCTTATAGTTTCTTTAATTTTAACAAAGTAAAGTATTTTACTAATACCACTTGCCTACCAATTCTTGTAGGTTCTTTTAGTAAGCGATATAACCATTCTAAGTTTAAATCTAAAAATAGTTTCGGTGCTCGTTGTTTTAAGCCACAGTATACATCAAAACTACCTCCTAAACCCATATATAAGGCAGGGTGCTTTTGCTGTAATTCTTCCATTAAAAACTCTTGTCTTGGGCTACCTTGTGCTACAAATACCACATCTGGTTTTTTAAGCTGTAAATCTGCAATTAATTTTTCTTTATCACCTTCTTTTAAAAATCCGTTTCGTGAGCCTTTTATCTTTATACATGGAAATTCTTGCTTTAATTTTAAAATGGTCTTTTCCATTACTTCCTGAGAAGCCCCAATAAAATAAAAACTCTTTTGTTTATGAAATTTATTGACAATGTCTAACCAAAATTCAGCTCCAGGTATTTTTACAGCATTTAATCCTTTTTGTTTTAATGCCATTACCGCACCTACACCGTCTGCATAACCAATATTATTATTAATTATAGTATGCAAATGTGAATTTTCTTTTAATATTTTTTCTGCATTTATTGCAACTAAAATCTTTCTTTTGTCTTTAATATATTCTAAGAATATATTTCGGTTTAAGAAGGCGTAAATATCCACATTTCGGATTTTAATTTTTTTAACCATTTTTTGCGTTTTCAAACCAATAGTATAAGGCTATTAATGTAAATAGCTGTTTTTCATAATTACGTTTTTCATTTCTATGGGAATCAAAAAAATGGCCTACAGCATTAGAATCAAAATATTTTAAATACATGGCATGATTATTTGTCAAAAGATTTTTATAGTTGGTTCCTTCATCCTTTTTAAACCACTTTTCTGTTGGAGACATAAAACCTTTCTTTTTGCGATGCACTATTTCTTTTGGTAATATTTTTTCAGCAAATTTCTTATGGATCAATTTTCCGTTAAAATTATCAATCTTATACTTATATGGTAACGATTCTATAAAAGCTATTAGTTCATTGTCTAAGATTGGCACACGAGCTTCAATAGAAAAATGCATAGAAATTTTATCGGTATAAAGCAATAAATCATCTGACAAATTCATACGCATGTCATTTGCCATCATTGCTTCACAGCCATGTTTCTGTTCCCCTTTTAAAATATCATAAAAATACTTAATTCGATTCATACTCTCCGTCTCTTTTACATTGATAAGGTTCTTTATTTCATCGTCCTGAAATAAGGCATAAGTTTTACTAAATCTTTTTATAATATCGTTTTCGCCCAAAGAGTTTATTGCTCTATAAACTTGCTCATTTTTAACATGTTTAGAAAATGGTTTCATTATTCTAAAAAGTAATTTAGGATATTTACTTCTAATAACCTCACCTAAGTATCTTTTATATCCTCCTAAAGGTTCATCAGCACCTTGACCAGTTAGAACAACCTTTACATACTTTGCTACTAACTTATTTAAGTAATACATAGGAATTATAGAGGTTGTACCCAAAGGTTCCTCAATAATATCTAAACACTTTGGAAATATTTCTTGAAAATCGTCAATACCAATCTTTATTTCATAATGTTCTGTACCTAAAATTTTAGCGGTTTCTTTTGCATCATGAAGTTCGTCAGCGGCATTATCTCCTTCAAAACCAATTGTAAAAGTTTTAATGGGTTTTTTTGAATGTTTTTGAGCATAGTATGCAACAAGTGCTGAATCTACGCCTCCACTTAAAAGTACACCTACTTCTACATCTGATAGTAATTGTTTCTTAACTGCTTTTTCGAAAAGGTATTCATAAGTAGTCAGTGCTTGCTCAAAGCTAATATTATTATTGATTACAATAGGTTGTTGAAAAGATTCTATATTTATTTTATTAGAATTTAAATCATGAGTAAGAATATGACCTGGTTCTAATTTTAGAATTCCATCATATAAAGTTGTTGGTGCTGGATTATATCTCAATTTTAAAAGTAAGGCTAAGTTTTGTTTATTAACATCCAAATTATCTATATTATTTTTTATAGGTCTTATTTCAGATGAAAATAATAGTTTATCATTCGTAAAACTGTAATACAGCGGTTTTACCCCAAACCGATCTCTTACTAAATAAAGCTTTTGATTTTTTATATCTAATATAGAAAACGCAAAAATTCCATTAAAATCTTTTACTGAAGATATTCCAAATTTAGCGATATAATTTACGATAGTTTCCGTATCCGAATGCCCCCTAAACTCAATATCAGCAAGTTTTTTGCGTAAATTATAATGATTGTATATTTCG
>CAYGMB010000251.1:0-3630 GCA_964350765.1 uncultured Flavobacteriaceae bacterium
TGTAAATAGAAGCTTGACTTTCACTATCACAATCTCGCTGCACTGCATCAATAGTAGAGTAAGGATAAATAGTGTCGTGATCTAAATTCACAAAAAGAACTTGCCCTTTATAGTTTTCTATTTTTTCTACATCAGAATCTCCCTTGCAGTTTCTAATTTGTCATAATATTACATTTTCTTTAGGGTTGTAAACATCAATCCAAGTAACATCTGTTGATTTATGCTTACTCCAATCCTCACAAACGCCTATCTTACCGTTATACTTCTCGTCGTCTTTTTTTCCAACTCGACAATGAGAAAAAGGCAATACATTAATAGATGTTATCTTTGCATTTAGGTTATAATTGACTTGAATAAAAGCCCCTCTATGCTTTGCGATAGATTTTGCAGAGCGATAAAAAGCTGTAAGTAAAGTTGTTTTTCCTACCAAAAAATTATTTACATCTTTAAATCCTTTTCCAGATAAGAATGATGTCATTATGTTAACACATTGCTTTGCTGTTACTGAATTATTGATAAGCCTCTCTACCCTTTCAGGATAATCGTTAGCCTCTCCATTAGTGTAAACTTTTAGCGTTTTATCATACTCTACCTCTCTTTTAAATAATTTTAAAAAGGTTGATTTGATACGCATTATTTCTCTTTTTTAGTAGCTCTTTTTTTTGGTTTCGGTAATTTCGGAACTATATCAAAAAGCTTCTCCTTTGCGTTGTGATTTTTTAATAAATCAATAGCTACTTTTTCTGTTAAGTCGTAGTTTCTAACTGGCTGACCTTTCCATATAATACCCTCGTATTTTCTTTTAAGCTTAAATTTTGGTGTTTCCATTTTTTTCTTTGTTAACTTACGATAAGCCTCGTCTATACATTTTCCACATCCAATATTAAGCTTACCGAATTTTGATTTATAATCGAGTGTAAACTCTTTTAATAACGCCCTATCTTTTAAAATAGAGCGTTTGTGTATTTTACTCCAATCCCTCATTAAGGATTTGCAAATTTGTTATCGAAAGCTGTTTTGGTAGTAGCATAGTCTGTGTCTAATAACACAATCTCTGATTTAGGCTCTTCATAACCCTCTTCGCTTGCCATCTCAAATAAAACAATGCCATCGTTCTCTTTTGAGTTCCAGTTACGAGAACTCGCTACAAGTCCGCTATCTAATCCTAAGACTACAAAAGCATCTGCACTTGAAGCTCCTTTCCATTTACGCTCTACAATAGCCACGTAACTACCTCCATCTAACAACTCGCCTAATGTTTTTAGGTTTGCTGCACTTGGAGCCAATACCGCACCAGCTATTCCATGCTTGTAGAAGTTTCCAAAATCTTTTATTACCAACTCGCTTAAAGCACCGTTAGACTGTTTTATACCCTCTAAGACATATCCAGTCGCTCCGCTGTTTAATACAAAGTCTGTAAGTAAGTGAGTGGTGTTTGTTGCATCATAAGCCAGAGAGGAATAATCTACATCCTCTCTGTTAAACAATAAAACATCTACCTCTAACCCCCCTACTGGCTTATTTGCACAATCTTTTAGAATGTCTGCTGTTAATTTATCATTACACGCCATCTTTTTGTCGTTTTAAAAGTTATTAATACGCTACTGATGCCATGTAAGACTCTCCGAATTTAGCGTCTAAAAAATATCCGTAATCTAAAATATTCACGTTGTTAGGCTCATCAAAAATTGAACGCAAGTTTTGTAAATCTCCCTCTGATAATGTTCCGATAGGAATATTTGATGGAGTAGTGTAAACAATTCTATTTGGTAAATTCCAAACAGTACCATCGTCTTGAAATGTTTTGATGTTTCTACCCCAGTGTTCCATATTGATAATTGGTACACCTCTATAAGACAATGCTTGTCTGCCATCTAACAAAGTAGTAACAACTCCTCCGTTAAATTCTTTATCCTCTACAGTGTCCATAAATCCGTAATAGATTTCAGGAGTTACATAAATCTTTCCATCTGGATCAGATTTTAATCTTGAGTCTGCTTTTTCCCACACACCTTTGATAGCTGCATAAGCCTCTGCTGCTGTTACTGCTTGTCCAGCATAAGTTACTCCTGCGTTTTTTGCGATTGTAGTTACTGGAATAGTACCATCTGCGAATATTTGCTTAAACAAACCATCAAACTGATTGAAAATGTCTAAATCCGCTCCTGCTGTAAACACCCCAGAACCATTAACGTCATCCGCTGCTGTATCAGAAAACCAAGCTTTAGCTCTTACCGATTCTTCAATATGTGTTAACAATAAAGCAACTACTAACTTCAACTCTGGACTATCTAATCTATTAAAGAAGTCAGGATAAACATTAGAAGCTTTCTTTAATATTTTGAATAATTGGTTCTCGTCATTCGCACAATGCGTAAATCTACCAGCTACCAATGCTGGAGTCCAGAACTTCTCTGTGAATTTCAAAGCTTCCAACTCCGCAGGAGTGCAATTAGTTAATGCTTTACCTCCGATTCCCATGCGAGAAGCGAAAAGGATCTGCTCTTGATATGAAATACCTGTTTGTACATCATGCTCTTCTGATAAGTTACCATTAACAAATGCTTGCTCTACAATAACTTTAGATACGTCGTCAACCTCTTTAGGGTTAAGTGTTAAACTTGTTACATCAAATTTTGCCATTACTTTTAGTCTTTAAATAATTTTCTTTCTTTCTTTTTCTCTGATCCTTCTTCTTTTTTATTTTCAGGATTTTTCCCCTCCCACTCAAAAGAACTTGTTACCTTGTTTTTTAATTCTGTAAAATCACTTTCTAATTTTGCAGTAGTTGTCTTTGCAGTTTCTAACTCTGCGTTAACAGTTGTTAAACTTGCATTAGCATCAGATAACTGTTGTTTTAATTGTTCGTTTTCCGCCTTTAAAGCTTCCACCTCATCATCTGATTCTTCTTTTACGATTTCTGTTAAGACCCCAGCTTCAAACTTGTAAGTTTCTCCACTTGGCATCACATAATCTCCTTCGGCATTACTGCCATCAACTTTAGCTTTATCTCCTACAGACGGCACACCATCTTCCTCAAGTTCTGTAAAGTCAATCTCTACACCGTTAGCATCTTGAACTACCTTATTGGTAGCTTTTGGTTTAAATGCAGATTCAATCTTGTTGAACATCTCAACAAACCAGTTTTTGTCCTCATTACTTAATTTACTCATATCCTCTTTTTTAGTATATTTTGCTACTGCTTTATAAAGAGTTAATTCGTGAATGAAATTATTCTTCAATAAAAATTCATTTGTAGAAAATTCATCTTTAGCCATCCACTCTTTAGCCTCCTCTTTAGTTAGACTTGTTTCATTCTCGTAAATGGTTGCTAACTTATCTTCAATAACTCTCAATTCTTTAGCTGTCTTTTCTAAATCAGAAGCATTACCCATTCCAAAAGAACTAGGTAAGTGAATTAAAAAGCTATCCGTTTCGTTCATTATTCTTTTTGAACCAGCCACAAATATAATAGAGGCTATACTTGCTACAATACCGTTATTGTGCATGATAACCTCTCTGCCTAAATCTTTAAAAATGTTGTAAATAGCTAAACCATCATAGACTGAACCGCCTACTGAATGAATAAATACATGTAATGGTTGGTCTTTATCTGTATTCTTAACAGAA
>CAYGMB010000252.1:0-3622 GCA_964350765.1 uncultured Flavobacteriaceae bacterium
TTTCGTCCCTTACAACAAACTGTGAATCCACAAGTTGAATCACTAATGGGAAATCACTCGCATTTTCTAGAGTTAGCGTTAGGGTTCCATAATCTGAAAGCGGTTTAGTTCTCACTCCAAATTGAAGTGTATCATTTATAGTTTCAAAATAATCTGTTATAGCACCCGGAAGTAGCGTTATGGTGTATTTTTGGTCTTCAGTTTTTTGAAAGTTAATTGAAGCTGTATTTGTACTAGTGTCTAGTGTGGTATTAACTGCCACGTTAAGTGTGTCTTTGTCAGTTACAGTTATTTTTTCTTGATTAATAGCAATCAATGGAATATTTGCTTTTATTTTAAAAGTGTCTCTTAATTTTTGAGTTCCAGCATTAAGTTGGCTGACTTGCAACGAATCCTTATAAAGGTCTCGTATTCTTACATTTAAGGTGTCTATATTTTCTTTGTATGTGCTTTTAAACAACAAAGAATCAGCGTCTAACTCTGGTTTAAACCAGTAGTAAAGTGTATCTTTTTTTAAGTCTTTAAACAAGAGATTTTCATACCCTTGCGTAGTTTCTGAAATTAAAGAAATATCTGGCGGTATTTTGGCGCCTTCGTATCCAAAAATAATTGAATGTTTGGAGACGTGTTTGGGTTGGCTTATTCTATAGTTCTTATCTTCTTTAAAAAGGGAAATTGTGTAACTAGAATCTGTTGGTAAAGTTACAAAAGTTTCCTTGTACCCTATCTTATCTAAACTGGGTTGAAATATGTAATCGCTATTTACATCTTCCAGAGCAATAAGCCTGTAAGTTCCTTCTTTTAAATTACTAAACTCAAAAGCTCTAGCTTCCTTAGTGCTTGATATATAAAATGGCTTTTCTTTAAAGATAATAGAGTCTGTATATTCTTCATTAACTTCATAAAGCATAACAGTAACAGGTTCTTTTAATGATGGTAATAACGCATCTTTAATAGTTCCATTTAAAGTGAGACTATCTATAAATGTCCCAGTAGAAAAAACGTATTTATAATAGTCATAAGGATTACCTTCATTATTATCTACAATACTTTTTCCAAAATTAATAGAGTAAGTAGTGTTCTCCCGAAGAGTATCCATTAACTTAATTTTTAAAACCTTTGAAGTACTTAAGGGAGTTATTATAGGTTGATTTTTTAAAGGAGGAGAAATAATTAAATTTTTCTGCAGGTCTTCAAGCTTGATATATTCATCAAAATAAATTCTAATTTCATCTGCAGTAAAGCTTGTAGTGAAATTTTCTGGGTCACTTTTTACAATTACTGGAGGAATACTATCTTTTTTACCACCAGAGGGATTTCCTTTTTTGGCGCAATCTACAAACGAGAGCATAAATAAAAATAGAATAGGTATGTAAATTAGCCTGTGTTTCATCAAAATTAATTAGACCTCAAAAATACTTCTTTTTAGTGTATAGTTTAATATGTGTGTAATATTACGCAATTGCAATGGTGGCAATACTAATAGTAACGCCCTCCACTTTTAGTAATTGTAATGCACAATTTTCTAAAGTAGCTCCTGTAGTAACAATATCATCTACAAGCAATATATGTTTGTTTTTAATGGCAGAACTATTTTTTAGAGTAAATATAGCTTCGTTTTCAAAACGTTTTAAACGTTGTTTAAAAACTTGAGAACTAGTTTTAGATTCCTTAACAAGCACAGTATCTACATAGGTCACCTTCAAAGCCTTTGCAAGTTCTTTTCCAAAACCTTCAACTTGATTATACCCTCTTTCTTTTAATCTTTTTTTATGCAATGGAACAGGAATAACAATATCTACGGTTGTGTAAGGGTGTATGTTTTTAAGCTCTTCTCCTAACCAAATTCCAAAAAAATCACTAATTTTTTGCTGGTTTCGATATTTTAAGTTGTGTAAAATTTCTTGTGTAATCCCCTTTTTCTGAAAAAATAAAAGAGCTGTAGCTGCTTTTATAGGAAACCTTCCATAGAAAAGATTTAGTAACTTTGGGTCATTAGTTTTATGAAAACAAGCTAAAGGGAGCTCATGTCTACAGGAGATACAAAGTATTTTTTCATTTTCTAATAGCCTGTTTTTGCACCCGTTACAAAGCTTTGGAAAAAACAGATTTAACATATTTTAATTTTTTTTACCATTTCTTAAACGTTTGAGCCATTACTTTAGCACCATATAACAAACAAAACAATTTATTATGAGTACTGAAAACAATAGTAACAAATTTAGAATAGTAATTGGATTACTGTCTGTAATATTGATTGCTTTAGCTGTATATACATTTACATTGTATAATGATAGCAAAACAACTGTAGCTAGTTTAGAAAGCCAAAAAGAAGATATTGAAGTAGAATTAGAAGGGCTAATTGCAAATTATGATGAAGTAATACAAGACAACGAACTAAAAGATAAAGACTTATTAGCAGCTCGTGAACGTATTGAGGTATTGTTAGATTCAGTTAAAGACGCAGAAGCTAACATAGACTTAATTAAAAGATACAAAATAGAGATTGGAAAACTTAAAAATGAGCGTATCGTTCTTTTTAAAAGAGCAGATAGTCTAGTTGCTGCAAACCAAAGATTGGCTATGCAAAGAGATAGCACTAATACTGTTTTAACAGAAACAATAAAAGTAGTGGACTCTGTAAGTACAGAAAATGTTGCTATGAGTGAAACTATTAAAAGAGGGTCTGTTGTAAATGCTGTAGATTTAAGAGGAGAAGCAGTAATTGTTAGAAATAGTGGTAAAATTGTAGATACCAAAAGATCAAGCAGAGCAGATAAGGTAAGAGCTTGTTTTACATTAGCACCTAATCCAATTGCTGAAAAGGGTGATAGAACATTATACGTTCAAGTTATTAACCCAAAAAACAATCTTTTAGGTAAAAAGGCTGTTTATGAGACAGAAAATGGAACTATAAATTATAGTGAGGCAACTAAAGTTTTCTATGAAAATGAAGAGCTTGATGTGTGCGTAATGGTGAATGCACTTGAGGCAGATTTAGTAGAAGGTAAATATATAATTAATGTATTTGATGGTGAGAAGCAAGTAGCTACTACTACAATGGTTCTTAAATAAAACTTTTCGTTCCAAAAAAAGAAAAATAATTTTCAAGCCGCTACGAACTTATCGTAGCGGTTTTTTTATTTTTGCGACATGACAAATAATCAAGATCAATTTAAAAAAGTGGTATCTCATGCTAAAGAGTATGGGTATATTTTTGGTTCAAGTGAAATCTATGATGGACTAAGTGCAGTATATGATTATGCACAGAACGGCGTAGAGTTAAAAAAGAATATTAGGGATTATTGGTGGAATAGCATGGTACGAATGCACCAAAATATCGTTGGTATAGATGCCGCTATATTAATGCACCCTACAACTTGGAAAGCCTCTGGCCATGTGGATGCATTTAATGACCCACTAATTGATAATAAAGATTCCAAAAAACGCTATAGAGCAGATGTTTTAATTGAAGATTATGCCGAAAAGCTTAATCAAAAAGTACAAAAGGAAATTGCGAAAGCAAGAAAGAGATTTGGAGATAGCTTTGATGAAGCACAATTTGTGAGCACTAACCCTCGTGTTGTGGGTTATTTAGAAAAACAAAAATCTGTTTTAGAGC
>CAYGMB010000253.1:0-3610 GCA_964350765.1 uncultured Flavobacteriaceae bacterium
TAGTTTTTCTTACTGCATTTACAAAAGGAAAAAGTTTAAAATTATTAAAGAATATCTCAACCTCTTCTTTTCCATGCTTTTTCACGTATTTTTTAAACGAATCTTCTTCCGGATTAAAAGTTTGTAAAAACTCGTGTAAAAATT
This sequence comes from uncultured Flavobacteriaceae bacterium, assembly GCA_964350765.1. GTDB lineage: Bacteria > Bacteroidota > Bacteroidia > Flavobacteriales > Flavobacteriaceae > CAYGMB01. The sequence goes on from CAYGMB010000253.1 coordinate 145, forward strand.
TAAACATACGTGTTGCTGCACCAGACGCTGGTACAAATTTTACAATGTCTAAAGCTTGTTTTTTTTCATCATACAGAGACACTAACCTATCTTGCACATTTTCAGGAATCACCTCAATGCCATTTCCTACTGAGGCCGCAGTAACAATATCTACTGGTGGAATACCTTTTCTAAAGGTCTCTAGTTGTTTTATTATAGTATCTACGGTAAGACCGTGTTCTTTAATTTGAGTGAGGTCGGTATTTGTTAGCATTATTTGGGTTGTAGCAGCGTTTCTACTTTAGTGATTGCTGTTTGTAATCTATTTTTTTTGGTTCCAGATAGTAATTGATACTGTAACTTGTTTAGTATTAATTCCTTTTCAAAAATACTAAATAGTGTTGACCTATCATTAGGTCTATCTCTTAAATCATCTTTAACCCACGGCACATCAATATCTGTCAAAAAATAGAAATCGTAGCTGTTTGATAATGCTGCATTTTTTAATGCTTTTGGGCAAAACCCATCTAAGTAGTATTCACTATATACTTTTAGTTCTAATAAATTGGTATCACAAAAAAGTACTTTTTTTTCTTGTGTAGCAGCTCTATTTTCTGCTTCTATTTGTCCTTTTGCAATAGGCAGCAAATCATCTCTTTCACAAACTTTTTTATGGGTATCCCATTTTTTTTGAAGATACTCACGCATATATTCTGGCACCCATAAGGAATTAAAATGCATAGATAGTTCTCTAGCTAATGTTGTTTTCCCAGTAGATTCTGGACCATACAATACTATCTTTATGCAATCGCTGGGTTGTTGTCTAAGTATTTTTTCCATGCGTAATATCCTGCAATTGAAATTCCTATAAATACTAGATAAAGTATACTACTCAAAGTATATCCTTTGTAAAAATACAAAGGGACACTAATTATATTTCCTGCCAAAAGATATAACCAGTTTTCAATTTTTCGCTTGGCGAGTAACCACATTCCAACAAAAAACAAGCCTGTTGTTAATGTATCTACATAAGCTGTCCATGAGGTCCATTTATCGAATATTTCATAAATAATATAGATAAATAATAGTGCTCCTAAAAAAATAAACAACGTTATTTTATACTCTTTTTTTGTGGTAGTAGTAATAGGCGTGTATGTATTAGGAGTTACTTTTCGTGTCCAGATATACCATCCATAAATACTCATAATAAAATAATAGCCATTTATAACCATATCGCCTAGCAGTTCCCATTGCCAGAGTAGATATACAAATATAGCTGTACTAATAATACCTGTAGGATATACCCAAACGCTATTTTTCCATGAACATAATGCAGATACCAATCCAAAGAAAACACCCAAAGATTCAAGTACTATTTGGTGTGTTTCGTACCCTTTATACTGTCCAAAAAGAAACTCAAAAATGGGGTTCATACTTGCTTCTATCAGATTTTACAATTTTAATATAAAGTAACCCTCTCTCTACTGCGTATAAGGCAGTTTTCATTTCATTGGTTAAAACTTTCATTACTACATCATACTCTCCATATACCTGAGTACTTAATGGATTCTCCAAAACTGTTAATCCGGAAGCACGTAAGTTTTTTATAAAATTAATAATAGCTGGTTCAAAATCGTCCTGCAAAGGTGTTAAGGTAAGTTCTACTGAAATATTCATGGTTTAGATTAAGAATAGTAAGCTTCAAAAATACAGTTTTGTCATGTGGATTCTAGATATTTTTCTTCAAAAACAGTTCCCATCACTACCATGTTGGCACCTGCATCATAAGCGGTTTGTTTTTGAATTTTGGTACGTATACCGCCACCCACAATGAGCGGTATTTTTATTGCTTTTTTTACAGCTTCAATTATTTTGGAAGATACAGGGGTTTTTGCTCCACTCCTCGCTTCGAGATAGATAAGTTTTGCTCCAAGAAATTCTCCTGCCAATGCTGTATTTACAATAGCATCAATATTGTTTTGAGACATAGGGAGTGTTTTACTTACCCTTGCAACTGCACTTTCATTTTCACCATCTATTAAAATATATCCAGTTGGTAAAACTTCAAGTCTAGTTTTTATTAGGTTTGGTACTGCTTTTACTTGTTGCCCAATAAGGTATTCTGGATTTCTACCAGAGAGTAATGATAAAAAAAGTAATGCATCTGCTGTGTTAGTAATTTGCTCATAACTGCCCGGGAATAAAAAAACAGGAAGGTTTGTTTCCTTTTTTAAAGCCATTACAGTCACTTTAGTTTTATTAGACGCTACAGTACTTCCCCCAACAAACAAATGGCTAGTTTCTTCAGGAATACTGGAGAGAAAATCACTTGCATTTTCTTCGGCAAACTTATCTGGATCTATTAAAATTGCTAGTAGTTTTTTATCTGAAGTAACTATAGATTCGTAAAAACTTACCATGCTTTTTATATTTCAGATATAAGTGCATAGCAGCAAGTAAAACCTTCAAACTCTAAAAACCATACATTATAGTCTTGCTCCTTTTCTTTAAAAGAAACATTGGCTATACTTTCCATAGTTTCTAGTCTAAAATCTTCAACATATATGTGCTGTAAAAAACTTAAGCCTGGCATAGCAAAACTTTTGTAAAGACTCTCTTTTGCCCCCCAAACCATTGTTAACTTTCGCATTACAGCATCATCATTAGCAAGAGTTCTATATTCTTCAATAGGCGTAAATTTATGAGCTATTTTTAAAATTTTAGAGCGTTGCTTTTCTATATCTATACCTACTTCCTTTCTACTAATGATAATTGCAGAAAAAATATACGAATGTGTAATGCTAATACACCTACCATCTTTTAAGTGTGGCTTCCCGTTTTCATCATAGTACAAATCAAAATCTGTATAGCCTTCTTCTGCTAGTAAATGCCGTACACTCATAAAACCTCTACGATGTAAATCGCTTTTCATTCCTTCTACACGTTCTTTACAATGAGATGTAAGCTCTATCCCTTCTGAAAGTTTTTCAAAAGATTCTTCTATCTTCCAAATGAGGACTTTAGTGTGGTTATTTACTGTTATTGTTTTGTAAAGAGGCATTATAAATTAGCGAATATTGTGTACTTTTGCAGTCTGAAAATAAGGGACTTCCCTTTTCAAGATTAAAAGTAAATAATAATTAATGAGTTTCCCACTAGTTGGGGGATTAAAATACAATTTTTATGTCCGCAGAAACGACAACATACGTACCATACAAAGTAAAAGATATATCCTTAGCAGATTGGGGTCGTAAAGAAATTGAACTTGCTGAAGCAGAAATGCCAGGTTTAATGTCTTTACGTGAGGAGTACAAAGATGAGCAACCACTTAAGGGGGCTCGTATTGCAGGATGTTTACACATGACGATACAAACCGCAGTACTTATTGAAACCTTAATCGCTCTTGGCGCAGAGGTAACATGGAGTTCTTGTAATATATTTTCTACTCAAGACCAAGCTGCTGCAGCTATTGCTGCTGCTGGGATCC
>CAYGMB010000254.1:0-2408 GCA_964350765.1 uncultured Flavobacteriaceae bacterium
TTGTTGGGATCAAAATTCTTTGGCTTTATTGTATACATGTTTAAATCGTTCCCATTAATTGATATCGTGGAGAATTCTTTTGGTGATATAGTATATCCTTCTAATTTTTTTGATAGACCACTATTGTCCTTTATGTCTCTTAACTTTTTTCCTTTTTTGGACTCATGTAATGTAAAAGTATAGGGCGTTTCAGTATTATGAAATGTATTAATGAATACTGAAAAATCTGCACTAAAAGAAGCACTATTAGTTCCTGTTTTATCACTTAGACGCACTTTATTTTTTCCTGAACGTAATATGGAATAAACATCTCTATTAATACTTCCATTCTCTGTACTTTGATAAAAAATACGTCCTGTGTTTTGATCAAACCCATAATAGTTGGTTACTTCCCAATCTCCGTTTGTAATTTGGTTAATTAACTTACCATCTTTACTGTAATGATAAATATGATTCCATCCGCTTTTCTCGCTAGTCCATATAAAACTATTATCATTTAAAAAAGTAAGGTTGTCTGTAATATCTACATATGCCTTGTCCTTTTCTTGAAGCACCAATCTAGAAGAGTTTGTAGTAGCATCTATAAATACTAAATCAACCATATTTTGTTTTCTATTAGTAAGTTGCGCACTTAAAATATTGTTGTCTTTAGTCCACTCTATTCTAGGTATGTAGTAGCTATTGTATTGAGAGATATCTACATCACTTGTAGTACCTGTAGTTAAGTTGTATATATGTAATGACACCTTCGCATTCGCTTCTCCAGCTTTAGGATACTTAAAAACCTGTTGTGTTTGGTATAATTCCTTACCATAAATATCCATAGAGAATTCTGGCACCTCAGTTTCATCAAAACGTATATATGCAATTAGGTTTCCGTCTTTGCTCCAATCAAAAGCACGAACAAAAGCAAATTCTTCTTCATACACCCAATCTGTTATACCGTTTATGATGCTATTCTTTTTACCATCTGTAGTTATTTGTTTTGTTGCTCCAGATTGTAAATCTTTTACATATAAGTTATTTTCATAACCATATCCTACTTTACTTCCATCATTTGAAAATGTAGGTTCTTGTATCTTATTTTCTGAAACTAATGTAAGTGATTTAGAATCTAAATCGTACACATAGAATGTTCCTAAAGAAGACCGACGATATACTTGCTTAAGTTGTGTTGCTAATAATAATTTAGACTCGTCATCACTAAATTCATAAGAGATTATATAATCTATTCCATCCAAGTCTTTACTTGAGAGCAATGTTTTTACTTTATTGCCGCTTCTGTAGTCATAAACATCAATTGTTGATGCTTTAGCTGTACGATCATAGTTTAAAACGGAGTATTCTTTTCCATTATCAAGTGAGCGCAACACATCCAAGCCTTGCGTTCTAAATTCTCCTCCCCAAATTTCTTCTAATGTAATGTCTTTTTGTTGTGCCGAAAGTGAAGTTATCCCAAGGATAAATAGCACAAAAATGCTTTTAAAAAACTGTGTATTCAAAGTGTTAAAATTTTGTTACGTCAAGTTTACTAAAAATTCACCAAAATGCACCAGATTTTATGTTAAATACACTTCTGTTTTTTTGTTTTATTTCTTCTATAATCTAGAATTTGCAAAGGTTATGACATATAATTATTTAAATATAAACGCAGTAAACTTTATATTTGTACTATATCCTTACAACTATGCCTAAACCCGTTAGCGGATTTTCAAAAAAGAATAAAGAAGAAAAAATAGATTGGTTACTAAACAATTATCTATCGCATCTTCCTGAAGCTAAAAAAACTCTAAAAAAATATTGGAATGCAGATTCGGCATTACAAAAACTACACGATGATTTTATAGAAAACACACTTTCCAATTATTACCTCCCTTTTAGTATTGCTCCTAATTTTTTAGTTAACAATACACTTTATGCAATTCCAATGGTAATTGAAGAAAGTTCTGTTGTTGCTGCAGCTAGTAATGCAGCAAAATTTTGGTTAGACAAAGGAGGTTTTCAAGCTGAAGTTGTTTCAACTCAAAAAAATGGTCAGGTACATATTAATTACTACGGTGATGCTAAGGATTTGCAAGATTTCTTTAATGATATAAAACCACTTCTTGTACATGCCATAGACGATATAGCCAAAAACATGAAAAAGCGTGGCGGTGGCCTATTGGATATTGAACTAGTAGATGCTTCACAAACACTTGAAGGTTACTACCAACTCCATTGCACTTTTGAAACCCTAGATGCCATGGGCGCCAACTTTATTAATAGTTGTTTAGAGGCTATTGCTAAAACTTTTGAGACAGAAGCTAGAGCTTATAAGGAGTTTTCTAAGAGTAATACCTATCCTGAAGTTGTGATGAGTATTTTGTCAAACTATGTCCCAGAATGCTTAGTGAGAGCAAAAGTTAGTT
>CAYGMB010000254.1:2418-3607 GCA_964350765.1 uncultured Flavobacteriaceae bacterium
ATAATAAGGGAATTATGAATGGTATTGATGCAGTAATCTTAGCGACAGGAAATGACTTTAGAGCTGTTGAGGCTGGCATACATGCATATGCTGCTAGAAACGGATATTACAGTAGCCTAACACATACAAGTGTTGAAGACGGAATTTTTAATTTTTGGATTGAAATACCACTTGCTTTAGGTACAGTTGGAGGACTAACCTCATTGCACCCACTAGTTAAATTAGCGTTTGAAATTTTACAAAAACCTAACGCTAAACAATTAATGGAATTGGTTGCGGTGGCTGGATTGGCACAAAACTTTGCTGCCATTAGGTCTTTAGTAACAACAGGTATTCAAAAAGGGCACATGAAAATGCATTTAATGAATATATTAAATCAACTTTCCGCTACCGAAGAAGAAAAAAAACAAACAGTACAGCACTTTAAGGACAATACTGTTTCACACACGGCAGTTGTAGCATATGTAGAAAAACTTCGTACCTCTTGAAAAAAACTTTTTACAGTAACGGAAAACTACTTTTAACAGGAGAATATGTAGTGCTAGACGGCGGTACAGCATTAGCTATTCCAACAAAATTTGGACAGTCTCTTACTGTTACTCCAATCGAAGACAAATACATCCATTGGAAAAGTATAAACAATAACAATGTTATATGGTACGAAGAACATTTTAATACAGATACACTATTCTATAAAAGCGATGAAAACCTTTTTTCTGAAACACTCCAAAAAATTCTATTGGAAGCAAGAAAACAAAATCCTAATTTTCTCTCAAGTAGTCGTGGATTTGTCGTAGAAACTCAACTGGATTTTCCAAGAGATTGGGGTCTAGGGAGCTCTTCTACATTACTCAACAATATAGCTCAATGGGCAGAAATAGATGCATATAAATTATTAGAAACCAGTTTTGGAGGGAGCGGCTATGACATTGCAGCGGCTAAATATAATTATCCTGTTTTATACACAAATACAAGTTTTCCAAGAGCCAAAAAAGCGCACTTACCTTGGGAGTTTACAGACCAGATATTTTTTGTCCACCTAAACAAAAAACAAGATAGCAAGGAAGGAATTAAACATTATAAATCGCAACAAATAGACTCAAAGACTATTGATAAGGTAACAGATCTTACAAACAAGTTATTACTCTGCTATGATCTATCTTCTTTTGAAAAACTAATGACAGCACAT
>CAYGMB010000255.1:0-2946 GCA_964350765.1 uncultured Flavobacteriaceae bacterium
CCGCAAGACAATAAAAATAATTTTTCGTTATTTAAATGTAAGAAGTCAATAAATTCTTTTTCATATTTAGGAGTTGCAGCAAAAGAACTCTCATTTATTAATTGAACTACATCGAAACCTGTTAAGCTTTTTTTATGTTTATTGAATTGACTTTTTAGAGCTACTGAAGTTATATTAACAGCGGTAAGTTTATATAAGAGAGTTTTTAATTTTTTACCTAAACCACTATCAAATTTTCTTTTTAACTTAATATCAGACGGATAATCTTTAAAAAAATCCCCAGATGAAATAAGTAATACCTCATGTCCTAAAGCAGTTAGTCCCTCTTTTAATGAATTGTGTAATCTACTGTATTCGCCTACTAAAAGTATCTTCATATCTTTGTGATGCTTCTAAATGGATAAGCTCTTGAGCGAAGGTACGCATATTAAAATTTGTATAGTAACAATTTCTCTTGCTAATGGAGGTGCAGAGAGAGCTGCAGCTATGCAATCTCAAATGTTTACATCGCTTGGACACGAAGTTCATATCGTAACTTTAAATAATGACATTTCTTACACTTATTCAGGTACACTTTTTAATTTAGGTAAATTTAAAAAAGGTAAAGACACAGTTTTTAAGCGCTTCATTAGGTTCAAAAAACTTAGGAGGTATATTAAGAAACAAAAATTTGATGTTATTGTAGATAATAGATCTAAGACTAATTACAAAAGAGAGGTATTTTACAGTAACTATATTTATAAAAGCCAATCGTGTATTTACGTAGTTCATAGCTCAAATAGAGAATTATACTTTAGTAATAAACCTAAGGAAATAGCAAAAATTTATAATAAAAACCTAGCAACCATTTGTGTTTCAAAATATATTGAGAATACCTTACTGAAGGATTTAAAAATTACCAATGGCGTAAATGTTTTTAATTCTTTTAATCCTAATTGGAGTAATCAAAATAACCCACTTCCTAAACAATTAGATAATAAAAATTATATTCTTTCTTATGGGAGAATTGTCGATTCTGTTAAGGATTTCAGTTTTTTAATCAGTTCATATTCAAAATCTAATGTATGGAAAGACAATGTACATCTTGTAATTATGGGTAATGGACCAGATGTTAAAAAGCTTAAAAATAAGGCCTCAAATCTAGAGTGTTCTCAATACATAATTTTTTTACCATTTCAAGAAAATCCATTTTCAATAATAAAAAATGCAAAATTTGTTACGTTGACTAGTAAGTTCGAAGGATTTCCTATGGTACTATTAGAATCCTTATCTGTTGAAACTCCTGTAGTAGCGTTAGATATAATCTCTGGGCCTAATGAAATTATTAAACATGAAGAAAATGGGTTATTAGTTTCAGAAAGAAATGTACCTTTATTTTCTAATGCAATTAAGCAACTAGTATACGATAAAGCACTTTACGCAAAATGTAAAAACAATACTAAGTCTTCTACAAAAGAGTTCTCTATGGAAGTAGTTGCAAATAAATGGAATAGAACATTACTACAAAATTATGCTTGATAACTGTAAGATCATAGATATACCAAAGATTGCTGACCCAAGAGGTAATCTAGGTGTTATTGAAAAACAATTATTACCCTATAAAATAAAGCGAGTATATTATTTATATGATGTACCCAGCGATGCATATAGAGGTGGGCATGCCCACAAAGAACAACTAGAGTTTTTAATTGCATTAAGCGGAAGTTTTGAAGTAGTAATTGATAATGGAACCAAGAAAGAAACAATTACTCTCAACAAACCAGATAAAGGACTTTTATTAAATACAGGAATATGGCGTGAGCTCCAAAACTTCTCTTCTGGAGCTATATGTCTTGTAATCTCATCTGGGGAATATCATGAAGAAGATTATATTAGAAATTATAACGATTTTAAATTATTTGTAGGAACTTAACCTATATCCCATTTTTCCGAGGAACTTTTGAAATTTTATTAATTTAACAAGAATAGGCCTTGGCAGCTTTAATAGTCTACTTTGTGTAAAAGAAAGATTTTCAAAATTTATTTTTTTTGAAATTTCATTAAAAGCATTAAAATTTCCTGAGAGTTTATATTGTAGTGCTATAGAATACCTATTTAAATCTAAAAATTTTTGAAAGGAAACGTCTTTTTTTGCAATATCATCGTACTTATCTAGGTTTAAAAATACCCGATCATTTGTAGGCGTATTAGAAATTCTATTTGTACCCTCTAGGTTATGAGTTGCACTAACAATTTTACAAAACCCAATTTTTGAGTCTAAAGCAGCTCTAATCCATAAATCTGTATCTTCACCAGCTCCCATAGTAATAGAGGTGTCAAAACCATTTAAAGCTTCAAAAAATGTCTTTTTCATACAAACGGCAGATGTCCATGCGAGATTATCCTTTAAAGAATTTTTAAAATAATTAGTAACTAGAAACATAGATTCTTCTCGTTCCATAACAGGTGATTGGATTGGTACTATGAGTTTTTTATTATGCTTTTTTTCATAAGCAGTTGCATACCAACCTTGATTTGGAAATTTTTTGATTAACTTATCTATGTTTGTTAAATGATTTGGATACCAATAATCATCTGCATCTAAGAAAACAACATGCTTTGCTGATGCTTTAGAAACTCCATAGTTTCTTGTTTTTGAAACCCCTTCATTTTCTTTTGAAAATAGTTTTATTCTATGGTCTTTAATTTTAGAAACTACACTTTCACTATTGTCAGTAGAACCATCATTAACTACTATAATTTCAAAGTCTTCAAAAGATTGATTTAATACACTTTCTAGTGTAGCTTTAATATCTTTTTCTTTATTGTAGAGAGGTATAATTATAGATAATTTAGGCATTTTCTGCTCTTTTTAACTTGATGTAGTAGTGTAGCCTATATAAATCGAACCAGAGTAAATTAGGTTTATTAGATTTAAAATTAACCTCCATCATGTTTTTAAACAAT
>CAYGMB010000255.1:2956-3604 GCA_964350765.1 uncultured Flavobacteriaceae bacterium
TATACGAGTGAGTCGCCACTTTTTTAATTTTAAGTAAGATTGTTGTATTGGTCTAAGGTCGTAGTCTAATAGCCCTTCTTTTTCCAGAATGAATGTTGATTTAACCGACTGTAGTGATTTTTCTAAAAACACCTCAGTATTTTCTAAGCCATGATGTATTATAGGGTTTTTAATATGAAGTATAGCAGCATTCATATTTTTTAATTTGTTTGAAAAAAAATTGTCTAAGCCGTAATGATTTTCAACAAGAGTATTAGCCTTAATAAATATTTCTTTTTTAATTAACAGGTTTTGAGAAATAATAAAATAAGGTTTCTTTTTTCTTAGTGATACAGGCTTTGCCTCTCTTTCCTTACCATAGTGCCAACGTAAAATTTTTTCTTTTTCTAAAGGTTTTTTTTCTGAATAAGCAATACCTCCAAAAATAACATCAAAGTTATTGTCTATTTGTTTGACATAGTTATTTATAAAGTATTTAGAAGCAGGCATCACATCAGCGTCAAGAAACAATAACCATGAATAGTTAGAACTTTTAACTAATCTATTTCTATTCGCAGTTCTTCCTAGATTTTCTGTATTAGAAATAAGAGATACATTGCTTAATGATATAATACTATTATTTTTTGAAATAAAACCTTTATTATTTGA
>CAYGMB010000256.1:0-3340 GCA_964350765.1 uncultured Flavobacteriaceae bacterium
GCATGTGTGCCAGCGCCGTACCCTCCATTGGGCAACTGCGCTTCAACTAACCAATTTAGTCCATCACGGACTGCTAAATTTACATTCTCATTATTTTTATATACCATGAAATCTTCAGAAGATTGTTCTCCCATTACCGTCATAAATACACAACCATCTATGGGTTTTAATGTTCTCTTGGTTTCTAAATAAGTTTTTTCGTCTGAAAATAATGATGCCACAATTCCAATAGCTAAAAAAGGAAAAGCAACAAGAAGCATTTTTGTTTTCATAATGTAGTATTTAAAATTCTTAACCGAAACTACGCCGAGAATTCTCTTTATAAAATACTAGATGAGTGAAAACCTAATTTCAATGAGTAATAAGTACTTTTTAATTAGTTTTATCATTAGACAATATTGATTATCAATACTTTTTTATATTTTTAACCTGCTATAAAAAGATATATTTTGAAAAAGTTACCCTTACTACTCATACTGTTAATTACAACTATAGTTTCTTCATGTGGTGGAGACGATGATTATTCTCCTACAGAAATAAGTGATACAGAAGCACCAAGTACTCCTGCTAATTTAATTGCAAGTAATGCAACCGAAAATACCATAGACTTATCTTGGGATGCTTCTACAGATAATATAGGTGTTGCAGGATACAAGGTTTTTCAAGATGGTATTGAAATTGCATCTTCTGTTTCTGGCACAACATATACCGCATTAAACCTAGATATTGAAACTACTTACACCTACAGTATTACTGCGTTTGATGCTGCTGGAAATCAATCTAACACTAGTAACCCTATTGATGCAACAACAGTAGATGCCCCTTTTGGCTTTAGAGATAACTTATCACAAATGGGAGTATACGTTGAGGATATGGCAACTTTAACACCAGCAAATGGTGTTCAACTTTACGAAATAAACACTACACTATTTACAGATTATTCAAAAAAACAGCGCCTTATAAAGTTACCAGAAGGCGAAGCACTAACTTATAATGGTGACGATTTATTACCTAATTACCCTAACGAAACTCTTATTGCCAAAACATTTTACTACAATATAGATGATAGAGACCCAAGCTTAGGAAAAACAATAATTGAAACTAGAATTTTCTTGAAAATAAATGGTATTTGGGAAGTTGGAGATTATATTTGGAATGAAAGCCAAACTGAAGCTACTTATACAGAAAATAGCAGTCAAATTGCTATAAGCTTTATAGATGAAGATGGAGATACTAATAATATAGACTACATTATTCCATCTAAACAAGACTGTTTTACCTGCCATAATAATAATGCTACCCCCATACCTATTGGAATGAAATTAAGGAGTATGAATTTTACGCCTTCTTATACTGGAGGTCAAAATCAATTAGACTTTTTTATAAACAACGGGCTACTTGATGGTCTTGGTAGTTCTTCTGGAGTAAGTATTTTGCCAGATTGGACAGATACTGCCAATTATGACATTTTTGAACGTGGAAGAGCCTACCTTGATGTAAACTGTGCACATTGCCATAGCCCAGGAAGTACTACACCTCCAGAAATAGAACTGGATTTAAGGTTAGAGACGCCATATGCAGATACTAAAATTTACGAGAAACGATCAAGCATAGAAGCACGATTCTCATCTGTAATTGCGGGTTACAGCATGCCTCTAATTGGTAGAACTGTGGTGCATGAAGAAGCACTCACCATGTTAATGGATTACTTGTCACAAATAAGTGAACCATAATCAACAAAAAAAATAATTTAAAAACCACTCAAAATTGAGTGGTTTTTTGTTTTAACAAAAATTTAATCTACTAAAAATTAAACTAAAGAGCAGATTGTAAGTCCTACTGATATAACGTTTAAAACAAAATACATGAAAAAATTAGCATTCATCGCAATACTATTAGTTACAATAACTGGTGTTGCACAACAAAAAGAAAGAAAAGAAAAAAGAAGTAATCTTACAACAGAGCAAATGGCAGAGTTAATGACAAAAAAAATGACTTTGCATCTTGACTTAAATGAAAAACAACAAGCTCAGGTTAATGAAGTAAACATTGAAATAGCTGCAAAAAAGAAAGAAATGAGAGCCAATAGAAAAGAAATGGCTGAAATGGATGATACCGAAAAATTTGAAGCTAGAAAAGCTTTTCTTGATGATAGAATAGAAATTAAGAAAAGAATGAAGTCTATTTTAAATGCAGAGCAATATGAGAAATGGGAAAAAAGTATGAATAGAAAGGCAGGTAAAATGAGAAAAGACACAAAAAGAAGAGGACGAAAAGGTAGAAAATAAATTTTTGGCTTAATAATTGGTTACTATCTTTTGAATTAGTTACTTTAGTAACATAAATTTTAAAAAAATGAAAAAAATAGTAACCAAAATCGCTTTCGCTTTGTTCATGCTTATTGGTATGCAAGCAGTATCTGCACAAAGTTTAAGTCAAAATCAAGATAGACCAGAAGTTATTGCAAAAAAAACAGTTGCAGAACTTTCTCAAACACTTGATTTAAATGGAGACCAACAACGTACATTATTTAGAGCTTATGTATCAAAAATCTCAAATTACCGAAAAGAGGTTGAAAGTAAGCCAAGTACAAACGCTGGTGTAACCGAGGCTAAGAGAAAGATTGATGCTGCTTTTAAAGAAAGCGTAAAAAAAGCATTAACAGAAGAACAATATAATAAATGGCTTACGCTACAGGATCAATAAATAAAATGTTGATTTTAAAATAAAAAAGCCTTTCCAGTTGGAAAGGCTTTTTTATTTTAAAGCTCCTTTGCTACTTCATTACAGCATTCTATAGTTTTATCTAAATCTTCATAAGTTAAAGCATCACATAAAAACCAAGTCTCAAAAGCACTTGGCGCAATGTAAATTCCCTTAGCCAGCATACCGTGAAAAAACATTTTAAACGCATCATTATTTGCTAATGCAGCAGTTTCAAAATTTGTTACAGGCGTGTCATTAAAGTGAACAGATATCATAGATCCTACCCTATTAATCGTGTGGGTTACATTATTTCTTAATAGTACCTCTGCTAAGCCCTTATGTAAATACTCAGTTTTTCTTGCAATAGATTCAAAAACTTGTGGTTTTGAATTAAGTTCTCTTAACATTGCTAATCCTGCTGCCATAGCCAATGGGTTTCCACTTAATGTCCCTGCTTGATAAACAGGTCCTAGCGGCGCTAGATGATTCATTATTTCTTCACGAGCTGCAAAAGCACCTACAGGAAGTCCTCCGCCAATTACTTTTCCAAATGTTACTATATCGGCATTAACTCCATATAATTCTTGAACTCCTCCTTTTGCAAGTCTAAACCCAGTCATTACTTCATCAAAAA
>CAYGMB010000256.1:3350-3593 GCA_964350765.1 uncultured Flavobacteriaceae bacterium
AATTAATAGAATGTCATTTTCATCACATAACTTTCTAAGTGATTGCAAAAACCCTTCAGAAGGAGGGATACATCCCATATTTCCTGCTACTGGTTCAATAATAATACAAGCAATTTCATTTTTATTGTTTTCAATTAGAGTAGTAACACTTTCAATATTATTATAAGAAGCTAACAACGTATCTTGTGCAGTTCCTTTAGTAACTCCTGGACTATTTGGTGCTCCAAAAGTAACCGCACCACT
>CAYGMB010000257.1:0-1606 GCA_964350765.1 uncultured Flavobacteriaceae bacterium
TCGTTTTTCCAGTCTATCCACTTTGTCCTTTTCTACGACGCATAAAATTATCGTAATGACGCATCCAGAAAATGTTATAAACTGCTTTAGCTAAATTTTTAGGATTTCGAGCTATAGCACGCAAACTCATAGAAAAACCTGGTGTAACATATTTCATATAATGCCAGTAACCCTCAGGCATGTAGAGCACCTCTCCATGGCTTAAGTGGGTTTTAAAGCCTACTGCTCTTTGTAACGCTGGCCACTTTTTATAATCTGGCTTTGAAAAATCTATGTCTTCTCTAGTAATTAAAGAATGTGGGATTTTATATAGATAATCATTCTGTTTTTGGTCAAAAAGGATTACTTCTTTTTTTCCGTGAAAATGAAAGTGGAAAATATTCGCCAAATCTATATCATAATGCATAAATGTGTGACTGTTTTCCCCTCCAAAAAACAACATAGGTAAGCCCTTCATTAATCGTATTCCAAAATCTGGGTACGAAAAATCTTTTTGTAATGATGGTACTTCTTTTAAAATATTCCAGAGAAAGATTCGGTACTTAGTAGGTTCTTTTTTAAGTAAATCTACATAGTCTCCCATCAACATTTTAGCATGTGGTTCGTTAAAACCATCTTCATGAGTTACAGGTCTATCGTCATATAATGGTACCTCTTTGTCTCCAGCAACTTTAGCCATATAATCGAGATTCCATTTAGAGTAAGCAGGCCAGTCTTCTATAAACTTTTCTATTACCACAGGCTTTTGTGGCTTAAAGTAATTACTAAGAAATTCTTTCTTAGTAATGGTTTGTACTCTATCTATCTCTTGTAATTTCATGGATTTGATATGTGCGCAAATTTACAAAACTTAACACTAATCTTACATTTAGGTAATCTTGTTTTAAAATCACGATATAGATTTTATTAATAAACAAAAAGCTGGCAGTTGCCAGCTTTATTTTTTGTTGTCTTTCTAATTAAATTAATTTGTGGTTACTACTATTGCATCTGCGTAGTCACTAAAACCTTGTGAGCCACAGTTAGCTCTTACATAAACTTCATAGGTAGTTTGCGATGGTAAATCTGAAATAGTAATCGTACTTTGAGAAGTTTCAATAATGGTTCCTGTACCTAAAGAAAAACCAGAAGGTCCATATTCTACCTGCCATGCTGTTTCTCCATTTTCTTGCCAACCAATTGAAAAGAAATCATTACCAACATCTGCTACAAATACATCTGTTGGTGTCATACAAGAATTTGTGCTCTCTATAGTTGAAAAATCAACTCTTCTGTCTGAACTAAATCCATCAGACCCACAATTAGCTCTTAATAAAATTGTATAGTCTGTAAGTGGCTCTAAACCTTCAATAAAAAAGTCTCTTTCTGAAGTTCCTCTAATAGTCCCATTTCCTACATCAAAACCTCTAAGACCATACTCAATTTGCCATGCTGTTTCTCCGTTAGGTTCCCAAGAAAATAAAACAGAACGACTATTAATTTCCTCAAGAGTAATCTCTCCTGGCACGCTACAATTAGGGTTGCCAGTATCGTCGTCTTTATCACATGCAAATAATGCGAATGCTACAAATGCACTCAAAAAAAGTTTTTTCATAGTATTAAATTG
>CAYGMB010000257.1:1616-3589 GCA_964350765.1 uncultured Flavobacteriaceae bacterium
GTTTCAATGTGTTTTAAAAACGTATTGAATTACATTTTATTGAAAGAAAGTTGAAATTAGTTTATTTAGCAGCTTTGGCTTTGGCCTCTACATTACGCTCAATAGTATGACCTGGACGTGACCATTTTGGTTTTTCACCTAGTGGCTGGAATTGAGAATCTTGCGCCTCTACTGTCTTTGGTTGCGCCTTTTTCACAAAAGGTTTCATAGGTTGTAATCCTAACAATTTAAACATTTCCATATCCTCGTTTACATCTGGATTTGGTGTAGTAAGCAATTTATCTCCCGCAAAAATTGAGTTAGCACCTGCAAAAAAGCACATTGCTTGCCCTTCTCGGGACATTTGAGTTCTTCCTGCTGAAAGTCTAACCTGAGTATGTGGCATTACAATGCGCGTTGTAGCAACCATACGTATCATATCCCAAATAGAAATTGGTTCAATTTCTTCCATAGGAGTACCTTCTACGGCTACAAGTGCATTAATAGGTACACTTTCTGGTTGAGGACTTAATGAAGCAAGAGCTACTAACATACCAGCTCTATCCTCGAGTGCTTCTCCCATACCTATAATACCTCCACTACAGACTGTTACATTGGTTTTCCTAACATTACCAATTGTGTCTAACCTGTCTTGGTAAGCTCTAGTTGAAATAACATCTTTATAGTAATCCTCACTAGTATCTAGGTTATGATTGTAAGCGTATAATCCCGCCTCAGCTAGACGCTTTGCTTGATTTTCGGTAATCATACCTAATGTACAACAAACTTCCATGTCAAGCTTATTGATAGTACGTACCATTTCTAACACTTGATCAAACTCTTCACCATCTTTTACATTACGCCATGCAGCACCCATACACACTCTAGAACTTCCAGAAGCTTTGGCACGAAGTGCTTGTGCTTTTACATGAGAAACAGTCATTAAATCATTACCTTCAATATTGGTATGATAGCGAGCTGCTTGAGGGCAATACCCACAGTCTTCTGGACAACCTCCAGTTTTAATGGAAAGTAATGTGGAAACTTGAACCTGATTAGGATTATGAAATTTACGATGTACCGTCGCAGCATCATATAGCAACTCCATCATAGGTTTGTTATAAATTTCTAATATTTCTTCTTTGGTCCAGTTGTTTCTTAGTTCACTCATATGTGTTCAAAAATAAGTAAATATTTTATTTAGTTTTCAGGAATTTCAAGAATTATACTAACAGCATTTCCACCAAACCCAACGGCATTAATCAATACGCTTTTAAGGGGTTTTAAAACTTTACTCCCAGTATACGAAAAAAATGGGTTTTCAATAAATCTATTATTTTGTAGCATCAAAATAGCCATTTCTATACTTAACATCCCCGAAGCCGCAAAAGTATGTCCTAGTAATGATTTATTTGAAGTTAATCTTGGGGTTTCATTACCAAAAATTATATCAATTGCATTTTTCTCGGCTTGATCTCCCTTTACAGTTCCTGGTGCATGCATTACAATTGCATCTACCTTGTTAAGATTTGTTTGTTGCAAAGCCATTTTCATTGACTTCTGAAAACACTCGGCATCGTTCGAAATATCGCTATTATGTTTAATTTTTTCTGAAGCAAACCCATATCCTACTATGGTTGCTAATGAATTTTTAGAGACCCCCTTTTCTAATAAAGCAACTGCTGCTGCCTCACCCAACACCATTGTATTATTTACTTTATTTAAGTTTAATGATTCACAAGGAAATGCAGACTTGCTTTTAGAGTATAATTTTAAAGCTTGCATTTGTGCAATAGTAAAAGGTGTTAAAGCTGCTTCGCTACCTCCCACTAAAAAAACATCTGCCATATCTGCCTGTAGCCAAGCTATACCATTTAACAAGGCATGCATTGCGGTTGAACAAGTTACCGAGTGATCTATCTGTATACCATCTACTCCTAGTTCTTGGGCTACCCACGAAGATATGTTGCCCAAGGTTGTTGTTGGAGAAGTAT
>CAYGMB010000258.1:0-3579 GCA_964350765.1 uncultured Flavobacteriaceae bacterium
TGGACTAGTAGTATTAATTCCAACTTGAGCCAAATTGTGAGTACTTGAAAAAAAGACATACGCTACTAACAACACTAGCAATCTATTGGGGATAAATTGAGTTAAGTTCATGACGGGGGTATTTTCTTTACTCTATAAAATTCTTCAAAAATAGACCAAAGGCATATTCTTTATAAGAACTTACGAGCAAAAGTAAAAAAAAACTGTTTAAATGTTAAAAATTTTAACATTTATATTTTTTTATCATTAGGTCTATTTTCTTGTTGTACTTTTGCGACGATGAAAAATGATGCACAAGATTTAGTAGATAAAGGAATAATGCTACCTCTAATGGAGGCTTTTTACACTATTCAAGGAGAAGGCTTTCATAAAGGAACAGCCGCATATTTTGTGAGAATTGGTGGGTGTGATGTAGGTTGCCATTGGTGTGATGTTAAAGAAAGCTGGAATCCAGCGATACATCCTCCAACTGCTATTGGAGCTATTGTAGAAGAAGCAAAAAAGTTTTCAAAAACTATAGTTGTAACTGGAGGAGAGCCACTTACTTGGAATATGTCTCCATTAACTACATTATTAAAAGATGCTGGAATGCAAATTCATATAGAAACATCTGGAGCCTATAATCTAACAGGTTCTTGGGATTGGATTTGCCTTTCTCCAAAAAAAATTAAACTTCCTACTCCTGAGATTTATCCAGTTGCAAACGAGCTTAAGGTGATAGTTTACAATAAAAGTGATTTTGCATTTGCAGAAGAACAAGCTGTTAAGGTAAATAAGGATTGTATTTTGTACTTGCAGCCAGAATGGAGTAATCGTGAAAAAATGATGCCTCTAATTGTAGATTACGTAATGAAAAACCCTAAATGGAAAGTTTCATTACAGACACATAAATATCTTAATATCCCATAAAAAAAAGCCGCTATCTAGCGGCTTTTTTTTATATCATCTTCCTTTAGATTATTTTTTTGTAAAAGGTACAGCAATTCTCGTCTTGTCCCAGCCTAAGTGCATGTGTACACCATCATCAACACCTTCAAAAGCAATTGAAAATGCCTCTAATGAATCACTTCCCATAGTTGCAGGAACAGATAATCTTGCAACGTCATTAGCTTCTTCATAAAAATACGACCCCCAAACATTTAAGTCGCTACTTATAATTGCAGTCCATTCTTCCTCTCCAGGAATTACATAAAAAGTGTATGTGCCTGCTTTTACCATAGTATCACCAAGCATCATGTCTGTATATAGTGTAAGTTCAGCCGCTTCGTTAGCACCTGTTCTCCAAACTTTTCCTTCTGGAGCTAGTTTGCTTAAACTTCTTCCTTTAAGTTGCGGTCTACTATACGTTACTTTAATAAGCTTATTAGCTTCTTTATAATCAGATGGGTATGCAGCTGCATCCATAGGGCTTTTGTCTAATGGCTTAAATTCTTGTGCGCTTACTGTCACAGTTAGTACTAGTAAAAAGGCACAAGTGATTGTTTTAATTACGTTTGTTTTTGTCATGATGTTATAGTTTAAAATTAATTTGTTTTAATAAATGGTATTTCAATATAAGTATCGTCCCAACCTATCATTAAGGTAGTTCCGTTTTCTTCAGGCCTAAAAACCATAGATAGAGTTTCGGTTGGTGCAGGGGCATTTCTACTTTTTATTTTCAGTCTTGCAATATCTTTTTCGGGTTTATAGCTATAAGCACCCCATACATTAGTGTCGCTGTTAATAATTACAGTCCATTCGTCTTTATTGGGTATAGTATAGAGGGTGTAAGTTCCTGGTTTAAGAATGGTTTTTCCAAATTTTAATGTTTTATATAAAGTAAGTTCTGTGGCTTCATTAGCTCCTGTCCTCCAAACTTTTCCGTAGGGAACTAAATTACCAAAGATGTCTCTTCCTTTTTTTGAAGGACGACTGTAGATTACTCTAGCAATTGGAGGGGTATCTCTACTTTCTCTAGCCATTGCTAAATCCATAGGGCTTGAATCCATTTTTGGAAACATTTGTGCATTTGTTATACTTGGGAAGATTGCTATAAGAGCAAATAGAAATGAGGAAATTAAAAGTTTCATAAAATTGTTAAGTATGCTTTATGTCGTGTTTAAATGATGCTTCTTACATCTTGAAATTTGTTTGAAACAAATATCGTTTTTTGAATATAATTTTTTCACAATAATTTGTTAATAACTTACCGCCTCGTTACCTCCGAATACCTATATTTTACGAGGGGTTTTGTTATATTTGTTTGTTATGAAATTTTAGTAATACAACCTAATTTTATGAAGGACGAAAAAGATATTAAAGTGTATGGTGCGGATAGTATCCAAGCCCTAGAAGGAATGGAACACGTACGTATGCGACCATCAATGTACATTGGTGATGTGGGAGTACGAGGATTACATCATTTAGTATACGAAGTTGTAGATAATTCTATTGACGAAGCTTTAGCAGGACATTGTGATACTGTAAATGTTTGGATAAACGAAGACAACTCAATTACTGTTCGTGATAATGGGCGAGGAATTCCTGTAGATTTACATAAAAAGGAAGGTGTTTCTGCGCTTGAAGTTGTAATGACCAAGATAGGTGCAGGTGGTAAGTTTGATAAAGATTCATATAAAGTTTCAGGAGGTTTGCATGGTGTTGGTGTTTCGGTAGTAAACGCACTCTCAGAAAGCTTAAAAGCTACTGTGTATAGAAATGGTAAAATTTGGGAGCAAGAGTATGAAAGAGGAAAAACTATGTACCCTGTAAAATCTACTGGTGATACAGAAGATAGAGGTACACTAGTAACTTTTAAGCCAGATCCACAGATATTTCAACAAACTTTAGAATATAACTATGATACGCTGGCAAGCAGATTGCGTGAGTTAGCATACCTTAATAAAGGAATAACAATTACTATTGAAGACAAACGTCATAAAAATGAAGATGGCAGCTTTGTAGGAGAGAAGTTTTATTCTGAAGAAGGGCTTAAAGAATTTATTCGTTTCCTAGATGGAAACAGAGAGATGCTCATCGCAGATGTAGTTGCCATGGAGGGTGAGAAAAACGGTATTCCTGTAGAAGTAGCTATGGTTTATAATACTTCTTATAATGAAAATTTACACTCTTACGTAAACAACATTAACACCCATGAAGGGGGAACACATTTATCTGGTTTTAGGAGAGGTTTAACGCATACCTTAAAAAAGTATGCAGATGCATCCGGAATGCTTGATAAATTAAAGTTTGATATTTCTGGAGACGATTTTAGGGAAGGGCTTACAGCAATTGTTTCAGTAAAAGTAGCAGAGCCACAGTTTGAAGGGCAAACTAAGACTAAACTTGGTAACCGAGAAGTAAGTTCTGCGGTAAGTCAAGCTGTTTCAGAAATGCTTGAAAATTATCTAGAAGAAAATCCAAATGATGCTAAAACTATTGTTCAAAAAGTAATCTTAGCAGCAACCGCACGCCATGCAGCACGTAAAGCCCGAGAAATGGTTCAACGTAAAACTGTTATGAGTGGAGGTGGCTTACCAGGAAAATTAAGCGATTGTTCAGAGCAAGATCCAGAAAAGTGCGAAGTCTTTTTAGTCGAGG
>CAYGMB010000259.1:0-3547 GCA_964350765.1 uncultured Flavobacteriaceae bacterium
GGCACATAACCATCACTTACATATACCGATGCATTAGTTGAAGTTACCTTTTTAAGGTAGTCACTAAAACTTGAGTTTTTACCTAAAAATAATAGTCTTGCGCTCTTCTTAGCCTCTGGTGTCTGTTTTAAAAAAGTAAGAAAAGTATTTACAATGGGTTTTGGATTCCTAAGATCTAATAAGTTACCTGCATGTAACAGATTAAAGTTATTAGGGTTAAAATAGTCTGGAAAAGGTGCATCTTGGGTTTCAATAGTAGAAATTTGATGGGGAATGATTAAACTTTTACCCGCCAGGGCCACATAATAGCTTTCCATCCATTGCTTTAGCAATAAGCTAGGAAATACCACTCTGTGTGCTTTTTGTGTCATAGCTCTAAAAAAACCTCTCTTTTCCCTATACCCTCTAGGTACATAATTGTAAGGCCTAGGATATAACTGTTGTGGATAAGGATCATGAACAAAGGCATACCACTTAGCATGTAATTTTTTTCTCTTTAATACAGCAGCATGCGGTGTGTAACTATTTCCTTTTCCATAAGTCCAGACCATGTCATATTCATCTGGAT
This sequence comes from uncultured Flavobacteriaceae bacterium, assembly GCA_964350765.1. Lineage (GTDB taxonomy): Bacteria > Bacteroidota > Bacteroidia > Flavobacteriales > Flavobacteriaceae > CAYGMB01. The sequence continues at coordinate 569 of CAYGMB010000259.1, forward strand.
GTATTTTTTTAAGTGCTTTTATAAATGTGTTCCTGTCACTAAAAAACCCAAATGAAAACCCTAGTAATTTATCTACTGTATTCCCAATTTTTATATTAAGGTAACGATATAAATACCGTTGCAAGCGCAGTAAAAAATAAAAAACACCTTTGTGTTCCTTGATTTTTTGAGTGGTAACCCCAGCGATGTTTACTTCCTTTTTTGTAGTATGTAAAACAGTTACTTGACAACCTAACTCTTTAAAATTTTGTATAAAGGCTACCCGCCCCTTTGTGGCACTACTATCATCAACATCCAAGGAAGCTATAAGGACTAATATTTTTTTATATGTAAGGTTCATAGGCTTTTAAAAAATCGTTCACCTTTGCCAGTTACTCTGTAAATTGGAATGAACAAATAAATTATTTTCCACAATTCAGATTTATAAGTGCTGGTGCTGTAAATTTCTTTTAATCTTCTAACGAGACTTCTTGACTCAGTAGAATATCCATTTTTTATAGAATTTTTAATAGTTTGTAACATTCTTTTAAGCAACTGCCTTTCATATTCTTTAGTTAACCTTTTTTTACTATCAAGAAGTTGATAAATATATAATCGTGACATAAATTTTGACACAAACTTCTTCCCAGAGACTTGCTTTCCTATTCTTTCTTCATGTCGTCTAATATAAACAGTTACTTTATCTTCTAGATGGTAGAAGAGACCAGTAATAAAACTTTCTAGGTGAAGCGTCCATTCCTGGGAACAAACAAGATCTTCCCTAAAAGGACTATTGGCAAAGTAGCTTTTTTTCCACAATAACGTTGCCGTTTGCCAATTAACATGTGCATTTATCATGTGTAAAAGCATATCTCCTTCTCGCCTGGTAGCAGACCACTTTGCATCTAGATCTCCAATAGTTTCCGTAAACGTTCCAGCTAGTGTAATACTAGCATCAATCTCTGGTTTATTTTTGTGTAATGCTAGGTGCATCTCAATATGCGAATCCAACAATAAGTCGTCGCTATCCAACCAGTTAACGTAACTGCCTTTTGCATTTTCAAATCCAAAATTCCTGCAGGCATTGGCTCCCTTTTCTCTATTTGTGGGTCTTGATAAATATGTAAATCTAGCGTCTTTTTTACAAAATTCCTCTACGACAGCTTGAGTATCATCCGTAGAACCATCATCAACAACCAGACACTCAAAATCTTTGTAGGTTTGATTTGCCACACTCTCTAAAGTTTCTGCTATAAGGTGTGCCCTATTATATGTTGGTATAATGATAGATACAAGCATATTTAACTAATATAATGCATTCCTTTGGTACTATTAATCTCCCGGCTTACCAAGATTTTATTTTTGATTGAATATAACAAACCTAGTTGTTTTATGTAACCTTTAATTTCTTTACCATTAAAACGTAAAAAGCCTTTTAGTAGCTTTTTAAAAACTTTAAAACACTCTTTAGAATATTCCTTATTATTAAAAGCTTTATTGATGTTTCCATACTTTAAAGAAATGAACTTCTTATACCCGTCAAAGTATTTTGGTGTGAACAATACTTTTATAGATGGAACCCTATCTTCCCTATCGTGCTTAATGGAACAAGAAGTACAGACACCTACCTTCAGGTCATGATAACGAACCCTTTGGCAATAGTTTTCATCTTCACCATAATGAAAGAAAATAGGATCGAAACCTCCTATTTTATTTAAATATTCTCTAGAAAACATCCACGCGGCCGCATTTACAAAGGGTACTTCATAGACTTTATTTTCCACTTCATCAATAGTATTAAAAACCAAGTTTTTATTAGCTGAAGCATATTTTTTAAACATCGTATCTAGCGCATCCCCTTTTCCATTATAATGGATAGGACTAATAACTGCAAAATCCTTTTCGGTACTAAAGCATTTTACTAAATTTTCAATAGTATTTTCGGCCGCATAGGCATCTTGATTCAATAAAAAAAAGTAAATAGCGCCTAGTTTATATGCATGTTGTAATCCTATATTGTTTGCTTTACCAAAACCTACATTTTTTTTTAAAGGCAAAACTATAATCTCTTTATATTCGTCTTTAATAATAGCTAGCGTATCATCTGTACTACAGTTATCCACAACAATGACCTTACTTTGATTTTTTATGGAATCCAGGCATTTCTTAATCCACTTTTCTCCATTGTAAGTGACAATAATTGTGAAAACGGACTCCATTACGCTCTTGGGTTTTTAAAAAGATAGAAGCCTAAAAAGTTCTTGAACAACATATTTAAAGCAAAACGTTTACTCTTGCTTTGCTTATCAATAGTACTTTTTATCCCATCTAATTCTTTTTGCAAAGCAATAAAGGAACCCAAGTGTTTTATAAAGAAAGCAGTATGTTTTTGGGAGAGGTAAGACCATAGCTCCTCTTTTTGTTCTTTCGTAATAGACCTAACCATAGAGTTATCACGTATCCTGTAGTAAAAACATACTTCTTTCAGTTTTATTACTTTTCCACCGTCTTTTAATAACGAAATCCAGAAATCCCAATCTTCCAGTCCATAGATCATTTTCTCATCATAGCCACCACCAACTTCCCAGTCTTTCCTTAAAAACAAAGCAGAACAATAAATACAATTTTTCTTGGCTAATTGTGCTAATGAGTAGTCGGGCAATTCCCAATTACCAGTTTTATTACCAAAATAATTAGCATTACCATATACCACTTTTACAGATGCATCATCTTCAAATACTTTAACAGCATTTTCTAGATATGTTGAAGCAATTTTATCATCTGCGTCCAAGGGCAAAATATAGGCTCCCTTGGCCTTTTCTATGCCAAAATTTCTAGCACTAGATAATCCCCCATTTTCCTTTTTGTAAAAAGAAATACGAGTGTCATTTAACATCAACTTTTTTACAATATCTTCAAAATCTATTGTAGAACCATCATCAACAATTATACATTCCCAATTTGAAAAAGTTTGGTTGGCTACAGAGGCTAGAGCTTCTT
>CAYGMB010000260.1:0-2171 GCA_964350765.1 uncultured Flavobacteriaceae bacterium
TCTAGTGTATCTGTTACTACTATAAAGCCTGAGAACATTGAAAAATCTGCACCCAGGACTACTGCAGAAATTTTTAGAACAATACCAGGTATAAGATCTGAGTCTTCTGGTGGAGAAGGAAATTCAAATATTGCAGTTAGAGGTGTGCCAGTATCTTCTGGAGGTTCAAAATATGTACAACTTCAAGAGGATGGACTGCCTGTGCTATTATTTGGTGATATAGCTTTCGCTACAGCAGATATTTTTACAAGATATGATTCTAACATCGCTAGAATTGAAGCAATTCGTGGTGGATCTGCCTCTACATTATCATCAAACTCTCCTGGAGCAATAATAAATTTAATTAGTAAAACAGGAAAAAAAGAAGGTGGGTCTTTTGGAACATCTTTTGGACTTGATTATAATACATTTAGAACAGATTTTGAATATGGTGCTCCAATAGGTGATGGATTTTATTTTCATATGGGTGGCTTTTTCAGAGTTGGAGAAGGCATTAGAGATGCTGGTTATACTGCTAATAAAGGAGGACAGTTTAAATTTAATTTAACTAAAGAGTTTGATAAGGGATACGTTAGGCTTTATGGAAAATACCTTAATGATAAGGCTATTGCCTACCTACCAAATCCGATACAAGTAACAGGAACAAATGATAATCCTGATTTTCAAGACCTCCCTAATTTTGATGCTAATTCACAAACATTACATACACCTTTCTTATCTCAAAATGTTGGTTTAGGTGAAAGTGGAGAGTTAAGAAGATCTAACGTGGCAGATGGAATGAACCCTGTTTCAACTTCAATAGGAGTAGAATTTATGTTTGAGCCATCTGAAGGTTGGAAAATAAAAAACAATGGGAGGTTCTCCTTCAATAAAGGAGGTTTTAATTCTCCTTTCCCAGCATCAGTTGTAACAGCAAATGATTTCTTAGCAGGTGGTTTTGCTACAGATAATGGGTATACTTCTCTTACTTATGCAGATGATGGTTCTCCTGTTCCAGGAAGTGCAATTTTAGCTCCAACTGTACTTTTTGACACAGAGCTAAATAACTTTAACAACTTTATGAATGATCTTAGGCTGTCTAAATCGTTTGATAATATTGATGTTACTCTAGGATTTTTTAAATCTTACCAAAATGTATCTATGTCTTGGTTATGGAATTCTTACCTATTAGAAGCTTCCGGAGATAAGGCTCGTTTAATTAATGGTTTTGATGCTGCTGGAAATCCATTGTCTGTTAATGGTTTAATAGGGTATGGAGCAGCGTTATTTGGAAACTGTTGTCAGAGAGGATATGATACAAATTACAATGTATCTGCCCCTTATGCAGATGTGTCTATTGATGCTACAGAGAATTTAAATTTCAATGCTAGTATACGTTTTGATAACGGAAAAGTAGATGGATCTTTTGCCGGACCTGTTACTTCATCTACAGATATAAATAACGATGGTGTTATTTCTTATCCAGAGCAAACGGCTCAAGCTATAGATCGTGCTAATCCAACAACTGTAGATTATGATTATGATTATGTTTCATATTCTTTAGGTGCAAATTACAAATTACAAGATAATGAAGCAGTCTTTGCAAGATACAGTAGAGGTGCCTCTGCAAAAGCAGACCGTATTCTTTTTGCAGGATTAAACTACTTAGATGGAGATCAAATTAATGCGTTAGATTTCATTAATCAAGCAGAACTTGGTTATAAAAGAGGTTTTAATAGAGGAGCACTTTATGCAACATTATTTTATGCTAAGACTATAGAAGAAGGAGGTTTTGAGGCAACAACTCAAAGTATAATTGAAAATGATTATAAGTCTTTTGGTGTCGAATTAGAAGGTACTTATACTATTAACGACTTTAACTTAAGAGGTGGAATCACTTATACTAAAGCTGAAATAGATAGTGGTGATAATGAAGGGAATACACCTAGAAGGCAGCCAGATTTTATTTACAACTTTATACCTACTTATGTTTTTGGAAATAGCAAGCAACATAGTGTTGGGTTAAGCTTTATTGGTCAATCTAAAGCATTTGCTCAAGATTCTAATATGTTAGTTTTACCTGGATTTGTAATTGTAAATAGCTTTGTTAGTGTTGAAGTAACAAATAATTTATCTGCAAATTTATCTGCAAATAATGTATTTGATTCTTTAGGTATTACAGAGTCTGAAGA
>CAYGMB010000260.1:2181-3512 GCA_964350765.1 uncultured Flavobacteriaceae bacterium
GTATTGTTGAAGGACAAACAAACTTTTTAAGAGTTAGGCCAGTACCTGGTCGTTCAATATCATTAGGGTTGAATTATAAATTTTAATATAGTTTAAAATTATAATTAACATAAAATTTATTTGATTGTTTTATTTTTATTAGTTAAAGAGAGTCAATAGTTAATTTTATTATTGGCTCTTTTATTTTTTCGCTTATTGTCCTTATTAGACTAGTATAACTTTAGACTTTAAAATGATGAAAAAACCAAAGTTAAGTTTTTGGCAAATACTAAATATGAATGTTGGATTTTTTGGAATTCAATATAGTTTTGGATTACAACAAAGTGCAGTTACACCAATCTACGATTTTTTAGGAGCTACACCAGACGCAATTCCTATATTACATTTGGCAGGGCCAGTAACAGGCTTACTAGTACAACCTATTATTGGAGCTATGAGTGATAAAACATGGAGTCCAAGGTTTGGTAGACGTAAGCCCTATTTTTTAGTAGGCGCAATTTTATGCAGTTTAGCTTTGCTCTTATTTCCTTTTAGCAGTTCTTTATGGATGGCAGCAGGTTTACTTTGGATTCTTGATGTAGGAAATAATACTGCTATGGAGCCCTACAGAGCAGTAATTGCAGATAAATTAGATGGTGAACAACAACCATTAGGTTTCCAGATGCAAAGTTTTTTTACTGGTTTGGGGCAGGTATTGGCAAATTTATCAATATTTATTTTTCCATTAATATTTATAGGAACGACAGGCTCTTTGCCAAGATGGATTTACGCTTCTTTTTTCTTAGGAGCTATATTTTCTATTGGAACGGTTTTGTGGAGTAATAGTAAAACAAAAGAAATACCACCAACACCAGAAGAGTTAGCAAAACTTAAAAATGAAAAACGAAGTGTTTTTGGTCCGCTAATTGAAATATTTTCAGCAATAAAAGACATGCCTAGAGTTATGTGGCAATTGGCATTAGTTTATTTATTTCAATGGTATGCTTTGTTTTGCTATTGGCAAAACTCGTCAAAAAGTGTGGCACTTTCTGTTTGGAATGCGACCCCATTAAGTAATCCAGAGGCATATAGCGAAGCGGTTGGTTGGACAGGTCTAGTAAATGGCTGGTACAATGTAGTTACTTTTTTAGTAGCCTTTGCATTGGTTGGTTTTGCAAAAAAATATAGCCCAAAAAAAGTACACGCATTTTGCTTGGTAATAGCAGCAATAGGGTTTTTGGCCTTTCCGCATATAGAAAATAAGAATTTGTTGTTCTTTGCAATTTCTGGATTTGGAATTGGTTGGGCAAGTATGATGGGTATTCCTTATTTAATGGTGGTTTCAGATATTC
>CAYGMB010000261.1:0-3510 GCA_964350765.1 uncultured Flavobacteriaceae bacterium
CAGAAAATTTTAGCAATCTTTTTATTCCTGGATTTAACAGTACTAACGATTTCTCTGAGTTTGGAGCAGGTTACGGATACACAATTTCGTATCTAATCCCTATTTTCAAAAAGTAAAATAAAACTAGCTATCGCTTACTCGACTTTCTACTTCCCTCATACATTTCATAACGCACTAGTTTACTTTCTAACTTACCATTATAAAGTTTAATTTTTCTAGATGGTTTAAGTCCCACATGTTTGAGCGCTTCCATATTACTGGTAATCATCCATGCATTAGTCCCAGCATAGCCTCTTTTTAAAGTGTTTCCAATATTACTGTAGAAAGCTTCAATGTCATTGACAGATATTCTTTCATCATACGGAGGGTTAAAAACCATATGTAATTGGCGTCCAGTTTCTTTTTCTGAAGAAAAGAAATCTTGTTGCTTAATTTCTATAAACTCAGAAAGATTGGCATTTTTAATATTTTCCTTTGCTTTTCTTATTGCCAATACATCTGTATCACTTCCATAGATTTTAAAATGAAACTCTTTAATTTTTTTTAAGGCAGCATTTTCAATAACTTCATATAAATCCACATCAAAATCTGGCCAAGTTTCAAAACCAAACTCATCTCTATTTAAATTTGGTGGAATATTACAGGCTATCATGGCAGCCTCTGTTAGAAGAGTCCCTCCACCGCACATGGGGTCCATAAAGTCACATTGCCCAGACCATCCAGAAAGCATAATAATTCCAGCTGCTAAAACTTCATTAATAGGTGCAATGGTATTCTCAATTTTATAGCCTCGTTTATGCAACGACTGTCCAGAACTATCTAGAGATACTGTACAAATATTGCGGTCAATATGAATATTAATTCGAAGGGTAGGATGATCTAAATCTACATTTGGACGCTCTCCTACTTTATCTCTAAATCTATCAACAATAGCATCCTTAGTTTTTAAAGCTATATATTGAGAATGCGTAAAGTACTTTGAATAGACAGTTGCATCTACGGCAAGAGAACCATTGGCTTCCATATAGTCTTCCCAAGGGATTTGATATATTTTTTTATATAAATCTTCTTCTGTAAAAATATTAAAACCTGTAATTGGCTTTAAAACTTTAATAGCCATCCTACTACACAAGTTTACCTTATACATAAAACCGGTATCCCCTTCAAAAGAAACATTCCTAGTTCCTATCTCTATACTAGAAGCTCCTAGTTGTCTAAGCTCCTGTGCTAAAAGGTCTTCAAGACCATAAAGCGTTTTAGCTAGCATTTTAAAATTTTTACCCATTAGAATCTGTGTATAATATGATGGTTTTTAAAGGTATCTTTCCTTAGTTGGAACAAAAATAAAGTATTTTAGCACCTTAAAAGAACCTGTATGCAAAAAGATAACCAACATTGGTTTACATCTTGGTTTGACACCCCTTATTATCATATCCTTTATAAGAATAGAGACTATAAAGAAGCTGCTACTTTTATGAAAAAATTGACGGCTTTTCTTGAACTTGAGCCTAACGCTGAAATCTTAGATCTTGCATGCGGTCGAGGAAGACACTCTAAATACCTTAATGAAATAGGCTATGATGTTTTAGGTGCGGATTTATCACCTTCTAATATTTTATTTGCAAATCAATATGAAAATAAGACACTTCATTTTAAAGTCCACGATATGTGTATTCCTATGAACAAAACCTTTGATGCAGTATTTAACTTGTTTACTAGTTTTGGTTATTTTGAAAATGAAGAAGATAATTTAAGAACCATAAATGCTATTAAGCAAGAATTAAAACCAAATGGATATGGAGTTATTGATTTTTTAAATACCCAATATGTAAAAAATAACTTAATACCCGAAGAAAAAAAAGTGGTAGAGGGCATTACATTTAACATCAAAAAAAAAATACAAAATGGCTATATAGTTAAAACTATACAGTTTGTAGACCGTGGAATAGATTATACTTTTCAAGAAAAAGTAAAAGCATTAACTTTAAATGATTTTAAGGAATACTTTAAAAAAGCCTCAATAGATTTAAAACACATTTTTGGAAGTTATGATTTGTCAACTTACAATGAAGAGACTTCACAAAGATTAATTCTTATTTTTAAGTAATGGTTTATTTATTATTAATAGCAAGTGTTTTAGTTGGTTATACAATAGCCATTTCTATAAAAACAAAAGAACCTGCCTTTCTACCAATTCTTTTAGCATTTAGTGGTTCTTTTTTACTGTCTACTACTTTGTTTGAATTACTCCCAGAAGTATTTACAACGCCATCAAAAAAAATTGGCTTGCTAATAATGGGAGGTATTTTATTACAAATAATTTTAGATTTTTTTTCTAAAGGTGCAGAACACGGGCACATACATATTCATTCAGAGAAAAAAGAGTTTCCTTGGTTACTTTTTATTAGTCTTTCCATTCACGCAATTTTAGAGGGACACCCTTTAACTGGGCATCATACTATGCTTTGGGGTGTTTTAGTTCATAAAACACCAATCGCTATAATACTTGCACTCTTTTTTAAAAATGCTGGTTTTAGTAACGTGAAAACTATTTTGTTTTTATTTCTTTTCGCTTTAATGACACCCTTTGGAAGTTGGATTACATCAGAGACATCATTATTTTCAGATTACAAACAAGAAATTAATGCTATAGTAATTGGAATCTTTTTACATGTATCAACTACAATTCTTTTTGAAAGTTCAAAAAATCATAGTTTTAATTTATCAAAAATGACAGCTGTTATAATAGCAGCTGTTATCGCCTATTTTATTTAGATAATATAAAGTAGTATAAATAAGTAGTGAAATATACTTCCTGCTAATACAAATAGATGCCAAATCACATGATTAAATGGAATTTTTTCAATAGCGTAAAAAACAATTCCTACAGTATAAGCTAACCCTCCTGCAATTAAAAGATAGATGGCTTCGATAGGAACAATAGCCTTTAAAGCTGAAAAATCAAATATAATTAACCATCCCATAATAAGGTAAAAGAGAAGTGATATTACTTCAAACCTACCAGTAAAGAATATTTTTAAGATACTACCTACAATTGCAATTCCCCAAACGACATAAAATAGAGTCCAGCCTAGAGAATCTTGCAATGCTAATAATAATACTGGAGAGTAAGTCCCAGCTATTAAAAGGTAAATACTAATGTGGTCTAACTTTCTAAATAATATTTTCCTTTTAGGATTTTTTTGATAATGATATAGAGAAGAAGAAAAGTACAAAGTTGTTAATGAACAACCATATAATATTACTGCTAGAATGCTTTCAAAAGTATCAAGACGCATATAGAAAAACAATAACACAAAACCAATAACAGATAATACAAAGCCTATAGCATGTGTAATAACATTTAAGCGTTCCTCTTTTACTGTTTGTTCTCCCATATCTACACTAGAATAGTAATCATTTTTGTTTTTACAAAACTATTGTATAAAAAGAATATCATCAACATCATTACTATATTATAATACAAAAAAAAGACTCAATCAAATAAAT
>CAYGMB010000262.1:0-411 GCA_964350765.1 uncultured Flavobacteriaceae bacterium
GCATAATATAGTTTTAACAAATTAATACAATAAACTATATTTAAGGACGTTATTAGGTAACATTAACCTCAAAATTTCGTTCTATGCAAAAATTATACTCTAAAACTCCACGTGCGGAACGCGTGGATGAAAATTTAGTTCCAAAAGAAGAGACCATAAAGTTTCTTCTGGATTATTCAAAGGCTTTAAGTGTTATAGATTATAATAAATTGAAGTTTGAAGCACTTCTAAACTAAACTTTGAAAAACCCTGAAAGACACCAATTTCAGGGTTTTTTTATTTTTCTTTTTTAGTTCTTTTTAGCACCAAGAAGTTCTGTGGGTTAATGCCTAGTCCACTCACTTTTTTGTTTACAAAACGTACAGCTTTATCATAAAATAATGGGATTACTGGAGCATTACTCATTACAAT
>CAYGMB010000262.1:421-3487 GCA_964350765.1 uncultured Flavobacteriaceae bacterium
CTATCCATTTTTGTATAAAGTAATTTTCGATTTTCAATAGTAGATATATTTTGTGCTGCTAGATATAAACTATCAAAAATTTCATTTTTGTAATGTGTATAATTTGGTCCGTTTGGAGTAAAATTTGGACTGTAAAAAAGCGACAAGTAATTTTCTGCATCTGGATAGTCTGCAATCCAACTTGCCCTAAAAATATCTAACTCTCCACTAGATTTCATTTGTCGTAATGTTGATGGTGGCATCACATCTATACTAATAGAAACTCCTAGTTTCTCCAGTTCACGTTGGATATATTCACACAAATCTAGATATTGACTATTGGTGCCAATAACAAGACTTGGATTAAGATTTCCGGTTTCTTTTTTATATTGTGATATTAACTGTTTTGCTTTTTCTGGATTATAGTTATATCCTTCAATTTCATTAAATCCTGCTAATCCTTTTGGTATCATACCATTTACAGCAGGTATTCCCATTCCATTTCTTAAATAGGTTACCATAGCTTTTCTATTAAAACCATAGTTTATAGCCTGTCTAAGCAGTTTTGATTTTATTTCTGGGGTTTCTGAACTCATAAAAATACCAAGGTACTCTGTGTTTAAATATGGACTGGTAATTAATTTTACACTTTCTTTATAATTAGGTTGTAATTGTCCAGTAGTTGTAATTATTTCATCTTTATAAGAGTTGTCAAGACCACTAATAAAATCTAGATTTCCTTGCGCGAATTGTAAAAACTCACTCTGTTTATCTGGTAAAAAGGTAATTGAAACTGCTTCGAGATATGGAAGTTGAACTCCATTTTTGTCTTTCTCAAAATAAAGTGGATTTTTTCTGAGGACTAATTTTATATTTTCTTCCCATAGTTTAAACTGAAAAGGACCTGTGCCTACTGGATTTCTTCTAAACTCATTTCCATAAAACGTTACAGCTTCTTCTGGCACCACAGAGAAATAGCACCTACCAAGCATACTTAAAAAAGGATGAAATGGTTTTTTAAGCAGTATTTTAAATATTGAGTCATTTTCTGCCTTGAACATTTCTACATTTTGCAATGTCCAGCTACCTGGAGAAGCAACTTTAGGATCTGTTAACCTTCCAAAACTATATTCAAAATCGTATGCTGTAGCAGTACGAGATGCATCTTTACCAAAAACTTTATTTTCATGAAAATAAACATCGTCGCGAAGTGTAAAATAAAAAGTACAAGTGCTATCTACATATTTCCAAGACTTTGCAATATCTGGTTTTATGTTAAGCGAGTCATCCAATTGTACTAATCCATTAAATAATTGATTAGTTGGCCATATTATTTGTGGGTTTCTAGCAAATGCAGGATCTAGTGTTGCAATGTTGCTATGCTCATTATATCTAAATACTAGATGGTCTTTATTCTTATCTTTTGTATCGCTACAAGAATAGATGGTTAAGGCTATAAAAAAAAATAAAAGGTATTTACTATATGATCTCATGAGCTTTTATGAATACACGAATATAGCTTTTATTAAATTTTTCGTGAAGCAAGACCTATGAAAATTCGACATTTTATTATTCATCTACATTTCAATAAATATTTGTAGTTTTGTACCCCCTTTTATAGACTATGGAAACAACAAAAAAAGTCGCTTTTTATACTTTGGGATGTAAGCTAAATTTTAGCGAAACATCTACTATTGCCCGTGATTTTTCTTCTGAAGGTTTCCAAAGAGTTGACTTTTCATCTCCAGCAGATATTTATGTGATTAATACATGTAGTGTTACAGAAAATGCAGACAAGCGTTTTAAAACAATTGTTAAACAAGCACATAAAAGCAATCCAGAAGCCTTTGTTGCTGCAATAGGCTGCTACGCACAATTAAAACCTAAAGAGCTTGCAGATGTTAACGGTGTAGATTTAGTATTAGGAGCTACAGAAAAGTTTAATATTACTAGTTACATTAATGACTTATTAAATCAACCTGAAACTAAACGTACACAAGCTCAAATACACTCCTGTGAGATTGAGGATGCAGATTTTTACGTTGGGAGTTACTCTATTGGTGATAGAACAAGAGCCTTTTTAAAAGTGCAAGATGGCTGTGATTACAAATGTACCTACTGTACTATTCCGCTAGCAAGAGGTATTTCTAGGAGTGATACCCTAGAAAATGTTTTAAAAAATGCTTCAGAAATTTCAGCAAAAGGTATCAAAGAGATTGTACTTACTGGAGTTAATATAGGGGATTATGGTAAGGGAGAATTTGGAAATAAAAAGCATGAGCATACATTTTTTGATTTATGTAAAGCTTTTGATGAGGTAGAAGGGATTGAGCGTCTACGTATTTCTTCCATAGAACCTAACTTACTTAAGAATGAAACTATTGAGTTTGTTGCTAATTCTAGAACTTTTGTACCTCATTTTCATATTCCTTTACAAAGTGGCAGTAATGAGCTATTAAAGTTGATGCGAAGACGGTATATGCGAGAATTATATATTGATAGGGTTAAAAAAATTAAAGAAGTGATGCCACATGCTTGTATTGGAGTAGATGTAATTGTTGGGTTTCCTGGTGAAACAGATGAAGAGTTTAGAACTACTTATGAGTTCTTGAATCAGTTAGATGTTTCATATTTGCATGTGTTTACCTATTCAGAAAGAGTAAATACAAGAGCCGCTGCTATGGGTGGTGCTGTTGATAAAGGTGTAAGACATAAACGAAGTAAAATGCTTAGAGGGCTTTCTGTAAAGAAAAGAAGAGCTTTTTATGATAAACAGTTAGGCAGTACTAGAACTGTACTGTTTGAGAGTGAAAACAAAGAAGGCTACATACATGGGTTTACTGAAAATTATGTAAAAGTAAAATATCCATGGAATCCAGCATTAGTAAACACACTACACCAAGTTAAACTCACTAAAATTGATGATGACGGACTAGTGCGTTTTGAGTTCGAAAAGATGCCTGCTTATTGTTAAATACTTATTCCAACAGGCAATAAGTCTTTATATTTTCTGCGATTTTTCCTGAGGAATCCTTTAATAACAGGGTTAGTGGGTACAAGACTAATACCTCTGTTTCTAACTTCTTC
>CAYGMB010000263.1:0-3485 GCA_964350765.1 uncultured Flavobacteriaceae bacterium
AGCTTTTCTAATAGTAACAAAGTTAGTTAACATACCACCTGGCCATCTTTCTGTGATGTAAGGCATGTTTGCGTTGCTCGCTTTTTCTGAAACGATATCTTTTGCTTGCTTCTTTGTAGCTACAAAAAGTATTTTACGCCCACTAGCAGCAATCTTTTTTAAAGCTTCATTAGCTTCATCAAGTTTTGCAGCAGTTTTGTATAAATTGATAATGTGGATTCCGTTACGCTCCATGTAGATGTAAGGCGCCATATTAGGATTCCATTTTCTTGTTAGGTGTCCAAAGTGTACACCTGCATCTAGAAGTTCTTTAACTTCTACGCTTGTCTTGTTTGCCATTTTGTTTTTAGTTTACGTTCTGTGTGTTTAGATGTCAATCTTCTCGTAAAAGAGCTTGATTTAGATGCTAAACTAATTGTCCCGCCCGGCAGAGCGGGACTAACAGCTTATTAATAATTGTAATTTTATGAACTTGTTTGTTTTTGTCTTCTTGAGCAAAGTCAAAAAGTTTTGACAAAAACATATACCCAATTCGGTTGAGTATATTAACGCTTAGAGAATTGAAACTTCTTACGTGCTTTCTTCTGTCCAAATTTCTTACGTTCCACCATTCTTGGGTCTCTTGTAAGTAATCCTTCTGGTTTTAAGATAGCTCTATTCTCTTCATTTATTTCACATAGTACTCTAGATAATCCAAGTCTTATAGCTTCGGCTTGTCCAGTTACTCCACCACCATGTACGTTAATTGAAATATCAAATGATTTTTCGTTTTCTGTTAATGCTAATGGTTGCTTTACTTTATACTGTAATGTAGGTGTAGTAAAGTAGTTGTTTAACTCACGCTTGTTGATCGTGATGTTTCCTTTTCCTTCAGAAACATATACACGTGCAACAGCTGTTTTTCTTCTTCCAATTTTGTGTATAGTCTCCATTACTTGATTTCGTTAAGGTTAATGCTTCTAGGTTTTTGTGCTTCTTGTCCGTGGTCTGCTCCTGCATATACTTTCAAGTTTCTAAAAAGAGTTGAACCTAATTTATTTTTAGGTAACATACCTTTCACAGCTTTCTCCACCACGCGTGCTGGATTTTTTTCTTTTAATTCTGAAGCTGTCAAACTACGTTGACCACCTGGGTAAACTGTGTGACGAATGTATTATTTTTCGTTCCACTTGTTTCCACTTAATTGGACGTTTTCTGCGTTTATGATAATCACATTATCACCACAATCAACATGTGGTGTATAACTTGGTTTGTGTTTACCACGAAGTAACTTTGCTACTTCACTCGCAAGACGACCCAATGTTTGCCCGTCCGCATCTACTAATAACCATTCTTTTGTAACGGTAGCTTTGTTAGCAGATACTGTTTTGTAACTCAATGTATCCATTTCGTTTTTTGTCTAATTGTTAATACTTGTTTTATTGTCCCAATTTAGGGTCTGCAAAAGTACTATTATTTATTTGAAAAACAAGCAGGTGTAGATTTATTTTTGGATACAATATTTTATTTCAAACTCACTACCAAATCTCCTTTCATTACCATTGTGCCTGGTTGCAGGGCAATAGACGATATAGTACCAGCTTTGGTAGCTGTTACCGTACTTTCCATTTTCATTGCTTCGATTACAAAAAGAGGGTCATTCTTTTTAATTTTCTCCCCTTTTTTAACTAATACTTTGTAGAGTGAACCTTGAAGCGGAGCACCAAACTGGTTTTCATCTTCTGGGTCTACTTTTACATGTGCTACTTTTTCTACTTTAATGGCTTTATCTTTAATTTCTACAAAGCGGTTTTCTCCATTTACAGAGAAAAACACAATTCTATATCCATCTTCATTAGGAATTCCTACCGAAAGTAGTTTTACCGTAATAGTTTTTCCAGGTTGTAACTCTATCATAATCTCTTCTCGTAGCTTCATTCCATAAAAGAAGTTAGCAGTAGGAAGTATAGAAACATTACCGTACAGTTTATATTTTTCATGTGCTTGTTCAAAAACACGTGGGTACAAACTATAGCTTAAAAAGTCCTCAAATTCAATAGGACGCGTAAATCCTTTTTGATACTTTTTCTTGAAACTTTTAAATTGTGCGTCAAAATCTATGGGTTCTAAGTGTGCATTGGGTCTTTCGGTATAGGGCTTTGTGTTTTTAAGTATTACTTTTTGTAGTTGTTTCGGGAAGCCACCAAGTGGTTGTCCTAAATCTCCTTTAAAGAAATTAATTACAGATTCTGGAAAGGAAATGGTTTCACCTTTATCAAGAATATCTTCTGTAGTTAAATCATTAGTAACCATAAAAATAGCCATATCACCTACAACTTTAGAACTTGGTGTAACTTTTACTAGATTGCCAAAAAGCATATTAACCTCTTCGTACATTTTTTTAACTAAGTCAAACTTATCTCCAAGGCCTAATGCTTCGGCTTGTGGTCTAAGATTTGAATATTGTCCGCCCGGGATTTCATGGCTATACACTTCTGCAGTTCCTGCTTTTAGACCACTTTCAAAAGGATAGTAATATTCTCTAATATCTTCCCAGTAATTTGAAAACTCATTTAATTTTTTACTATCAAAGTCATGCATACGCTCTTGATAGCGCATCATTTCTACAATACTGTTAAAATTAGGTTGTGAGGTAAGACCAGAAAGCCCTCCAAGGGCTACATCTACAACATCTACACCGGCTTCTATAGCTTTTAAGTACGTTGCAGATTGTATGGATGAAGTGTCATGTGTGTGTAAGTGCAACGGAATTTTTAAAACATCTTTTAAAGCACCTACAAGCTCTGTAGCAGCATAGGGCTTTAAAAGTCCCGCCATATCTTTTATGGCAATCATGTGTGCTCCTGCATTTTCTAAATCTTTAGCTAGTTGGGTATAATAGGCTAGGGTGTATTTTGTTTCATTTGGATTTAAAATATCTCCTGTGTAGCTAATAGCAGCTTGAGCAATTCCTCCTGTTTTCTCTCTAACATAGTTAATGCTGGGCTCCATTGCTTTTACCCAATTTAGGGAATCAAAAATCCTAAAAACATCAATACCATTTTCCCAAGAGGTTTCTACAAATTTTTCGATTAAATTGTCCGGGTATGCTTTATAGCCCACTCCATTAGAACCTCGAAGTAACATTTGGAATAAAATGTTTGGCATTAATTTGCGAAGTTCTCTTAATCGAGTCCAAGGACTTTCGTTTAAAAAACGCATACAGACATCAAAAGTGGCACCACCCCACATTTCGATACTGAATATATTAGGGTGGTTTTTAGCATAACTTTCTGCTATTGCTAGCATATCGTAACTTCGCATTCTAGTTGCTAATAAAGACTGGTGTGCATCTCTTATAGTGGTGTCTGTAAATTGAATCTTTTTTTCTGAAGAAAGCCATTTGCAAAATGCTTCAGGACCTAAATCAGTAAGTAAATCTTTTGTTCCTTTAGGGAATGCTTCAGAAGGTGAAAAAGATGGAATTTTTGGTGTTCTAAATACTT
>CAYGMB010000264.1:0-696 GCA_964350765.1 uncultured Flavobacteriaceae bacterium
TAGCTAGAATGTTAAACGTACCATTAGCTATTGTAGATGCTACTGTTCTTACAGAAGCTGGTTACGTTGGCGAAGACGTAGAAAGTATTTTAACGCGCTTACTACAAGCTGCAGATTACAATCTTGAAAAAGCCGAACACGGTATAGTATTTATTGATGAAATTGATAAAATAGCACGTAAAAGTGATAATCCATCAATTACAAGAGATGTGAGTGGTGAAGGTGTGCAACAAGCTCTTCTTAAGCTCTTGGAAGGAACAACAGTAAATGTTCCACCAAAAGGAGGAAGAAAACATCCTGATCAAAAATTTATTGAAGTAAATACTGAGAATATTCTTTTTATTGCAGGTGGTGCTTTTGATGGTATTAATCGTCATATATCAAAACGATTAAATATGCAAGCCGTTGGTTTTAGTGCTACTGCAAAAGAGCAAACTTTAGATAAGGATAATATTTTACGATATATTATTCCTAAAGACTTAAAAGATTTTGGGCTTATTCCAGAAATTATTGGTCGTCTGCCAGTATTATCTTATATGAACCCTCTAGATAAAGGAACTCTTAGAGCTATTTTAACTGAACCTAAAAATGCCATTATAAAACAATACAAAAAATTGTTTGAGATGGACGGTATTGAGTTTGTAATTACTGAAGAAGCTTTAGACTTTATTGTTGAGCAAGCTATAGAGTACAAAT
>CAYGMB010000264.1:706-3480 GCA_964350765.1 uncultured Flavobacteriaceae bacterium
TGGGAGCTAGAGGGCTTCGTTCTCTATGTGAAGCAGTATTAACAGATGCAATGTACGAAATGCCAGGAGGAGATGAGAAAGAGCTTACAGTTACAAAAGAGTATGCAAGTGAAAAATTAAACAAAGCAACAATAAAGAAACTTAAAGCTGTATCTTAATTGTTGTTATTTTAAGCAAATAAAAAAAGCCTAAACAAATTTGTTTAGGCTTTTTTACTTCTTATTATGTACTTGCTTATTACGGAGTTGCAATAACCGTTTTAGATTTTTTATGTAATATTTTTTGTTGCATTAACTGTGTTTTGTTTTTAAGAGTGTATCCTGCAACTTCTGTTTCGTTTTTTTGGATAGCCTTAGAAGCTGTTCCGCACGACGTAGCAGAGATGCCTAAACTTAAAATTAATACGATAACAATATATTTTTTCATTTTTTATGTACTTCTTAAATACAGAGCAAACATATTGCGTAAGAAAAGGACTACCAATATTTTTAGTTGTTTTGCATGAAAATTCGTTGAAGTGCAAAGAGAATATGCTATTTCGGTAAAGTGCAGAAAATCATCGATTTACCGCACGTGTTTTAATCGAAAAAAAATGTATTTTATCGATTTCTGGAAAGTGTATAGCAATGTTCGTTTAAAACTTCTTCTTCTTTCACAGAAGTTTTAATACAATTTAATTGCTTACCGAGTGCTAAAGTTGAATACCTCTTTTTTAATGTATACCTCTCAAGGTCTTTATAAAATGAATGTGATAAGCAGGTATATGGGTTTTCATGACTTTGCAAGGTTTCAGAAAAATACTGTTTTAACCTTTTAAAAACCTTTGTATCATTTTGAGTTTCATCAAAAGAAATGCATAATACCAAGTCATCTTGTTGTTGTATTTCAGCACAAAAGTCTAAAACTGTTTCAATAGCTTTTTTATTCAGAAAAAAGAAAACCCCTTCTATTACAATAACTTTTGCGTGGTTTTCAAAGCCAGATATAGCCTCCTTTATTTTTTCTTGTCCTTTGGCAGTTGTTATATCTGCTGCTATTCTATTAACTTTTCTTTTTGGCAGTTTCCCTTCTTTTATAAAAGTATCTGTAGCTATATCTTTATAGGATATAATTTCTTTAAAATCAACTTCTAAAGAAATAACGGATTCTGGTAGAGAATATGGGTACATACTAAAACCCGCTCCAAGGTTTATAAATAATAGATTTTTGTGCTTTGTAGCAATGTCTTGAAGTTCATCATGAAAATATCTATTTCTCATGCAATGAAGCATTTCGTCATGAATAGATACTTGAGTTGCAAATTCATCTGCAAAAGTTTTTAAACTATCCTTAGACCATAATTTTGCATAAGGATCTTCACTTAAAGCCTCATGTTGAGCTCTATAATAAGCAATTACAAAAGCTGTATCGTGTACTTCTATGTTCAAAACTAAAAATTTTTATTGATTGAGTGATAAAAGCTCCTCTAAATAATCTCTACAATTGGAGAGTCTTGGTACTTTGTGTTGCCCTCCCAATTTGTCCTTCTCTTTTAGCCAGTCATAAAATAAATTAGACCTTGCCTGGTGTACAGTAGGCGCTTTTAAGGTTGTGTTATGTTGTCTTTTTGCTTCATAGTCACTATTAACTTCTTGTAGCGCTTTATCCAAAAGTTCAGTAAATGTTTTAAAGTCTTCTGGAGGTTTTTTAAATTCAATAATCCATTCGTGAGCTCCTTTTTCTGTGCCATTCATAAAAATTGGAGCTGCAGTATAGTCTTTAATTTCGCTTTTAGTTAGTTTCGTGGCCTTTCGTAAGGCAGCTTCGGCATTTTCTATAATTAGTTCTTCTCCAAAAGCATTAATATGGTGTTTTGTTCTACCTGTGACTCTAATTCTATAGGGATTTGTGGATGTAAAACGAATTGTATCACCAATTTTATAACGCCATAATCCAGCATTTGTAGTAATTATTATAGCATAGTTTGTGTCTACTTCTACTTCACTTAGAGGGATTACTTTTTCTTGTGGAGTCCCGTAACTATCCATAGGGATAAATTCATAAAAAATTCCATAATCAAGCATGAGTAATAATTCCTTGCTATGGTTTTGATCTTGGATAGCAAAAAAACCTTCAGAAGCATTATAAATTTCATAATACTTAAATGAATCACTTGGAAGTAACTTTTTATATTGTTCTAAGTAAGGCTCAAAACTTACACCTCCATGAAAATATACTTCAAGGTTAGGCCATATGTCAAAAAGATTGTTTTTTCCTGTAGTTTGAACAACATTTTGTAGCAATACAAGCATCCATGAAGGAACTCCTGCTAGACTTGTAACATTTTCCCAAATAGTTTCATTTACTATTGCTTGCATTTTTGTTTCCCAATCTGCCATGAGTGAAATCTCATTCTTAGGAGTACTACTAAACTCTGCCCAAAAAGGCATGTTGTCAATTAATATTGCAGAGAGGTCACCAAATACAGTTCCATTTTCTTTATAGAGTTCTTTACTTCCACCAAGCCGTAACCCTTTACCAACAAACAATTGTGAGTCTGGATTATTATTAAGATACATGCAAAGTAAATCTTTACTTGCTGCATAATGACAATCTTCTAATGAGCTTTCACTCACAGGAATAAATTTACTTTTTGAACTCGTTGTGCCACTTGATTTTGCAAACCATTTTATAGGAGTAGGCCAAAAAATATTTGTTTCTCCTCGTCGTGCACGCTCTATATTTTTTTCTGAAGATTCATAATCAAAAATTGGTACTCGGGTTGCAAATTGATG
>CAYGMB010000265.1:0-3425 GCA_964350765.1 uncultured Flavobacteriaceae bacterium
ATTACCAGCAAAATACGCAATACGCCATTGTTTTTGGTAGAACGGTTAAAGTAAACAGTGCGCCATCTAACTCCGGGGAAGTTAATTTTGAGTTGCATGAAGGTACTAAAGTTTTGGTTTTAGAAAGCTTAGACGATTGGAAAAAAATTAAAATTGCCGATGGTAAAACGGGTTGGTTAAAAAGCGACAAGATAAAGTTATATTAATTGATAAGTAACAAACTTAAACTCATTTCTAATGGTTTGAATTTATTAATGATTTTTGTTTTTTTAATATAAAAAATCAAATATATTTGCGTTTTCTTGAAAAGAATATTGAATAACTCTATACGACATAACATAAGTATTTTTTTACTCACCTTGTTTCTAGTTTCCAATGTGGTAGGACTTCATGCCTTTACCCACGACCTTACTAGTCAGCATGATGGAGAAAATAATTTGGCTTCAAATTGTTTAGTATGTGATTTGGCATTAACACAGCAGCTAACCCCAGTACTGCAAGCAGGGGAAGATGATTTTAATCTTAAAGAAAACCCTGCTTTTTATGTAGAGAGAAATGTTGTAAATACTTATCAAGTAACTTACAAATCTTCTTGGCTGCAAGATTTTCACTTTGGCAGGCCACCTCCTTTTTTGGGTTAACCCTTCATTCACGATGTATTTATCGAAGTATTTGTCAAATCAATTGAAGTTGATTTGACGAGCTATTACTATTACATTTTAAATGTATGATTTGCTATACATTAAGCTTGAAAGAATTTATGCATCACATCTAATTTACGGTTCTAAAAAAAAAACTAAAGAGTAACAATATAAAATTGTTGAATAAAACGAACTTAATAATTTGAAATTTTAACCTTATCCTTTTCTGCTTCGGCAAGAAATATAAGAATTTTTTAATATGATAACTACTAAAAAACTTACTAAAAAGTATGGCGATTTTACCGCTATAGATAACCTCTCTTTTAACATTCAATCTGGTGAAATTTTCTGCCTTTTAGGAGCAAATGGCGCTGGTAAATCTACTACCATTAATTGCTTGCTTAATTTTATTGAACCAACATCTGGAAAGGTTGAAATTAATGGCTTAGATGTTGTAAAACACCCTTTAAAAACGAAAACTTTTATAACCTATATTCCAGAAAATTTAATGTTATACCCAACATTAACAGCGGTTGAAAATTTAGATTATTTTATCAAGTTATCGGGGAAGACATTTAGAAGCGACCAGTTAAAATCTTTTTTAACAGAAGCCGGGTTACAAGAAGAAGCCCACAACAAACGTGTAAAAGCATTCTCGAAAGGGATGCGGCAAAAAGTAGGTATTGCTTTGGCTATTGCTAAAGATTCAAAAGTATTATTACTAGATGAACCTACCTCTGGATTAGATCCAAAATCAAGTAATGAATTTATGGAATTGCTAACTAAAATGAAGCATAAAAACGTTGCTATCCTAATGGCTACTCACGATCTGTTTAGAGCAAAAGAAGTAAGTACTCATATAGGGATAATGCGTTCTGGTGTATTGCAAAAATATTCTAAAACTACAGATTTTTCTCTAAAAGAACTTGAAACCATCTACCTGAATATTATGAACTTTAAACATGTGAATTGACATGAAAAATATCATTTTTAAAGAACTTAAGGAGCTTACCAGAGATGGTCGCTTTAAAATAGTATTGGGTATTTCATTAATTTTGCTTGTAATTGCCATCATTACTGGTGTAAATCAGCACAAAAAAAATAATGAGCAATATGTAGAATCGACCAATAAAGAACGTTCTATTTGGGAAACGCAAGGCGATAAAAATCCGCATTCGGCAGCGCATTACGGCACCTATGCTTTTAAACCTCAATTCGCTTTATCACTTTTTGATTATGGGGTAACCAAATACACAGGAAATTCCATTTTTTTAGAGGCACATAACAGAAATGAAGCAGCATTTAGTGAGGCAAGCGATCAAACTAGTTTAGCACGTTTTGGTACACTCTCTATCAACTTTGTTTTAATATATTTATTTCCTTTAATTATCATTTTAATTGGATATAATTCTTACACTAAAGAAAAAGAACATCAAACGTTCACC
The DNA here is from genome assembly GCA_964350765.1 of uncultured Flavobacteriaceae bacterium. Classification (GTDB taxonomy): domain Bacteria; phylum Bacteroidota; class Bacteroidia; order Flavobacteriales; family Flavobacteriaceae; genus CAYGMB01. The sequence continues at coordinate 2,087 of CAYGMB010000265.1, forward strand.
CTTTTAAAAAGTCAAGGCGCCCACCCTATAAAATTAGCTTTAGGTAAGTGGTTAGCAACATTTATTCCTATATTTATGTTAACGGCCATAATCTTTTTGGTTACTGGTATTATTCTCTCTAGTGTAGAAAATTTGACTTTTTTTAGTTGGGATAGTTTATTGATGCTCTTTGTTGCTTATTCTTTTTACTATCTTATTATTACTACGCTTACAGTTTTAGTTTCTATGTGGAGTAAATCTTCTGGAATAAGTTTGGTTATTAGTTTAATGCTTTGGGTTATTTTTAGTTTTATTACACCTAAAATTGCAACTAATTTGGCAAATACAAACCATCCATATCCTTCAAAATTAGAATTTGAAACACGTATTGCCGAAGACCGAAAAAATGGATTAGACGGCCATAACCCTTGGAATGAAGCAGCTAAAAAGTTGGAAGAAGAAACTCTTAGAGAGTACGGTGTTGATAGTCTCCACAAATTACCATTTAATTACGCTGGGTATCGTATGCAAAAAGGCGAAGAACATGAGGCTAAGATTTATAAAAAGCATTATCATATTTTAAATGAAATAGCAGCTAATCAAAATAATACATATAAGAGTCTTTCGTTTGTTTCGCCATTTATTCCATTAAGATTTTTATCGATGGATTTTGCCAATACAAGTGATAATTTACATTGGAAATTTATACAAGCCGCTGAACAATATCGAATTGAAACCCAAAAGTTTTTAAATGATGATATTAAAGATAATGCAAAAGTTGGTGAACGCGACTATAAAATGAGCACCAATAAGTTTAAAAAACTTACTAAGTTTAATTTTACGCCACCTAGCCTATCTCAAATATTAAAAGAAAACCTTTCAAATTTTCTGGTTTTATTCTTTTGGTTTATGTTCTTGTTTATTGGATTAATTGTCTCTTCTAAAAAAATATAAAGTATGTTTATTAACAATATATTATACGAAATCAAATTATTAAAGCGTAGCCATTGGTTATTTATTTTACTAGTATTTATTTTAGTTTTATTTTCTTACGCGACGTTTAATGGTAAAAAGAATGTAGAAAAAAGACTTGGAGACATTGACAAGGTGAACGAAGAATTACACAAAAATGATAGTGTTGTATTGTCTACACTAACCAAAATAGAGAGTGGCGAACAGCTTAATATACCGTATTACCGCTTGCCATCAGAACCAATGGTTATTGGGTATCGTCATCCTAGATTAGCTGTAATGCAGCCCGAAGCCTTATCTTTTATCTCTACAGGGCAAAGTGATATGTACACGCATTTTAAAAGTCCAACGGTTTACGGAAATAATTTTGCTTTAGATTATTCGGAAA
>CAYGMB010000266.1:0-3388 GCA_964350765.1 uncultured Flavobacteriaceae bacterium
TTTAAAAGTTGTTAATGAAGGTACTGAACCTTCAGAATTTAATGGAGGTGAAATCCCATTGGCAGTATTATTAGAAGGAAAGTTTGAATCTGTTTTTAAAAATAGAATTAAGCCTTTTAAACTTTCAGAAGATAAAGCTGAAAGTATTACTACACAAATGATAGTAATTAGTGATGGTGATATTATAAAAAATCAGTTTGACAGAAATAGACCACTAGAACTAGGTTTCGATAAACTCACTAATACCTTCTATGGAAATAAAGAATTTTTACTTAATTGTATTAATTACTTACTTGATGACGACGGACTTATAAACATTAGAAGTAAAGAAATTTCTATTCCATTTTTAGACCCACAAAAAACTGCTCAAAACCGAAACACTTGGCAAATCCTTAACCTATTACTACCATTGGCATTGTTGGCTATTTTTGGAATTGTATTTCAATATATAAGAAAACGAAAATACACTCGCTAAGTGTTAATAAGTTTGTTTTAACATACGTCTGTTTTGAGATATCTTTGCTATATATGCCTTATTTTGGCTGCTTAAAAATTCATTTTTTGAAAAAATATTGTAGATGAAGTTCATTGTATCAAGTTCATATTTATTAAAACAATTACAGGTACTTGGTGGAATAATAAACACCAACAACACCCTTCCTATTTTAGATCATTTTTTATTTCAACTAGATGGTAATGCATTAACAGTTTCTGCATCAGATTTAGAAACTACTATATCCTCTAAGCTAGATGTTGAAAGTAACGAAACGAGAAGTATTTGTATTCCTGCACGTTTGTTATTAGACACCCTTAAGACGTTTCCTGAGCAACCTTTAACGTTTACTGTTGAAGATAATAACACCATCGAAATTAGTAGTAATCATGGTAAGTACGCTTTAGCCTATGCTGCTGGAGAGGAATTTCCAAGTGCTGTAGAGCTAAAAGATCCAACTACTACTATTGTACAAGGTGATATTTTAGCAACAGCCATTAGTAAAACTATTTTTGCAAGTGGTAATGATGATTTACGCCCTGTGATGAGTGGTGTGTTTTTTCAGTTTTCGTCAGAGAGTTTAACTTTTGTAGCTACAGATGCTCATAAATTAGTAAAATACACAAGAGAAGACGTCACAGCTGGACAAACAGCTGAATTCATCATGCCTAAAAAACCACTTAATCTTTTAAAAGGTATAATGAAAGTAATGCAAAATTTATTTTCGATAATACCGAAATGATTTGCCGCCTTATCGATGGTAAATATCCTAACTACGAAGCCGTAATACCTAAAGAGAATCCAAACAAATTAAACATAGACAGAAATCAATTTTTAAATAGCGTACGCCGAGTAAGTATTTTTAGTAATAAAACCACGCACCAAATCCGTTTAAAAATTGCTGGAGCTGAGTTAAATATTTCGGCAGAAGATATTGATTACAGTAATAAAGCAGAAGAACGCCTTACCTGTGACTATCAAGGAGACGATATGCAAATAGGGTTTAACTCTCGTTTTTTAACTGAAATGTTAAACAACCTTACAAGTGATGAAGTTTCATTAGAAATGAGTCTACCTAACAGGGCAGGTATTTTAACTCCGATAGATGGACTAGACGAAGGTGAAAAAGTAACTATGCTTGTTATGCCTGTGATGTTAAATAACTAGATATTGAAGTACTATAAATTAAAAGCCCAGCAAAAATGCTGGGCTTTTTATATTAATAGATTATAATCTATAAAAACTTAATGGTCATAAAGTAAATTGGTTCTTGCTCGTCGCTTGCTCTAACAGCATTTACGATAGGGAGTATAAAACTTAAAATACCAACGGCAATTAGTGTTAAGATTCCCAATCCAAATAAAAATATTAATGGAATACTAATAATAGCCCAAAGAATCATACTAATTTGAAAATTAATAATATCTCTTCCTTGTTTATCCATATTAATAATATCATCTTTTTTGCTTAACCAGATAACAAGCGGAACAATAAGACCTCCAAAACCTGTAATATATGTAAGTAATTGTGATAGGTGAGTAATTACAAGTAATTGCCTGTCTACTCTTTTTGCTGTGTGTTGTACTGTTTCCATAGTGCTTATTTTTTTAGCTGCAATAATGCAGGTGGTTGATTTTTGTTACGGTTACTTGTATAACCTATTAGTGCAATTAAACTATACAATGTTACAGTTTTTTCAATTTTATTTTATAGAGACTATAATTCGTACTTTTGCAGCCTATGCAATACAATGATACTATAGTTGCCTTAGCAACACCAGCAGGAGCTGGTGCCATTGCTGTAATTAGACTTTCTGGGGAAGATGCCATTTCTATAGCTTCGTCCCTATTTGTTTCAGTTTCTGGTAAAAATATAGCATCTCAAAAAACTCATACAGTACATTTAGGGCATATTAAAGATGGTACAAGAGTAGTTGATGAAGTTCTGGCAACTATTTTTAAAAACCCAAATAGCTATACTGGAGAGAATGTTGTAGAATTTTCATGTCATGGAAGTAACTATATTCAGCAAGAGATAATTCAGCTTTGCTTACGAAAAGGATGTAGGATGGCAACTGCTGGAGAATTTACCCTACGTGCGTTCTTAAACGGAAAAATGGATTTAAGTCAAGCAGAAGCGGTGGCCGATTTAATCGCTAGTGAAAGTGAAGCATCACATCAGTTAGCAATACAGCAAATGCGAGGTGGATTTAGCAATGAAATTAAAGTATTGAGAGAAGAGTTACTCAACTTTGCATCGCTAATTGAGCTAGAACTAGACTTTTCAGAAGAAGATGTAGAATTTGCAAATAGAGAAGAATTTCAAAAACTTATTACAAGAATTACCAATGTTTTAAAACGCCTTATTGATAGCTTTGCTACAGGAAATGTGCTCAAAAATGGAATTCCTGTTGCTATTGTTGGTGAACCTAATGTTGGGAAATCTACACTATTAAATGCACTATTGAATGAAGAACGCGCTATTGTTAGTGATATAGCTGGAACAACTCGCGACACTATTGAAGATGAAATTACTATAGGAGGGATTGGTTTTCGGTTTATTGACACAGCTGGTATTAGAGAAACTAGTGATACTATTGAAGGCTTAGGTATTAAAAAAACTTTTGAGAAAATTAAAGACAGCCAAGTTGTAATCTTAATGTTTAGCGCAACAGAATTAAGTAATTCAAACATAACATTTGAAATTGAAAAAATTAAAAACAAATATCCACAAAAACCTTTAATTGTAGTAGCAAACAAGGCTGATCAACTTTCAGAGAAAGAAACTGCTGACCTATTATTATCTATACTACCCAATACTTTATCGCGAATACTTATCTCAGCTAAAACAGGCCAAGGTGTTGAAAAACTTAAAAACAAGCTGTTAGAGTTTGTA
>CAYGMB010000267.1:0-3355 GCA_964350765.1 uncultured Flavobacteriaceae bacterium
TATAATTAGAGCAAAAAAAATATTTGGCTTGAAGTCTTTTACAGTAATATCTCAAAAATTTCATTGTGAAAGAGCGATTTATATAGGTTTAAATAATGATATTGATATAATTGGTTTTAATGCCCAGGATGTTTCAACTAGCTATGGATTAAAAACACAAATAAGAGAATATTTAGCTAGAGTAAATGCTATTCTAGATATTAAGACAGGTAAAGAACCTAAATTTTTAGGTAAAGAAAATTCAATCCTGTAATGAAAAAAACCTTACAGTTTTCACGCTTCTTTTAGTAACCGAAATAGCTATAGCACTATTTCACTTTCATAAGTTTATTAGAGGCTTTTTAGGAGATGTACTTGTTGTACTCTTAGTTTATTTTTTTTTTAAAGACATTCTCTAAATCAGCCTCTATTAAACTAGCATTAGCAACGTTTGTTTTTGCAATTACTATTGAAATTTTACAGCTTTTCTCAATTTCGGAAAAGCTAAACATAGATCCAAAAATCATAAAAATTATTCTTGGGAGTACTTTTGATTGGTGGGATATTCTTGCATATGCCATTGGTTTTGGGATACTCTTACTTAGCTCAAAACTATGGAACACTTAAAAAAGATATTTATATCAAAATTTGAAAGCTTATTTACATTAGGTCTACTAAGCACTATTTCTATTATACTTCTAATGGTTAGAATGAAACTAACATCTTCTTACTTTTTCTTATTCCTTGTATGGAATTTATTCTTAGCAGCTATTCCCTTTGTAATTACCACATACTTACAAACCAAAAAGAGTACAAGAGGATTAAGGTTATGGCTTTTGTTATTAATATGGTTATTGTTTTTACCTAACGCCCCATATATTGTTACAGATAGTATTCATTTACAACACAGCAAAAGTGGTATTTTGGATGTTTTATTAGTAGGAAGTTTTGCAGTAGCTGGTTTATGTTTCTATTTTAATTCACTTACAGATTTTAAAAAAATTATTTCTTCAAGAGTATCAAAAAAAGTAATCTCGTTGCTTATAATTGGAGTCCACTTTATAGTTGGCTTTGGTATTTATCTAGGTCGTTTTTTACGTTTTAATTCTTGGGATATTTTAAAAGATCCCTTAGCACTTATTACCGAAATACTAGCTATCATTCTATACCCAAGTGAACATTTACTTGCTTGGTTTGTAACATTTGGTTTTGGCATTGGATTATTAATTATTGAAAAAGCAACCATATATTTTATAGAGCGATATGATAGTTTTACTTTTGGGTAAAATATAATAACATGATTTCAATAAAATATTTCATTTTTATAATACTACTTTCTTCATCAATTTTTATAAATGCTCAAACAACACAAGTTGCAGAGTTTGGGTCTCCAACTGATGGTGAAAAGGAAATGAAAGTATATGACAAAGAACCTGAGAGTCCAGGCGTTGTGTTATTTGAAAAAGGAGATTACCAAATAAAACTTATAAATAACTACATAAGGTTAGTAAAAAACGTCCATAAAAAAATTAAGGTCTTTAGTTCAGACAAATTCAATAGAACAGAAATTTTTATTCCTCTATATAATTCAAAAAACAGTAAAGAAAAAATAACTGAAATTAAAGCAATTACGCATAATGGTGACACTCCAACATATGTTTCTAATGATGCTTATTTTGAATCGAAAGAAGATAAAAATTGGACAATAACAAAGTTTACATTTCCAAATGTCAAGGACGGAAGTATTTTAGAGTACACCTATACAATAGAGTCTCCATACTTAGGAAGTTTAGATGGTTGGACTTTTCAAGAAGATATTCCAAAAATTTATAGTGAATTTACTACATCAATTCCAGGAAATTATATTTATAATAAGATTATAGTTGGTTTCTTAAAACTTGATGTTGATGAAGCAACAGTAGAAAAGTACTGTCTTGATGTTCCTGGTGCTCAAACCGCAGCAGATTGTGAAAAATCTACCTATGCCATAAACCATATTCCATCATTTAAAGAGGAACCCTATATGCTATCTGAAAAAAACTTCCTCTCAAAAATTAAATATGAATTGCGTGAGGTTTTAAATTTTGACGGAAGTAAAGAACGCTATGCAAAAACTTGGAAAGATGTAGATAAAGAGTTTAGGTTGGATAAGGATATGGGTCGCCAATTAAAGTATTCTAATTTCTTTGAAGACAAACTGCCTGCAAAGACGCTTGCAATAAAAGATGACTTAGAAAGAGCAAAAGCTATTTATACTTTTATTCAAAATCATTATACATGGGATGGTTATTATAGAATTTTTAATAATGTGCGTGTTAAAGAAGCCTTTGAAAAGGGCTCCGGAAATAACACCGAAATAAACTTATCACTTATTAATGCACTTGAGGCAGGAAATATTGACGCTAAAATTGCGCTTCTATCTACTAGAAATAATGGCTTACCAACAGAACTAAACCCTGTAATGACAGACTTTAATCACTCTATCGTTTACGCTACTATAGGAACTAACACATATTTACTTGATGCAACAAATAAGTTTACTCCTTTTGGACAAGTCCCCTTTATGGACTTAAATCGAAAAGTGAGAGTAATGGATTTTAAAAAAGGCAGCTTTTGGTTACCAATAGTCCCAACAGAAAAAAATGTTTACTATGTAAACACAAAGTTAAAACTTAATCAAATAAATGAGTTTGAAGGGTCCGTTAGTGGTCTTTATACAGGGTATATTGCAAGTGATACTAGAGAGGAGTTGTCTAAGACTTCTAAGGATAATATTTTAAAAAGGAAAGAGACTAATCAGTATATTTCTGAAGCCAATAATCTAGTAGTAGAGAATGAGTTTGAACTTTCAAAACCATTAAAGGAAACTTACGATGTACTTATTGAAGCTGAGGAAGTAGGTAATAAAATTTATTTCAATCCTATTTACTTTGAAACTTATTTTAAGAAAAACCCATTTATACAAGAAAAAAGACAATTTCCATTAGATTTTGGGTATCCAATTGTTAATACATACCTAATTTCGATTGACATCGGGGAGGATTATACTGTTGTTAATTTACCTGAAGCAAAAGCAATTAAATTAAATGAAAATGAGGGAGAATGTAGTATTTTATATACTCAAAATGAATCTACAGTAAATATTCGTTTCAATTTAAAACTTCCAAAATATAACTTTCAACAAACAGACTATAGTAACCTTAAAGACTTTTTTGAGAATCTAATAAAAATTCAAAAACAAGAAGTTATCGTTATTGAAAAAAAGTAAATTTATACTTCCCCATCAACATAATCCTGTAGATAGCTAAATCTTTTTGTAAGTGTACCTTCTTGAGTAGTCATTCTTGCACGTTCTAAAATCCCATCTCTATCACCA
>CAYGMB010000268.1:0-3353 GCA_964350765.1 uncultured Flavobacteriaceae bacterium
GAAAACCCCAAATGGTCTTCATTAACAGAGGTAAGCTGTTCTACATCGTTTTTGAGATCATAAGTTAAATAACCAAACAACCAATCTTTTGTTGTTTTTTGGTACTCTTGTAAAGTATCAAAGGCGCCCTGATAAGTTGTTTGTATGCTCGTAAGTGCATCTACCGCTAATAATGCCTTAAAATTGCTATGTTCTTGTTCATAATTATTACTATCTAACCACACTACTTCGTAAAACTGAGAAGACCAAGTAAGTAGCTTTTCCTTGAATTCTTCAGAAAGTGTAAAAGATTTTGAAACTTGACTGCGCATTATTTTATTAGCTGGTGTTCAAAGTTTTGTAGGACCTCCATAAAGCCTAAGTTTAGAAGTTCATTAGTTATTTTATTTTCTTCTTTAGAAAAATTTTCTGAAAAAGAAGGAAATGCAAAACTCTCAATTATTTCTGCGCCAAATCTAGGTAAAGAGCCTTTTGTATATTCTAATGCAGAAGCGGCACCTCTTTTCCCGTTAGATGTGCTCATAAGCATAACTTTTTTACTATCTAAAAAGTTTCTATCTAGTCTAGATAACCAGTCTAGTACGTTTTTAAAAAAAGCAGAAACAGTTCCATTATGTTCATTGACAGAGAGTAGTAAACCATCTGCGGCCTTAAGTTCGTTGTTTAACATCATCAATTCAACACTATATCCCTTTTCCCTTTCAATATCTTCACTAAATATTGGTAAAGGATAATCAACCAACTTAATAATCTTTACTTCACATTGAGAAACACGAGAAGCAGCAAAAGAAACAAAAGTGTGATTTATTGATGTACTACTATTACTTCCAGCAAATGCAATTATTTTTTTCATGCTATAAAGATATCTAAAAAGCAAAAAACCATCTGCTAAACAGATGGTTTTTATATGTGAATCATATGATATTAAATTTAAACATGTAAAGGCCTATTGTCTGTAGCTGCTAGTGCAGCTTCTTTAACTGCCTCTGCATATGTTGGATGTGCATGACTCATTCTTGAAATATCTTCTGCACTTGCTCTAAACTCCATTGCGGTAACAGCTTCACTAATTAAATCTGCTACTCTTGCACCAACCATATGTACTCCAAGTACTTCATCTGTTTTTGAATCACTCAATATTTTCACAAAACCATCTGTATCACCACTTGCACGACTTCTTCCTAAAGCACGCATTGGGAACTGCCCAGATTTGTAATCTATCTTTTCATCTTTAAGTTGCTCTTCTGTTTTACCAACACTAGCTACTTCTGGCCAAGTGTAAACAACTCCGGGGATTAAGTTATAGTTAATATGCGGCTTTTGTCCAGCTAGGGTTTCTGCTACGAAAACACCTTCTTCTTCAGCTTTATGTGCAAGCATTGCTCCTTTAACTACATCTCCAATGGCGTAAATATTGGCAACATTGGTCTGCAAATGCTCATTAACTTCAATTTGCCCTCTTTCAGTAATTTTAATACCAGCGTTATCAGCTTTAAGCCCATCTGTATAAGGTTTTCTACCAACAGAAACTAAACAGTAGTCACCAGTAAGTGTTACTTCTTTATCTTTTTTATCGGTAGCTGTAATTGTAACTTCGTTTTTCTTTCTCTCTACTGCAGAAACTTTATGTGAAAGATAAAACTTTACACCTTGTTTCTTCATCACTTTAGTCAACTCTTTGCTCTGAGCGCTATCCATTGTTGGAATTATTCTATCCATGTATTCTACAACAGATACTTCAGCACCTAATCTTCTATAAACCTGTCCAAGCTCAAGACCAATAACACCTCCACCAATAACAATCATATGCTTGGGTATTTCAGTAAGAGAAAGTGCTTCGGTAGAAGTTATAACTCTTTCTTTATCTATTTCAATAAAAGGCAAAGTAGATGGTTTACTACCTGTTGCTATTATAGTATTTTTCGCTTCTATTGTCTCATTTTTATCGCCAGAAATCTCGATATGTGTTGCATCCTTAAAGGCCCCTACTCCGGTATAGACGTCAATTTTGTTTTTATTCATTAAAAAATCAATACCCTTTGTAGTTTGTTCTACCACAGCAGCTTTACGCTCAATCATTTTCTTGAAGTTTACTTTAACTTCTCCAGGAATTTCAATACCATGGTCCTCAAAATGCTTGATAGCGTCTTCGTAATGATGCGACGAGTCTAAAAGTGCTTTACTTGGTATGCAACCAACATTAAGGCAAGTACCTCCCAACGTATTATATTTTTCAATTATTGCTGTTTTCATACCTAGTTGCGCACAGCGTATTGCTGCTACGTATCCACCAGGTCCTGAACCAATTACTGCAACATCATATTTTGACATATCTATTTATTTATGTTTATACTTACAAAGGTACAATACCCATAAATAGTTTAAAAGTTTAGGGGTTTAAAAGTTTTGTTAAGCTAGTTTGTATGTAAAAGAGAAAAGGTTATTTTTAAGAAGTTTCCATACCTGGAAAAGCAAGCATTTGTCCCATTCCGATAGTAAACAACCAATTTCCATATAATGCATGTTCTATACTAACGAGTAGTGTGGATCTTGTTTTAAAAAAAGTAATTGCAAACAATAATCCTCCAATAAATGTTAGAACTAAAACCAAAGTATTTCTGAAGAAAATATGTGCCAAAGAAAATACTATTGCGTTTATAAATATAAAGAGTGATTTACTATGAAATAGTTTTTCATACCTCGAAAAAAAGAAGGTACGATATATTAATTCCTGCGGCCAAACCGAAAGAAAAGTATACACTCCCAAAATTATTATAAATAAAAAAGGGTTGTTTTTTGGGACATAAAAAAGGTTACTCTTATCTTCATACCAAACAAATAAGCTAGTAAGTAAAGCAATTACTGCAAATTGAATTACAATACGTTTAAAGAACAATGCCTTCAATTTTGTGAAGAATATAAATTATATACCCAAACCCAATGAGAGCTAATCCAACTTTTAAATAGAAGGAGTAGTCATACGCAAAACTTATTGGCAGTACTATAAATAGCAAGAAAAATTCGATAAGTAAATATCTAGTTTGATGCATTAGAGCGGTATCTTAGTATTGTTTTTTACTTCATTAATAGTAAAGGAACTTTGGGTACTTCCTACATACTTTAAAGTTGTTAGTTTGGTAATCATAAAGTTACGAAAATGCTCCATGTCCTCTACTATAACTTTCAATAAGTAATCATACTCACCACTTACATGAAAACACTCTAAAACCTCATCTAGTTTTTTTACTTCAGTTTCAAAAATGGTGATATGTTCTTGAGAATGTTGAGCTAACTTTATATGACAAAACACTAAAAATCCAAGATCTACCTTCTTTTTATCCACTAGACCTACA
>CAYGMB010000269.1:0-3322 GCA_964350765.1 uncultured Flavobacteriaceae bacterium
CATTTGCTTCTTTGTATTTGTCTATGTCGTAATACCCAGTAACAACACCCATTTTAAAATTGAATATTTCATTGCTACTATTAAAATTATTTGCTACGGCAGTAATTTTTTCTTTCGAAAATTGAATGGAATCCTTAGTATTTGAGCCATATAGAATTCCTAGTTTATATATATGGTTAAGACTTTCTTCAGGTTTTGATTGTTGTATCAATACCTGAAGGCTATCTATTTTATTATTTACACTTTGTCCAAAATTTTGATTACAAAAAAACAGTAGAACGAAAACGAGGAGAATTTTCTTCATAATTAGCTAGTTAATAACTACTAATTTACACAAAAAGGTATGATTTTTCACTTCATTTTACTTGTGTTTATTCTTTGCTATTTTAGTGACTTTACAAAACTCCCATTATTCCATTGTCCTACTTTATCGTCTGATATTGTTTTTCCTTGAAGGTATCCTTTACCATGATACTGTCCATTTTTCCAAAAACCACCGTAGTAGTCTCCATTTTTAAAGAAAAAACGACCCATTTCATCATATTGGTTTTGAGTATTAAATCCTCCTTCATACTTATCGCCATTAGCAAAAGTGTATATCCCCATTTTTAAGTTTCCATTATCAAAAAATCCAATATAATAATCGCCATTGTCCCAAACGTATTTTCCAAATTTATTAGTACAATCGCCAATAGTACACCCTTTTGTTACGCCTGAGTTATTAAAAAAGTCATAGGCAGTTATTAGGTTTCCATCGCTATAAATACCTCTTTTAAAAACACCATTTTTTAACTCCTTTCCTAAGCCGTTCAATTTTCCATTTTCATAATTACCAGACAACTGCGTTTTAGAGTCTTCAGAAAAATATACTCCATACCCACTCATAACATCATTATCCCAAGCCCCTATGTATTTACCATTTCCTGTCCAAACATATACACCATATCCTTTTTTCTTTCCATTTTCCCAAAAGCCGGTGTAGCTTCCACCATCATATGTTTTTTTACCCCAACCATTATTACAATCTCCATAAACACATCCAGTTACAACTGTATTGTTTTTAGGTTGACCTGGTTTTTGCACACTACCTGGCTTGCTCTCTGTAGTAGCTTCCTTATTAGTAATTGTTCCATCATAATAATATAGAGTACGTTGTGCGTAAGAAGCTCCTTTGTCATTAATTTTTTTATAAAAGTTACCTTTTGAGTCGTAAACAGCAGAACCTTTTCCTGTGTTAGTTATTTGCACTCCATTAGAATCATAATACATAGTACTATTAAATGTCTTATTATCTGAAGTGTAGAGTGTAGTTTTATCTACTTTAAGATTATTACCAATAGTCTGATACTTAAAATCTTGTGTAGAAGACAATGTATTGGCATTGAAGTTATAAGTTTCTCTTTTAATAATTCTGCCTAAATTATCGTAGGTGAATTTTTCTTTTAGATTGTTTGTCTTATGATCTATAGATTCTACCCAAAGCCCCTTACTATCATAAATAAATTTAGTCCCACTTCCATCATTATAAACTCTAGAAACTATCTTATCATTTTCATTTTTAAAATTACACGTATAACTAGTCCCTCCTTTGTAGGTAACAGTCATAGAGATTAATCTATTTGAACTATCATAGTTAAATATTTTTTTACCAGTAATGGCATTATCTTCATTAACTAAATATCCACTTGTATTAAACTCTTGTGTGTCTTCACCCATAAAATCTTTTAGGTGCATTTTTTTTATATCTCCCTTATACCCCCAATGTGTTTTTGTATATTTTTCTGGAATTGGATTTAAAGGTGCTTTTTTTAAATCTACCTTGTATTGAGAATGACTAAGTGTTGTGATTGTTATGAAAACAACTAGTGAAATTATTTTTTTTAAAGACTCCATAATAGTTTGGTTTTTTACGTTCATCAAAATTGAGAAAATATAAAGCAAAAAAAAATACGGCAGTTGCCGTATTTTCTTCAAAAGTGTACTAAATAATTATTTCATAGGAGTGACTAAAGTGCCATCTTTCCAGATCCCTATTTGTTGTACTCCATCTTTATTATGGTAATATCCTTTTCCATTATACTGTCCGTTTGACCAACGTCCATTGTAAATACTTTTATCTACAAAACTAAAAACGCCCATATTATCAAACTCGTTTTGGGAATTAAAATAACCTTTGTAAACATCTCCATTAGCAAAAGTGTATTCTCCCATATAGAGTCTTCCATCTTTAAAGAAACCTACAAAGTTATCTCCGTTGTCCCATACCATATAACCAAATTTATTTTGACAATCTCCACTTACACAGCCCGTTTCTTTATTGTTTTTAAAGAACTCAAACTCTTGAGATATTTCACCATTCTTGTAAATACCCCTTTTCCATTTTTCATTTGTATAAGTATATCCTAAACCATTTAACTTTCCATTTTCCCATTCTCCATATTGGTAGGTCTTCTTATCATCTCCATAATAAACTCCATATCCTTTCATTGTGTCATTTTCCCAATTACCTACATAGCGGCCAGAACCATCCCATATATATGCTCCATATCCATTTTTCTTTCCATTGGTCCAAAACCCATCATAATATCCGTTTTCATAATTGTATTTCCCCCAACCATCTTTACAATCTCCTTTTACACAACCAGAATTACCTACACTAGGTTTTGTATTAATTAAACTAGCATCGTATTTAAGTGCAGGTTTAATTGTATAGCTAGCTATTGTATAAAATCCTTTTAAAATATAGGTGGGAATATTATTTATATCAACAATTAAGTCGTCTCCACTAGATTTTGTAGTTACAGTAGAGTAGTCTAATGTATTTCCTTCCTTTATAAAAATATATTTAGTTCCTTCAGTTTTTAACCAATATGAATTATCATAGGTGGGTTCCAACTTTGTAACTGTACCAATGTGCCAATCTGTAGTCGTTCTATAAGCATTATTAAGTGTGTAAGTTGCATTGAGAGCTGGCACATATTTTATGTAATCGCTCTTTACTCTTACAAAGTCTCCAGATTCATAGTTATCATTAACATAAGATGCAACTCTATATCTGTTTGATATTACAAAATCTTTTGGTAAGTTATCATGTATTTTAACTACTTTTCCAGTAGCTCCTACTGCAGTATTATGCGCATCTGGTAAGAGATATACTTTTCTAGACGTTTTATCTAGATAAGGAATAGAATCTGAGTTTAGCCTACTTAATTTTTGAACATTGGTAAGCTTATTTCCATTTTCATTGGTAAACTCATAATTGGCAATAGCTACTTTTTTCCATTTTAGCGTTCCAGAAACAGGCGTAGTATTTGTTGGTTTA
>CAYGMB010000270.1:0-2967 GCA_964350765.1 uncultured Flavobacteriaceae bacterium
GCCACTCATAACTTCCGTTCTCCAAGCTATGCCTAGAAGAAGTTTGAGCCGTTATGGTGTCCACTACTACTTGAGTTGGGTTGGTAAAGTCTGGGGTGGCAATCTGAAGCGTATACTCTTCTGCAAACTCAACTTCTTCCCATGTAAAGGTAATCTCTCTTATATCTAGTGTGGAATTATCACTAGGGGCTACCAATGTGACAGTTTTATTGGAAATGTCTTCATCAAAAATCTCGGTCAGTACCGAAAAAGGACTCGTAAAATATTCTGTCTGTGAACTGCCGTTAAAAGCACGAACCCTCCATTCATAATCGTTATCTGCAAGCAATAATAATAGTTGCTGTGAATTACTATTAATGGTATCAACGAGTGTGCTGTCAAAAACAATTTGAGCCGAAGAAGAAAAGTTAGGGGTAGCTACTTGTAATTGGTACTCAAAAGCACCTTGAAGTGTATTCCAAGAAAAGTTTACAATAGAATCTGTGATAACTGCATTCTCTGACGGTGCCAATAGAAAAACTTCTTCCCCTGTAAGATCTTCTTCAAACAGAACTTCTTCACAGGCATAAAAGCCAAAGAACAAAAATAACCCACATAAAAAATAAAGTATTTTCTTCATTAAAACTTGAATTCTGTTTTCTTTTTAGCCTTAGTAGCGGAATTATATAATTCTTCTCCACAGAAACTATTTACTGGAACTAAATCAAAAATCTCAATTTTGTTTTTTGAACTTTTACCCCAACAAAATTTAGAGGCTTTATAATCTGTAATTTTCCCTTCTGAAAAAGAAATTATTTTCGAAATTTTATTATCATTTCGTAATTGTAAAGATAAGGTACTTGCTTTTTCTTGAACCAGATAGACTTCATCCGCTTCTAGGATATTATTCTCAATAGTTTTTGGAAATGTGATTGTGACTTCCGTAACAATCTTATTTTGAGAGGTTAATTTAAGGTTTTCTAGTAATTGTGGATTGTCATTTATTTGGTTGATTACCCTTAGCTTATCTATAATGGATAGCTTAACTGAAGTCTTAGTTTCTTGTGGAAGGGAGTCTTTTTTAAATAAGTTTCTTTTAGTTTCTTTTACAATTTCAACCTTAAGAACAATAGCTTCTTGAATTGACAGAATAGCTTTAGAGATTTGAACATCTTCTAGTACTAAATTTTTATATGTACCAATTGTTCCAAGAGTTGGCAATTGTTGGTCTGTTTGTTTCTTGTATTGTAAACTACTACAGCCTAAAAACAAACAAATAGAGACTAATAAAAAATAAGTTTTCAATATTATTTAATTTAAATCAAAAGTAGGCGATGATAGCGTATTCTGCAAGGAAAGATGTTGATTTAAAATCTGTAGGAGATTTACAATATTTAGAAGAAGTCATAAAACTATCTTTTTTCTTAAAATTAAATGATGTTAGGTAAAAATTAGTAACTGCTTCGTATTTATAATTTTAAATCTGCACCAAAATAAAAACCAGAATCTTTAATTGCATTATCTCTCTCGATAAGACTGAAAAAATATCTAATATTTAATCTTAAGTTCTTTATTAACTCATAACCAGTACCGAACCCCAAAGAAAAATCAATATCATCTTCAAAAGAATCTGTTATATCAACAAAATCTACTAGATCACCAAAGGGGTTTTCTTTGATTTTTTCATTTCTACTAATTATGTAGCCTAATTGCGGACCAGTTTCGAAGTATAATTTATCAGTTGCGTAATATTGTATAATTATTGGGATTGAAATTGAATTTTCATTAATATTTGTTTTAAATTCTTCAATTCTAGGTTCACTTTCTGGTTCTGTAATTTCAATTTCTTCAATAAATAAAGTAGTTCCTTTATTTATATACAATAATTCTGGCTGTAACTTTATTTTTTCTGAAAGCTCTAAATTTAGATACCCTCCAGCAAAAAATCCTAATTTATATTGAAAATCCACAAATGTATTTGAAGAAAACTTTGACAAATTGGGACCTAATTTTATACCAAAAGCAACTTTGTTTTTTTCTTGAGAATGTATTAACAAAAAGCTAAATAATGAGAGTATTAAAAGTTTATTTTTCATTTAATTATTTTTTCTAACATTAACTATTCTGATATAAAAAAAAGTAATTACTTTTTTTTACTATTCTTTAATCTTACCTCTAGAATAATTGCTTTTATCTTGATAGTAATCTAAAGGCTTTTTAGGGTTACAAATATCATCTTTAGAATAAAAAGCTTCCCATTTTTCATTATTATGAATATACTTATTCAAAAGATATATTTCAGTAATAATTTTTTTTTTGTCATTAAACGATTTATCCAGAAATTTAATTATTACACTATCATTTACTGAAAAAGGCGAGTAATAATCATTAAACCTCGAAAAATCTGTAATTAATTTACCTTCATAACTACTGTTATTATATTCAAAAGAACAAATTATAATTATATCTGAGTTGAATCCAAAATAATTATTTTTCCCTACTATTTCCGTTACTAACCCCTTCTTACAATAAACAGATTGTGATTGTTCACTAATGTTATTTTTTTTATTCTGTGAACATGAAATAGTTATCAGAATAAAACAAATTAATAATATCTTCAAAAAATAAAAATTCAACATTTTACTCATCAATTTTTTGGGTCAAACCCTCTCATAATATTTGGTCCATCTGTAGGTATTCTCACATTTTGAATTTGATTACTAAATTCAATAACACCATCATACGCTTTTTTAGCACTATAAGCTCCTAAAACCAAAGTTCCGGCTTCTGCAGATTTAGGCCCTAAATTTCCAATATAATCTGCCTTATGATGTGGACCTCTAAAAATAGAGTTAGTACTAGTAGTTTTAATACTAATGCTAGTTAAAGAAAACCCAAGTTCAAAACCTACAAAAAACCTATAATTGTTATAAACATCAATCCCATAGTAATCTACCCAATCATATAGACCTACTGGTTCATATATAC
>CAYGMB010000270.1:2977-3322 GCA_964350765.1 uncultured Flavobacteriaceae bacterium
TTAACGCAGTCCTTAATGGATTTAAGCCACTCATAACTATAGATCTTTTTCTAAGATCTTCACTAGTATAAACATATTTAGTTCTATTAAATCTTGAGATGCTAGGATTAAAGGCTTGCAATTTTGGCAAAGTATTTTCTTCCCAGTTAGCTCCAACATGTATTACATTAGCTGTACAATTACAGGTAGCGTCGTAGGTATCATAACTCAATGAGAATCTTTGATCTTTAACATTAGGGTTTTCAGACTCTATAATTTCTGCCCCTTTAATTCCAGATACGAGTCTAAATAACCAGGCTCCTAGTTTAGTTCTAAAACCTCCATCAGGATCAATCCCGTTTATTG
>CAYGMB010000271.1:0-3313 GCA_964350765.1 uncultured Flavobacteriaceae bacterium
GTTTATGGTGTGGAGCAACTCCAGAGCTATTGTTAAAGACAGATGGTAGTGTAATAGACACCATAGCCTTAGCAGCAACACAACCCAATGGAGCTAATATTTCTTGGACTAAAAAAGAAAAAGAAGAACAAAACTTAGTAACAAGAGACATTTCTAGTCAATTACAAAGTATTACAACAGCATTAAATATTGGTAGAACAAAAACTCATATTGCAGGAACTCTAGCTCATTTAAAAACAAATATTACAGGAGTTTTAAACAAAGGAGTTCATGATGTTTCTAGTTTAGCAAATAGACTACATCCTACACCAGCTATATGTGGCACTCCAACAGAAAAGGCTAGAGATTTTATACTTAAAAATGAAGGGTATAATAGGTCTTTTTACACAGGTTTTTTGGGAGTTACAGAAAATAAAGGAAAGGTAGGAGAGATGTATGTAAACCTTAGATGTATGAAAATTGAAAATAATAAAGCAACTTTATACATTGGTGGCGGTATTACAGCTTCTTCAAGGCCTAAAGATGAACGTAAAGAGACACAAAAAAAGCAGCAAACAATGCTGCAAGTTCTAGCCCCCTTTCTTTAGTTATAGAAATGCAGTTTGTACCTTTGTATAAATGCATTTTTCAGACAAAATTTTATCACAAACTATAACACAGTTGTGTTTAGACTCAGGGATTGCCTCTGTAGTTATATCACCTGGTTCTCGTAATGCTCCTTTAACAATAGGCTTTACTTTAAATAGTAATTTTAAATGTTATAGTATTGTAGATGAACGCTGTGCAGCTTTTTTTGCTTTAGGCATGGCGCAGCAATCTCAAAAACCAGTTGCCTTAGTTTGTACTTCTGGTTCTGCATTACTTAATTATTTCCCGGCCATTGCTGAAGCTTATTATAGTGATATCCCACTTGTTGTAATATCTGCAGATAGACCTGAACACCTTATTGAGGTAGGAGACGGGCAAACGATTATGCAAGAAAACGTATTTGGAAAGCATATTTTACATAATGCTAATTGTAAGGAAGGAGCTCAATATCAATCTTACAATGAAAAGGAAATTAGTAAAGCATTAATAAAAGCTGTTATTGAGAAAGGCCCTGTACATATCAATGTTCCTTTTTCTGAACCACTTTACAATACTTCCAAAAACAAAAGTATAGCTGCTACATTAGAGATGCCTAATCGAGTTACAGCTTTAATTGCTGAGGAACTGGATAGTATTATTACAACTTGGAACAAAGCAGAAAAGAAAATGATACTAGTTGGAGTATTACCTCCTAATAGTATTGAAGAAAAAATAATAAATAAATTAGCAGCTACCGAAAGTATTTTAGTACTTACAGAAACTACCTCCAACCTTTATCATTCTAATTTTATAAGTGCTATAGACCAATTAATAGCACCATTAGGTCAAGAAGACTTTACTCAATTACAACCAGATATCTTGTTAAGTTTTGGCGGTATGGTGGTTTCAAAAAAGATTAAAGCCTTTCTAAGAAATTTTCCACCAAAATTTCATTTTCACGTAGATAAAAAAAAGGCTTATGACACCTATTTTGTATTAGATAAGCACATAAAGGCTGCCCCTTCAAAATTATTAGAGGAGTTACTAAACAAGTCAATACCAATTTCTAGTTCTTATCGAGATACTTGGTTAAATATTAAATCTAAGAGGCTACAGGGGCATCATAATTATTTTAAGAATATTCCTTTTTCAGATTTTAGTGTTTACGAAAGTATAGTAAAGAACTTGCCAAGCCCTTTACAACTTCAGTTAGCGAATAGTACTGCAATTAGGTATTCTCAATTATTTTCAATTCCTAGTAATGTGGAAGTTTTTTGTAATAGGGGTACAAGCGGGATAGATGGAAGTACAAGTACAGCTATAGGTGCTGCGGTAGTTTCAAAACTTCAAACCTTGTTTATTACAGGTGACTTAAGCTTTTTCTATGACAGCAACGCTTTGTGGAATACTTATATACCTTCAAACTTTAGAATAATTTTATTAAACAATAAAGGAGGTGGTATTTTTAGAATACTACCAAAAGCAAAAGAGTCAGCCCACTTTGCTACCTTTTTTGAAACAAAACATAATTTAACTGCCAAGCAATTATGTGAACTATTTAATTTTGAATATCTAGTTGCCGAAACTAAAGAACAAACAGAGAGTGTTTTAAAAGAGTTTTATAAAGTTTCAGAAAAACCAAAATTATTAGAGGTGTTTACACCTTCTAATATTAATGATGAGGTATTGCTTTCTTATTTTGAAGCTATAAAGTAATTTAATTTTGGAGTAGGTTTTGTGACCAAGTGTATGCCGCTTCCATACTTTCAAAAATGGCAATTGGCTTTTTAAAAAAAATGGCTTCCAATTTTGCATTTTCTCTAGCCTCCTCTCTATCTGCTACAATACAAATTCCTTTAAGATTAGGGATTTTACTTAAGTGTATATAATCATTAGGATTCAAAGAATAAGAGTTTATCCTATTTGAGATTACTACAAAAGGTTTTAATCCTACTATTTTTAAACATTTTACAAGTAATGAAGCCCCAGTTGTAAATGTGACAGATACGCCTTCATTCATTTCTGAGACAACAATATTTTCATAAAAATAGATGGTTCCTAAATCTACAGATATAAACTCTTTAAGAACCACATCTGAAGGAAAATTGTGGTGAGAGGTCGGTTTTATTGCTCGTGAAGTTACTAAAAAAAATATGACGATTTTATTTTTTTTAGACACAATTTGATAGTATAAATGGTAATTTTGTGACAATGATTACATTAGGAGAATACAACGTTTTAAAAATTTTAAGAGAGACCGATCCTGGCTTATATTTAGGTGATGAAGAAGGTAATGATATTTTATTACCTCATAAGTACAAACCAGTCAACTACAGTATAGGGGATGAGTTAGAAGTATTTGTTTACCTTGATAATGAGGAGCGTCCTATTGCTACTACGTTACAACCTTACCTTACAATTAATACATTTGGCTATCTACATTGTAGTGATGTAAATAAATATGGTGCTTTTATGGATTGGGGAGTTGAGAAGCATCTGTTTGTTCCTTTTAGAGAACAAGCTAGACCTATGAAGGTTGGAAACTGGTATATCGTTTATATGTACCTTGATGAACTAACTAAACGATTAGTTGGTTCTAGTAAGACTAATAATTTTGTTTCTAATGATGAGGTAACTCTAGAACGTTATAATGAAGTTAATGTACTAGTAACTCATATAACCGAAAAAGGGGCAAATGTTATTATTAATGGAAAACACAAAGGTTTAATTTACAACGAAGATATTT
>CAYGMB010000272.1:0-3303 GCA_964350765.1 uncultured Flavobacteriaceae bacterium
TGATACGTATGGCTTGGCATAGTGCTGGAACTTATAGAGTTGGTGATGGACGTGGTGGAGCTAGTACTGGAAATCAACGCTTTGCGCCGATTAATAGTTGGCCGGATAATGGAAACCTAGACAAAGCACGTTTACTTTTGTGGCCCATTAAAAAGAAATATGGTAGAAAAATTTCTTGGGCAGATTTAATGATTTTAGCAGGAAATTGCGCATTAGAATCTATGGGCTTTCCAACATTTGGTTTTGCCGGGGGCCGTGAAGATATTTGGGAACCAGAACAAGATGTCTATTGGGGAAGTGAAACAGAATGGGGTGCTAATGAAAAACGTTACGATGGTAAAGATTATAACACAAGAGATTTAGAAGATCCTCTAGCAGCGGTAATGATGGGTTGGATATACGTTAACCCTGAAGGACCAGATGGTAATCCTGATCCAATGGGCTCTGCAAAAGACGTTAGAGAAACTTTTGGGCGTATGGCAATGAATGACGAAGAAACAGTTGCTTTAGTAGCAGGAGGACACACATTTGGTAAAGCACATGGTGCTGCAGATCCTAATAAATATGTTGGAGCAGAACCGCATGGAGCACCAATTGAAGAAATGAGTATGGGTTGGAAAAACACATACAAAAGTGGAGTTTTAGATGATGTAATAACTAGTGGTATAGAAGGTGCTTGGACACCAAATCCTACTAAGTGGGATGCTGACTATTTTGACGTTCTATTAAACTATGATTGGGAATTAACAAAAAGCCCTGCTGGTGCACATCAATGGACTCCAACTGAAGCATCTAAGGCTAAAATGGCTCCTAAAGCGGGTGACCCTAATGGAACACAAGCTTTAATGATGACGACTGCAGATATCGCATTAAAAACTGACCCAGAGTATTTAAAAATCTCTCAAAAATTCCATAAAGATCATAAGGCTTTTGAAGATGCTTTTGCTAGAGCTTGGTATAAATTAACGCATCGTGATATGGGACCAATTGACCGCTATCTTGGACCAGAAATTCCTAGTGAAGAACTACTATGGCAAGATCCTGTTCCTAAAGTGGACTACACACTTAGTGATGCAGATGTGACTTCATTAAAGAAAATGATTTTGGCTTCTGGATTATCAATTTCTGAATTAGTTAGAACTGCTTGGGCTTCTGCTTCAACATATAGAGATTCTGACAAAAGAGGAGGTGCTAATGGTGGTCGCCTACGTTTAGAACCCCAAAGAAGTTGGAAAGTTAATAATCCATCAGAGTTGGATAAAGTTCTTAATGTTTATGAAGGTATTCAGAAAGAATTTAGTGGTACAATCTCAATAGCAGATCTTATTGTTTTAGGTGGTGTTGCAGCTATTGAAGAAGCAGCAAAAAATGCAGGGCATTCTATTTCTGTACCATTTTCAGGTGGAAGAGGTGATGCTACTCAAGAACAAACAGATGTAGAACAGTTTAATTATCTCAAGCCAGTTGGAGATGGATTTAGAAATTATGTAAATCCAAACCTTAGCGATATCGCTGCTGAAGATTTACTTGTTGATAAAGCCAATTTACTTTCTCTTTCTATCCCTGAAATGACAGTACTTATTGGTGGAATGCGTGTCTTAGGGGCTAATTATGATGGTTCTAAACACGGAGTATTTACAGATACTGTTGGAAGCCTAACAAATGACTTCTTCAAAAACTTAACGGATATGACATATACTTGGAGTGCAACTACTGAAGATGACACTCTTTTTGAAGGTAAAGACAGAAGAACTGGAGAAGTTGTGTTTACTGGTACAAGAGCCGACTTAATTTTTGGTTCTAATAGTGAATTAAGAGCAGTTTCTGAAGTATATGCCGCAGATGATGCTCAAGAGAAATTCGTAAATGACTTTGTAGCCGCTTGGACTAAAGTTATGAATGCAGACCGTTTTGATTTAAAACAATCTTAAAAAGTAAATATAAATAATTTCTAAAACGTCTTGTAACCAATGGTTATAAGGCGTTTTTTAATTTTTTTTCCTATATTTAAGCAATGTCAAAACTTATAACTCCCCAATAAGTTATTATTGTAATCCTTTTAAAACCATTGAGTTATGAGAAAATTATTTACCCCCCCCCTCAATCTAATACTACTTATATTTACCTTTGCGTGCATGCTTAAAGGGTATTCGCAAAACCATCAACAATCTTCTCAAACTGTAGAAGAAGACTTATGTGGCATAGAAGCAATGAGTGCTGGAGACCCTCTTGGTGTTTACAGCTATTCTATTGATCCTGCAGATTTAAATGCATTTGACAGTAAAACCCTTAATATCTTTTATTGGAGAATTAATAAAGATGATGGAAGTTATGACCCTGAAGGACTTCCTCTTAATTTAAACAAAGTAAAGGAAAGTGTACGATTGCTTAATTATTACTACAACCCTTTTAATATATGTTTCAACCTTATTGGAATGGGGATAATAAACTCTACGGCTCATCACGATGGTTCTACTCTTACTAATATTCATAATTATGCAATTAGTGAGCAATTGGCAAAACAAGACGCTATTAATGTATATGTTCCTTACAGGCTTTCTCAAGGTGCAGGTGTAGGTTCATATAACAATGCTAGAGTAGCTATCATATCAAATATTGTTGGTAGTGGTAATAATACATTACCTCACGAGATTGGACACATGTTTAATTTAGCGCATACTTTTGATTTAGGCAATACCAGACCTTCTCCCACTAATTGTGAACGAGTAACCCGTAACCCTAATAACCCATATTTTAATGCCTATGATGCTGGAGATCGTGTACTAGACACCAATGCTGTTCCTAACTTTTATAGAGAACAAGCTAATCATGGTGCTTACGCCATAGAGGCTGCTAATGTTCCAGGGTTTACTAATTGGTTACAAAGAAGAAATGTTTTTTTAACCGATACTGGCTTTAATGATGAGTTACAAGCTGCTGCTATAGAACAGGCACTAATTGACTATGGTTTTACTACAGTAGAAATACAGCATTTAAAATTTAACAAAGCAACAAGTTATGCTTATCAAGATGTCCCTAATTGTGCTTATGCACCAGACAGTAGAGTAAATGACCCCAATTCCCCATTTTTTAAAAATTGCGTAGGCACGCCTTATACTGTTGTGCAAAGTGACATTAATAATATGTTAGCCTATGCTAGCACAGAATGTGAACGCTCCTTTACCATAGGACAAGGTATTAGGATGCATGAAAGTATTGAATATGATGCTAATAATGAGTTTACACAAAGACTCTCCAACCAACCTATAGACCTCCTTATAAAAGATATGGATGATGATATTG
>CAYGMB010000273.1:0-256 GCA_964350765.1 uncultured Flavobacteriaceae bacterium
TTACTAATGAATGCTATCTTTTTTGGAGATAAAATGTAATTTTTAAACTATGAAAAAAACACTAACACTATTCTTATTCTTGTTTTCGTTTGCCCTATTTAGTCAAAACGAATACTTAGAAAAACCAGATTATAAAAAAATAAAAAAGAACATTAAAAAAGAAGAATCTAACCTTTTTTACACAAAATTGATGGAGCGTTTTAGAAATGCAGATTCTACTTTAACCATTGAAGAGAAAAGTCATTTATATTAGGGA
>CAYGMB010000273.1:266-3292 GCA_964350765.1 uncultured Flavobacteriaceae bacterium
CACATCAAGAAGAATACAGCCCATACCATAGATCGGACTTTGGAGATAGTATAAGAAACATTTTGATTAAAGAAATAAAGACAAAAGATGATTTTAAAAATATAGTTCGATTTGGCGATTCAATTTTAATTGAACAACCCTTTGACATAAGGACGATGAATTATCAATTATATGCGTTTGATGAGCTAAAAGATAGTGAACGGTTTAATGAAACTATCAATAAAGCAAAGGTAGTTGTTGATGCATTAATGAGTTCTGGAGATGGAACTAGTAAAGAAAAAGCTTTTTATGTAATTGATACAACTCATGAATACGAGCTTCTAGGCATTTTGGGCTTTCAATTTGGCGGTTCTCAAAGTCTTATTGAACATTACGACTATTTAACAGTAGCAGAAAATGATTTTAATATCGAAGGTTTTTATTTTGATGTCACACCTTGTTTAAATTCAATGTCAAAAATGTTTGAAAAATAACATTTTTATCGCTTTAAAGTAAAGTGATTTCTATACTCGCCACCTTCAGTAAAGTGAGCAACAAACCAATAGTCATTAGATGGTAATGGGTTACCATTGTAAGTGCCATTCCAGCCAGCAGAAGTTGGACTAAGTACCTTTAGTAATTTTCCATTACGATTAAAAATCTCTATTCGCTGTACTTGTTGAGAAATCTTGTTAAGTCCACGTATTTGCCAACGGTCATTAAATCCATCTTGATTAGGTGTGAAAAATTGAGGAAAATCTAATACATAAACGGTTTGAGATACAGTACCGCAACCATTTTTATCGCGAACATATACGGTATAAATACCTCCCAAAACATTAATAAACTCATTACTATTTTGAAAACCAATGTTCTCATATAGTGAGTATTCATAATCACCTTGTCCTATAGCAGTTACTATAATATTTTGATTACCAAAAGTACCAGTTACCTCAACTTCAATAGTTGCTATTTCAGAGGGCAAAACCGAAATTGTATTTGTTGCCGTACATGTATATTCAACACCATTAATTTCTTGCGAAAAAGTGACATCTACACTATAGTCTCCAGGCTCGTTTATATCTAAATATGGTGTTGTGTCTAAAGTTGACCACTCGTAGGTATAGTTTTCTTCAGTACCAAGAACTCCAGAAGTTATTCTAATGTCTTCTGGAAAGATATCTAAACAATAATAAATGGCGTTTGATTCTTCAAATTGAGGTGTTGGGACAACAAAAAGATTTACTTGTGCAATACCTAAACAACCTTCAACACCTTCGGCTCGTGCAAAAATAATTTGACTATTTGGTACAGTATTTTCAAAAGTTTCTGGCAAAACATTTTGTTCTAAGATGGCTTCAGCATAACTATTGTAATAAGTAACGTTGGTTTCAAACCCAATATCTGTAGTAATCTGCAAGGTAACTTCAGAAGTATTAAACAAGCCAACGTTTTCATCATCTTCAAAAGAACAAACAACTAAATCATAAGGGCCTAAAACAGTTGTTGTAGTTAGCAATGTAACTTCTGAAATGCCAAAACACCCAAAAGGATCTACAACACGTGCATATACTATTTCACTAGGAATAGAATTAGTATAACTAGTAGGGTTTGGGATAGGGCTCACTCCATTTTCGGCATCTGCTTCAAAAAAATAAAATCCTTGAACTTGTATATCTGTATTGCCATCAAGAATAGCATCTGAAGCATCAAATAAGTTAAAGGTAGCTATACCTGTCTGATTTTCTTCACATTGAAATAGATTTACATCTGCTGGGATAATTGGATTATTATACTCAATTACAACTTCGCCATTTGCAATACAACCTCCTCCGTAATCAACGGCAACAGTATATGTTCCTGCATTTAAAACAGTTAATGTTGCATTTGTTTGACCTGAGATAGGATTTCCATTTAAAAACCATCTATATCCATCTGGAACTATTCCACTAGGGGGTGTTGCATCAAGTATGTATTCTTCACCATCACAAACCGGGTTATTTGTTGCTAGTAACCGATCTGGTCCTAAATCTGCCGAAATATTAAAACTATTTGCCTCTAAAAAAACAGCAGAATCAAACCTAAAGTTTTCTTCGTCTGCTAAAACCAATTTAATCTCATAGACTTGGTTAGGTATTACTGTAGTTTGCGCTGTAAGCACCTTAGTTTGACCATTAAAATTAATTGGAGCATCTACACCATTAAAAGTGTCAAAAAACTCTTCGTTAATGGCGGGGCATCCGCCAGGAATTTCTGGATGTACTGTTGTAACTAAAACTGGAGTTTGGGTCCCAGGAATTAAGGCAAGATTGGTATATTGACCACCTTGTGGTCTTATTAAAAAAGCAAATGCGTCACTAAACCTACAAGTATTGGGATCACCTTCTTGGTATTCTTCACTTGCAAATAGGTACCTAAACTCTATAGCGTCTGCAACTGGAGTAAACTCAAATTCTATGATTGTAGCGTTTATTGTATTTGTTATACCTAAAGCGGCTTCTAAGTCTGCATCTCCAGACCAGCCAGGTGCATCATCATCGCTTAATGTATTATTGGGGCCAGGAACATTACTTAATTTTCCTGTGCTCAACACAAGACCACTACTTAGTGGAAAATCACTTCCATTTGAATTAAAAAAACCGTAGCTAAGACTTCCATCACTAAAGTTTCCACTTACAGTATTTGTGACTTGAATATTTTGAATACACCCATTATTAATTAAGACATCTTCAATAAGTTGTTGCGGTGTAAAGGCCGTTTCTGAAACTTGAATATTTTGACCAAATACAAAGGCTTGAACTAAAAGAAAGGTGAAAAATAATTTAATTTTAAACACTTGAAATTTCTTAATTTAAAGACGTGCAAAAATACCCAAAGCTTATGGTGTTTTACGTAGGTTTAACATTTTGAAAAGAAAATTTATTAGAAGAGTTTTATTCCGAAGAAAACTACTATAACAAAGAGAAACCCAAGTATCGGTCCTAAAAAAGCACTTAACCAAATTTTACCAGAAAAACTTAGTTATTTAAATAGCAACCAATAACAAA
>CAYGMB010000274.1:0-3292 GCA_964350765.1 uncultured Flavobacteriaceae bacterium
CTTTATTTGCTTCATTTTTCTGTGCATGCACTCTATCAAAATAGAAATTACAGGCCTCCTTAAACTCTTTCCAGATTTTGTCACTATCACGTCTTGGTACATGACCAATTTTTTTCCAATCTGCCTGTATTTTTTTCATAAGAGGAGTAACAACATCAAAATCATCACTCTCTTTGTTTTCTTGAGCTATTTTAATAAGCTCTTTTTTCTTTGCTAGATTGTCAAATTGTGCTTTTTTCTGGTCTTTGTAAAATTTATTTTTTTGTTTATTATATGCACTAGTTGTTTCTTTAAAAAACTTCCAGATTTCTTTATTTTTTGTTCTTGGTACTTTACCAATTTCAAAGAACTTGTCACGAAGCTCTTGTACTTTTTTCATGCTTGCCTGCCAGCCTTTGTGGCTATTTGGTTTTTCATTTTCTAATACCGCTGCAATTTCATTTACTATTTCAACTTTTTTGTCAAAATTTTCTTCAAATTTTTTATCTAGTTCAGCTTGGTATGCGTGTCGTTTATCGTGTATTAGCTTAGTAGCAGCACTAAATTTTTCCCAAACTTCTTCTCGGTACTCTTTTGCAACAGGACCCAACTCTTCTTTCCATACCTTATGAAGCATTTGTAGCTCTCTAAAGGCTTTATCAATATTTTCTTCTGTGCTTAGCTCTTCGGCACGATTTATAAGCTTTAATTTTTGTTCTAAATTATGTTTAAAATCTAAATCTCTAAATTCTCTATTAAGATGTAAAAAATCATAAAAATTTTCTACGTGATGATGATAAGTATTCCAAACAGTATTGTATTTATCTCTTGGTATAGCACCTGCTTCATGCCATTTAGTTTGTATTTCCTTAAAATGGTTGTAGGTTGTATTTATATTCTCTTCGGCGGTTAGTAAGCCTTTTAATTCTTCAATTAGCTCTAGACGTTTGCTTAAATTAGCTTGAAGGTCTTTTTTAAGATTTTTATAGTAATTGTTTCGTTTCTCTTTGTAGTCAAAATATAAAGAATTGAATTCTTTTTTTAAGGGAGTAGAAAAGTGAAAATCTATAATATTACCGCCTTCAGCAAGAAACTCTTCTTTCTTTTCTTCAAGGGCTTCAGTAAATTTAGCATTAAATTCAGTTTTAATTTCTTCAACTTCATTTTTAATACTCTTTACAGGTTTTGTATTTAAAAGATTTTTGAAAGTACTTATTAAGTCTTCTTTGGAGAGGCTACTATAATCTATTGTTTCATCCTCCTCATCTTCCTCAACATCATCAGAAGAAGACACTTCTTCTTCTTCTTCTTCTTCTTCAGTATTGGTTTTCTCTTTTTCTGCTAAAACCTCTTTTTCAGAAACTTCTTTAGCTTCTTTTTTTTCTACGGAAATTACTTCTTCATCTTGAGTTGTTGTTTCATCATTGTTTTCAGTAAGTTCTTTCTCTGAAGTTTCATTTGTATTTTCTGAAACTACCTCATTTGCCTCTTTCTCTTGGCTATCTTTTTTCAAATCTTTGTCAGACATGTCTTTCAATGTTTAGGTTCGTTTATTGTAGGTTTGTCAATATACTATTAACTCTTATAACTTCAAACTTAGTATGATTATTTTACTCTATTTTGTGGGAATTTTAAGATTTCCAGATCTTCCATGACTTTTTTGCTTGGAATTCTAACATTTTTAATCCATTTTCAATTCTTGCGCCTTTGGCAAAACCACGCTTTAAAAATTCAGTTTGCTTAGGGTTGTAGATTAAATCAAACAGAACATGATTGTTTGTAATGTATTGATATGGAATGTTAGGAAAATCTTGCACATTTGGGAATGTACCTAGCGGGGTACAATTAATAATTAAGAAATATTGCCCCATAATTTGTCTATTAAGCTCTTGATAGGAAAGGCATTTTAGTTCTTGAAACAAATTTATAGGTAAAGCCCATTGCCTCGAGGACATATCGTACTGCTTTAGAGGCTCCGCCAGTACCTAATATAAGAGCGGTTTTTTCGTGAATAGGCAATAAATTAGCAAGTGCTTTTGCAAATCCATAATTATCAGTATTATAACCAATTAATCTTCCGTCTCTATGAAATTTAATGGTATTTACTGCTCCAATTTCTTGTGCTTCTTTGTGAATAGTATCTAGGTGAGGTATAACTTCTTCCTTAAATGGGATGGTAACGTTTAGGCCTTTTAATTCAGGGTTGTTTTTAATAATATCGCAAAGTGTGTCTAGACATTCAATATCAAAATTATGATACGTGTCTTGTCTTTTTTCATTTTCAAATTTAATAGTAAAAAATGTTTTTGAAAATGAGTATGCAATGTCTTTACCAACTAATCCATACTTAGCCATTGGTTTTTGTCTTTAATTTGTAATACCAATCTAGACTTAATACAATAAGTATTCCCACAAAAATAAAAAATATGGCAAGAAATGTTTCGAAAGAAAATTCTGAGGGAATATACCTGTCAAACCCAAATATTATTTCTCTTCCATTTGCGTCTCGTAAAATACTTCCGTCACTATCAAGGCTATATTTTTTAATCTTCCATGGCCAAACAACACCAAGTGAACCTGTTATAAAGCCAATTATTACTGCATAAGTCGCATTTTTAAAACGTTTAAGTACATATCCAAGCAAATGTGATAAAGAAACTAGTCCGGTAAGAGAACCTAGTGAAAAAACAGCTAGTACTTTTAATAAGCGAATACGTTCAGTATTATTAATAAAGGCGAAATCTCCTTGGAAAATATTTGCGACTGTATCATACAATGCATTTACTGCATCTACTAATAACAATACGTAATTACCTAAAAGAATTAAAATAAACGAACCTGAAAGGCCTGGTAATGTCATTCCTGAGACTCCAATAATACCGCATATAAAAACAAATATTAGGTTATCATTTTCTTTTGCAGGTTCTAAAAAACTTATACTAACTCCAGCAACTACTCCACAAAGTAAATACGCAAGGTATTTTTTGTTCCACTCCCCGAAATCTTTAGAGATGTAATAAATAGAACCAATTATCATCCCAAAAAAAGCGCTCCAGACGTAGAGTTCATAATGTTCAATAAGGTAGTCTAGTAACTTGGATACGCTAAAGTAGCTAATAACCATACCAAGTATTAATGCTAGAAGAAACTGCCCATTTATATACTTATAAAAACTTTTAAATCTTCCTTTTGTAAGTAATGCAAAAGCCTTTTTATTAATTTTTTGAAGCGAATAAATAAACTCTTCGTAAAACCCAGCTACAAAAGCTACAACTCCTCCTGATACTCCAGGTACTTTATTGGCAGCCCCCAT
>CAYGMB010000275.1:0-3261 GCA_964350765.1 uncultured Flavobacteriaceae bacterium
CGGTATTGGCTGGTTGGTATAATGAAAACGTATTTTTATTTTGAGCATATTCTGAAAATACATGGATGTCATCCAAAATCCAAAATGAACGCCCAGATGTTGCTACAACTAGATCATTATTATGCACTTTTAAATCTGTAATAGGAGTTACGGGTAAATTTAATTGTAAAGGTTGCCAGTTTGTACCATCGTTAAGAGAAATATACACACCTAATTCTGTTCCAGCATATAAAATCCCTTTCGTCTTTTGGTCTTCACGTACTACACGTGTATGCGCTCCAACAGGAATACCATTGTTAATGGACGTCCAGCTTTTACCATAATTAGTGCTTTTATAGAGCGCAGGGGAGTAGTCTCCTAACTTATATTTTGTAGTTGCAATGTAAACCGTTGCTGGGTCATGTGGAGATACTTCTATTGCATTTACTAAGGTTTCTTCTAAATTTTTTGGAGTAATATTTTGCCAAGTAGCTCCATTGTCTTGCGTAATATGCACCAAGCCATCATCACTTCCGGTATAGAAAACTCCTTTACTGTGTGGTGACTCTACGATATAGCTTATAGTACCATAATTTTCTGCTCCTACAGCTTCATTGGTATAAGGACCACCGCCATTGCCTTGTTTTTCATCAATATCTCTTGTTAAATCTGGAGAGAACTCCGTCCAGGTTTTTCCTAAATCGGTTGATTTTACCACCTTTTGTGCACAATGAAAAATCGTTTGTGGCTCGTGTTGAGACCAAATAATAGGGGCATTCCAATTATAAAGGTATTCCATATTACGAGCTTCTCTTCCTAAGTATTGGTGCGGAGTTGCCATAATTCCGGTGCTGGCTTTAGCATCCATATCTAATACTTCAATAGTGCCTAAATAGCTACCACCTACTACTTGTTTAGGGTTTTGTTTATCGAAGGCCAAAAAAGCACTTTCTCCACCTGCAGCTGCCGTCCAATCACTTACAGAGATACCACCACTTCCTAAAGACATACTTGCAATTTTAACTGATGTATTATCCTGTTGTCCTCCATAGATGTTATATGGAAACTGATTATCTGTGTTTATTCTGTAAAATTGAGCCGTTGGCATTTGGTCTTGACTAGACCAACTTTCTCCAAAATTGAAGGATACCGCAGCGCCACCATCATTAGCAATAACCATATTTTTAGAGTTTTTTGGATTAATCCATAAATCGTGATAATCCCCATGAGTTCCTGTTATGAGCTCCCATGACTTTCCGCCGTCTTTAGAGCGTAGGGCAGGAGCACTAAGCACATAAACTGTTTCATCGTCATTTGGGTCTATAAATACCTCTGTGTAATACCAAGCGCGCTGTGTAAGCCGGTTATCGCCACTTACTTGTGTAAACGATTTACCTGCGTTGTTAGAAACATACAATCCGCTTTTGTCCGTATAAGAGTCGCTTTCAATAAGGGCATATACTTTATTACTATTACTTCTTGAAACCGCAATTGCCATTTTTCCCATATCTTTAGGAAGACCCGTAGTGAGTTCTTCCCAAGTTTCACCAGCATCAATAGACTTGTACAAACCACTACCGTCACCACCACTAATCATTTTCCAAGGGGTGCGTTGGTGATGCCAAAGCGCTGCATAGAGCACATTGGGATTGTTTATATCCATAGATAGTTCAGAAGCTCCCGCAAATTCATTGTTATACAATACCTTTTTCCATGTATTACCACCATCTACAGATTTATAGACACCACGTTGTTTAGTAGGAGAGGGGTACTTTCCTTGTGCGGCTACATAAACAATATCTGGATTGGTAGGATGAATCACAATACGTGAAATCTGCTCCGTTTCTTTTAAACCAATATGTTTCCATGTTTTACCAGCATCTGTAGATTTATAAACTCCGTCGCCATAAGAGGTCATAACACCACGTATAGCATGTTCACCCATCCCACAATACACCACATTTGGGTTGCTTTCTGAAACTGCAATAGCACCCACAGAGCCTGTTTTAAAGAAACCATCACTTATATTTTTCCAGCGTACACCAGCATCTTCGGTTTTCCAGAGGCCACCACCCGTAGTTCCCATATAATAGGTGAGTGGGTTATCTACCACACCAGTTGCTGAAACTGAGCGTCCTCCGCGATAGGGACCAATATTTCTATACTTTAATTGAGTAAAATAGTTTTCAATTTCCTGAGCTAAAAGTGTTGTAGTACAAAGAAGTAGAAAAGAGAAGAGAATTGTTTTTTTCATGGTTGGTTGTTTCTGTTTTTATAAAGATACTTGATATTTGGGTTGCTTTAAAATTATAGTTTTCATTTTGCAACGGATTTTTATATAAAGGGTTGAAAGGTAGCGATATGGAAAAAAAGAGTATTTTAGAATTATGAAATTATTTTCCAAAAGCCGAAAAAAATCACTTACCAAAAAAAGACTGGGAAACTATTTGTTGTATGCCATTGGCGAAATTATATTGGTAGTAATAGGGATTTTAATAGCTGTTAGCATTAATAACAAAAACGAAGCCCGAAAGACCAAACGACAAGTAGAGGATATTGCAAAACAAGTGCAGCTTAAAATTAAGGGCGATATTACTGAAATAGATGAACTAGTTATGTCTTTAACTGAAGATTTAAAGCTATACAATCTATATCTGGCAGATACTGATACACTTACCGAAACACAAAAGGAGTACAGACGCTCACAAGCACCATATTTAGTAACATACTCGGTTGATTTTTTACCATTTAACCCTGTAATTTCTACATCTATAGATAAAGCAACTATAACTAATGATTCACTATCCTTAAAACTTCTTGATATAGAACAGATTTACAAACAAGCAGATAAAAACTTACAATTAACAGAGCAACCCGTATTACAAGAATTATTAAATAACATTAACCATATAAAAGATAACTATAATTGGTATGAGAAATTTTTGAGCGGAAAAAAGTTTACCGCAGAAGAATATAGTTATTTCGAATCCCCAGATTATCGAAATCGTGTAGTACATATGAGATCCTTTTATTTAGAAAGTTATATAGGCTTACTAGAAGTACTTAAAACAGAATTAAAACGATTACAAGCAGAACTAGAGGAGTTGTTATAATAGTTCTAGAATATTCTATTTTACATAATATAAATTATAGAGCATATATTATATTGTTGCAATTTGCGTATAGCTGTGCAATTTTAGCATAATATAGATATAACGTCTTTAGACTTATATCGGCAGATATTATGTAAAAGCAAATTGTGAATCTAAACTTTTAATATTC
>CAYGMB010000276.1:0-3256 GCA_964350765.1 uncultured Flavobacteriaceae bacterium
CTGAGAGGTGTGATTTTCACAGATTTTATTCAGTTTATCATTGCCATGATAGGTTCTATTTGGGCTGCTTATTATATTATTAATATGCCTGAAATTGGAGGGTTAGACAATTTACTATCACATGAAAATGTTGCCAATAAGCTAAATTTTCTACCAGACTTTAATGATACTAAGTCTTTACTAGTTTTATTAATAATTCCTATTGCAGTACAATGGTGGAGTGTCTGGTACCCTGGAGCAGAGCCAGGCGGTGGTGGTTATATTGCTCAGCGTATGTTGTCTGCAAAAGATGAAAAAAATGCTATAGGTGCTACGCTACTTTTTAATGTAGCACATTATGCATTACGTCCTTGGCCATGGATTTTAATTGCATTAGCGTCTTTGGTTTTATATCCACAACTATCTGACATTGGTAATGAGTTCCCAAATGCAGTTTTAGGACATGACTTAGGGTACCCAGCTATGCTCACTAATCTACCTAGCGGATTATTAGGGTTAGTAGTGGCTTCACTTATTGCAGCATTTATGAGTACCATTTCTACTCATCTTAATTGGGGCTCCTCTTATATCTCCCTAGATTTCTATAAGAGATTTTTGAAACCCGAAGCTTCCGAAAAAGAACTAGTAGCTATAGGAAGAATTTCAACCATAGTTTTAATGGCATTATCTGCCTTATTAGCTTTGGCACTTAGTAGCGCTCTAAGCACATTTGCTATTTTATTGCAAATTGGAGCCGGAACAGGACTTATTTTTATTTTACGATGGTTCTGGTGGCGAATAAATGCCTATAGTGAGATAACAGGAATGATTGTATCTTTTGTAGTGGCTTTATTTTTTGAATTTACAGAATTTGGGCTAGAAGATTATGAGAAGCTTATTATTGGTGTTGCTATTACAACTGTAAGTTGGATACTTGTTACCTTAGTAACGCGTCCAACAGACAGTAAAACGCTAAGTTCATTTTTTAATGCTGTAACTCCGTATGGCAATGGTTGGAAAAAATTTAAGACCCATGCAGCAGAAAAGAATATTTCTTTAAAAACTACTACAGATGATTTTACAATAGACTTTGCTTCTATGCTACTAGGAATAGTGTTTGTGTATTCTTCATTATTTGCAGCAGGCTATATCATCTACGGTAACCTAGTAGGTGCTGCAATACTTATAGGTGTTTCAGTAATTTCAGCATTTAGTATTTTTAAACTTTGGAAGAAAAAAAAGTCAAATTAAAAGCCTAAATCTCTTTCTATCTCCTCCATTTCTACTATATCTCCCGCTTCTTGTAGTGTAGGTACTACCACCATTTCCATAGGAATATCATCTATATTAATAGCATCGCTTACCAAAACAAAAGAATGTTTTGTTTTCCTGTGAATGTTTGAAACTTTTAAGAAAAGTAATAATTCTTCGAGTGCTAAATTATTATTTTCAGTTAAATCAATTACCACATTCTGGCCTTTATATTTATTGGGAATTTGATATTCTAAAAAAGAAGCAAATTCTTTTAAATTTTGCCTATCATCTGCTAGAACTACGTAGGTTTCTTTATTATCTATTTTCATGGTATCTACTTAAAAGAACTGTTACTCTTTATGTTGAATTTTTGAAGCAAGCAAATATAATACCGCCATTCTTACAGCAACTCCATTTTGAACCTGATCTAAAATAATTGCTTGTTCACTATCTGCCACATCACTAGATATTTCTACTCCCCTATTAATTGGACCAGGATGCATCACAATAATTTTTTTTGAGAGAGAATCTAGTATATTCTTAGTTAATCCAAATTGTTGAGTATATTCACTTGTAGAAGGAAAGTAAGTAATATCCATGCGCTCATTTTGTACACGAAGCATATTCGCTACATCACACCACTCTAGTGCTTTTTGTAAATTAGGCTCAAATACTACTCCTAATTTTGAAATATATTTAGGTATTAAAGTCTTGGGACCACATACTTTTACAGTTGCTCCTAGTTTTTGTAAGGCAAATATATTTGATAATGCTACTCTACTATGTAATATATCACCAACAATTACAACATTTTTACCTTTTACTTCTCCAAATTGTTCTCTAATTGAATAGCTATCTAGCAAAGCTTGAGTAGGATGCTCATGAGCTCCATCACCGGCATTTACAATACTTGCATTTATATGTTTAGACAAAAAAACACCCGCTCCAGGGTTTGGATGTCGCATAACAATCATATCAACCTTCATGGATAAAATGTTATTTACTGTATCTATGAGTGTTTCTCCCTTTTTAACTGAAGAGGATGCTGCCGAAAAATTTATTACATCTGCAGAGAGTCGTTTCTCGGCTAATTCAAAAGATAGTCGAGTACGAGTACTATTTTCAAAAAATAAATTGGCAATTGTTATATCTCTAAGTGAAGGGACTTTTTTAATGGGACGATTAATTACTTCTTTAAAGTGATCTGCAGTTTCAAAGATGAGCTGTATATCATCTTTAGTGATGTATTTAATTCCTAATAAGTGGTTTACACTTAATTCGCTCATTATTTCTTTTTTTAACTCTTAACTAAATATACTGCGTCTTTACCTTCATTTTCTTTCCAACACACTTTTACTTTTTCACCATTAATAGCATCTACTTGCCGGCCTCTATAATCAGGCTGAATTGGTAAATGCCTACTAAACCTTCTGTCTATTAAGGTGAGTAATTCAATTTCAGTTGGACGTCCAAAAGACTGTATCGCTGTTAATGCAGACCGAATACTACGACCTGTGAATAAAACATCATCTATAAAAACAATCTTTTTATCTTCTACAATAAAATTAATATTGGTTTTGTTTGCTTCGAGGGGTTTACCACCCCTTCTAAAATCATCACGATAAAACGTAATATCTAGATATCCTAACTGAATATTTTTAATCTTATACTCTGTCTCTAGTAATTCTTTTAATCTATTCGCAAGAAAAGTACCTCTAGGCTGGATTCCTATTAAGACTGTATCTGAAAAAGTGTCGTGATTTTCAATTAATTGGCAAGCCAAGCGATGCAGCGCTATGTTAATTTCGGTAGCGTTTAATAACACTTTTTGGCTCATAGAAAGTCTCTGAATGTTTATTCAGAAAGCAAATTTAAGGGTTTTAATTTAAAATATGTAAAATTGTTCATATTACTATCAATAAAAAAAGCCTCTCCATATGGAGAGGCTTTTAATGATATAACGAAATAAAATGGATTATTTACCGTCCATCTTATCCTTAAGCTCCTGTAATTTTGAATTAGC
>CAYGMB010000277.1:0-3220 GCA_964350765.1 uncultured Flavobacteriaceae bacterium
CACGGCAGCTACAGTAGAATCTTCAAAGCTTTCTCTTTCCATAACATGGCACCAATGGCAAGCTGCATAACCAATACTAATAACCATTAATTTTTTTTCTGCCTTTGCCTTTGCTAGTGTCTTTTCATTCCATGGTCTCCAATCTACAGGATTATGAGCATGCTGCAATAAATAGGGGCTTGTTTCATTAATTAATTCATTAGTGTAGGCATGTGTTTCCAAAGGTTCTTTTTTTGAAGAATTACAAGAAATAATGAGAATGGATAGAGAAATTAAAATAAGAGAACGCATCATAGAATTAAGAAAATAAAAGATGCGCTTCTTGTACTAAGAAACGCATTTAATTTTATAAATGTTGGATTACTTTACTTCAAAAGTTATTTTCACATTCACACGATATTCAGTAACGTTATCTCCATCAACGCTTGCACTCTGTTCATTTATATAAACAGAACGAATATTTTTTACACTTTTTGCTGCTTGTTTTACAGCATTCTGGGTTGCATCTTCCCAACTTTTGTTAGAATTTGCAAGTACTTCAATTACTTTTAAAACTGCCATAATTTATGTTTTTAATTTTCAGCAAAATACAAATTATGTGACGTTTTCTATCTCAATATATAGTTAAATTGTAGTGCTTTACAAAAGAAAGGTCTTGGTTATCCATTAATCGCTACAACATTTTGTACTCTTCCTTGAAGCATTTCTTTCAACATAGTTTCAATACCATTTTTTAAGGTAATTGTAGATGAGGGACATCCACTACAAGCTCCTTGTAAAAGTACTTCAACAGTTTTGGTTGTTTCATTAAATGACTTAAATGCAATATGTCCGCCATCTCCTGCAACTGCAGGTTTTATGTATTCATCTAGTATAGAAATAATTTCTTTATCAATATCTTTTAAGTTTTTAGTAGGAATCGATGAGGCGTTAATTTCTTCCGATGGAGTTTCTGATAAAATAGCATCACTTAAAATCTCTTTCCCATCTTCAATGTAAGTTTTAATGAAACCTCTTATTTCAGTAGAAATTTCGTTCCATTCTGCTATGTCATATTTCATGACTGAAACATAATTAGCACTAATAAAAACCTCTTTAACAAAAGGAAAATTAAACAATGCTCTTGCAAGAGGGGCATACTTTGTAGTATCAATGTTCTTAAACTCAAAAGTCCCAGTTGCAAGTGGCTTATTAGCCACAAACTTCATTACACTAGGATTTGGTGTACTTTCTGCATAAACTGTTACTGGAATTTTTTTTGTAGAAGTGTCATCTACAATAACTGCCTTACCACTTTGGATGTAAGTGTTTATGGATTCGGCAACTTCATTTTGTACTTCTTCCCAGTTTACAATATTATATTTTTCTATAGCAATAAAGTTTTGAGAAATATATACAGTTTTCACAAAAGGTAAATGAAACAATTGTTGTGCTAAAGGACTAGGTTTTGCTTCATCTATGTTGGAGAACTCGTAACTTTTTGCTTGTGTTAAAAAAGTATTAACAATAAATTTTACAATATTTTCGTTGTTAGTAGATTGTATCTCTAT
The DNA here is from genome assembly GCA_964350765.1 of uncultured Flavobacteriaceae bacterium. Lineage (GTDB taxonomy): Bacteria > Bacteroidota > Bacteroidia > Flavobacteriales > Flavobacteriaceae > CAYGMB01. The sequence continues at coordinate 1,551 of CAYGMB010000277.1, forward strand.
GTTAAAATCAGACATGTTATGCAATTTTATTGCAAAAATATGAAAAGAAACCCAATCTAATCAATATATTTGGCTGCTTAACGACCTATTTATGCGAATATTATTACTTCTCCTAACCATAATTTTCACTTTAAATTTAAATGCTCAACAAGTTCAATTATTTGAGCAATTTAACGGAAGATTTGACTTTACTGCTTTCGGTAACACTCTTAATACTGCCGAAAATGGTGGCGGACCGTGTACTATTCTTACGCAGAGTAGTGCAGTCTATACTCTAGAACCACTTCAAACCTTAGTTTCTGCTAGATTATATTGGGCTGGTTCAGGTTCTGGTGATTTTGACGTAACATTAAATGGTACAGCAGTTACTGCTGAAAGAACGTTTGCTGTAAACTCACAGGGTAATCCTTTTTTTGCTGCATATGCAGATGTAACTTCTATACTACAAGCTAACGGACAAGGAAATTATACACTTTCAGATTTAGACTTAACAGCTGTTATACCTACTTATTGTGGGAACGGTACAAACTTTGGTGGATGGTCTATAGTAGTTATTTACGAAGACCCTAGGTTAACCTTAAATCAAATAGGATTATACGATGGTTTAGAATTTGTTTCTGCTTCCAATACAAGCCTAAGTATAACAATAGATAATCTTAATGTTGCTAGTCAAGACTTAGCAAAAATTGGTTTTCTTGCTTGGGAAGGTGACCAGTTTCTTGCCAATAATGAATCATTAAGAATTAATGGGGTATTGATTGATAATCCGCCTCTAAATCCAGGGGACAATGCTTTTAATGGGACAAATTCCTACACGGGATCAGACCAATTGTTCAATATGGATTTAGATTTTTATGATGTAGCTAATGTTTTGATGGTAGGTGATACAAGTGCAACTATTGAACTTACCTCTAATCAGGATTTTGTTATGATTAATAATGTAATTACATCTGTTAATTCTGAAAACCCTGATGCAACAATTACAATAGACAATCTTGGAGTTTTATGTTCAAATAATAATGTAGATTTATTTTATACCGTTTCAAACACTAATAGTACATCGCTTTTACCAGCTGGAACTCCAATTGCTTTCTATAGAGATGGCGTTTTGATTGGACAATCGCAAACAAATTCTGATATTCCTATTGGAGGTTCTGAAAGTAGTTCTATCACCTTCAACTTTGACCCTGCTACAACACCAGCTAATTTTACATTGCTTGCTGTAGTTGATGACGATGGAACAGGAACTGGAGTTGTTTCTGAAACAGATGAAACTAATAACGAAGATTCTGAGCTTGTTGATTTTTCTAATCTTGCTTTAGATTTAGGACCAGACATCTTTCCTTGTGAAAACACCGACCCTATTTTAGGTCGCCCTTTAGCAGGTCAATTCAATTATCAATGGTTTTTAAATGGAGCCCCTCTTGCAGGAGAAACTGAATCTACTATAATGCCAATGGTTAGTGGTACTTACACACTAGAAGCAATAAGTGCTGCTTGCTTTGCTACAGATGATGTGGAAGTGACCTTTGGAGCAGAATTTGTTGTAAATGACATGCCCTCACCATTAATTATCTGTGATGATGGTAGTGGTATGTCTTGTGATACAAATACCCCCAATGATGGATTTGGCACGTTTCGTTTAGATGATGCTACGTTAGATATTACGG
>CAYGMB010000278.1:0-3212 GCA_964350765.1 uncultured Flavobacteriaceae bacterium
TATGAGTAGTTCTTTCATATTTGCAAAGGGAGATTTGTTCTTTGCGTATCCCAATAACTATAATCATTATGTAAGTTATTACAGAAACACCTATCAACACGGTGGGGTTTCTTTAGAAGAAATGATTATTCCCTTTACTGTTCTTAATCCAAAATAGATTTTAATTGTAGGATAATTCATGTTAAAGTGCATTTTGTCGAAAAATAGGTCAATTAATCGATTATAATGCTATATTTGAAAACCATTAATTTTTATGGGACGTACATTTAATTTAGATACCATAGCAATAGTTGCTAAAGATCTTTTACAGTTAAAAGAAACTAAGGTATGGCTTTTTAAAGGAGAAATGGGTGTTGGGAAGACTACTCTAATTAAGGAGTTAGCTAAGCAACTAGGAGTTAAAGATACTTTAAGTAGTCCAACTTTTTCTTTAGTAAACGAATACGAAACTGAAGAAGGCAAACTTTTTCATTTTGATTTTTACCGAATTGAAAGTGAATACGAAGCTTTGGATATTGGAGTTGAAGAGTACTTACATAGTGGTCATTTAAATTTTATAGAGTGGCCTGAAAAAATAGCAACATTAATCCCCCAAGAATACGTCGAGATAGTACTCAACAAAAATATAAATGGAAGTAGAACTGTAAACTTTAAACTAGTGAACTAAAAATTGATACAATAAAATAATTTCATTTTACCTATAAAAGGTATTTTTTTTCGGTAAGTAACACTCCTTGCAATACAAAGGATAACACTAGGACATATGCTAAAAGAAAATTAAGGACTTGTCTCTTTAAACAATAGATTTGTGCTATTAACCTCACAAACTATAACATTATAAAAATATTAAAAGTACTATTTATTGTAGCAATTTTCGGGACAAGTTTATTTGCATCTTGCACGCCAGAAAGCATTGAAGATGGACAAAACGAACAACAAATCGACAAAGCAGACATCATCGTCCCTAGTAAGGGGTAGTATAGTAGCGTTATTAATTGCAATAACGCCATACATATTTATACATACGAAAGTTTCCCAGATACAAAAACTTGGGAAACTTTTTTGTTTACTTATGAAGCGAATTGGTATTAAAAAGTATAAGTTTCTGTTTGGATCATGATGGGTAAATTTATTCCATTACTATTATTATTTAGTTGGTTTTTTACTAATAAGCATTGGTGGTATCACGTACTTTTAATTCCTATTGGAATGTTCTCTTTTCAATTATTCAATGTAATAAATGACGAAACAAGTTTCGTAGATGAAGTAGAGATTTGGTGGCTTTTCCCTATAATGCTAGTTATTATTCCGTTTGTTTACCTAGTAAGAGCCAAACTATTCCACAAACTACGAGGAGATGACTTAAAGGCCTTCGAAGAAGATCTCATGCAAGAGAAAAGCTTTTAGCGTCAAATTAAAGATTTGTTTCAATAATAATTTCACATAAAATTTTAGTTTTTAATTTGTAACTTGGTAGTATATATTCAAAAACCATGTCGCAACCTAATTCCCCTTTTACTAAAGAACAACTTCTTCCTCAAGAAGAAAAACTAGAAATTTCAAAACAAAAGGGAGAGCTTTATATAGGTATTCCAAAAGAAGCTTATTTTCAAGAAAAACGTATCTGCCTAACACCAGACGCAGTTGCTGCAATTGTTGCTAATGGACATCGTGTGCTTATTGAAAAAGGAGCAGGTAAAGAAGCCGGTTTTAGTGACGATGCCTATAATACTGCTGGTGCAACACTTACCAACGACACTAAGAAGGTTTTTGAGTGCCCTATGATTTTAAAGGTAGAACCCCCTACTCTTGAAGAATTAGAACTTATTAAACCAAAAACGGTTTTACTCTCTGCTTTACAACTTAAAACAAGACAAAAAGAATATTTTAAAATTCTTGCTAAGAAAAAAATTACTGCCTTGGCTTTTGAATTTATAAAAGATGAAGACCATAGTTACCCTGCTGTAAAAGCGCTAAGTGAAATTGCAGGAAGTGCTTCTGTCCTAATAGCTTCAGAATTACTTGTACATCCAAAGTATGGAAATGGATTACTTTTTGGAAATATTAGCGGTGTACCACCTGTAGAGGTTGTTGTAATTGGCGCTGGTACCGTTGGACAATTTGCAGTACGTGCTGCATTGGGAATGGGTGCAAACGTAAAAGTATTTGATAGCTCCATAACAAAGCTTAGAAAAATACAGACTAATGTAGGGCAGCCACTATACACTTCTACTATTCAGCCAAAAAACTTATTAAAAGCCCTGCGTAGATGCGATGTTGCCATTGGCGCTATAAGAGGCTCTAATCGCTCTCCTGTAGTTGTTACTTCAACAATGGTAGAAAATATGAAGCCTGGAGCTGTAATAATAGATGTAAGTGTAGACATGGGAGGTTGTTTTGAAACAACAGAGATTACATCGCACGATAAGCCAATTCACTTAAAACACGGAGTAATTCATTACGGAGTTCCAAATATACCGGCTCGATACCCTAAAACTGCATCTGTATCCATTAGCAATATCTTTACCCCTTATTTACTGGAAATGGCAGAATGTGGCGGTTTGGAAAATGCAGTACGTTATAATTTTGGATTAAGAAATGGTTTATATTTCTACAGAGGAATTTTAACAAACAAGTCAATTTCCGATTGGTTTGAGATGCCGCATAGCGATTTAAATTTACTATTATTTTAATTTTTTGTAAGCCAACAGAAAAACAATCACGGTATTTACTACTATCTTTGTTTTCAAATTTTAGTTAATGAAACTTATTCATAGACTTGCTTATTACCTAGGCGGATTTGCAATTGGACTTATTATATTGTTTTTCTTTTTAGGAGGAAAAGACGCTTCGTGTGACTACTCCCCTAATGCACGTACTTTAAAAAATATACGTATTAAAAAACGAGAATTTAAACCAAACACATTACAAGCACTACAAAATAAAGGTCTTGCCACCGCTGCAATATCTACTATTTTAACCAATGGAAATGTTTTGTTTTCTGAAAGCAATCGTGATTTAGATTCGTGTAAAATTTATGTAATCGAAGGTGAGGTAAATCAAAATTTACTAAAAATCACGATGGAAAATTGCTCAAAAGTAGCTAGATTACTGGACGTTAATTTTCGTTAACTACCAAATTGTAACAGTCAACTAACAAATTCTTGTTTAAATAGTTAAGACTTTCTTCTTTCCTTTTCCTTTTTAAGTAA
>CAYGMB010000279.1:0-3185 GCA_964350765.1 uncultured Flavobacteriaceae bacterium
GTTTGGCCAGTTACCGGAAATAACTCTACTGCTACCGCCATATTTATTAATGCTTGAAACACTATAGGAAGTCCAACTCCAATCACCAACAATTTCCCAAAAAAGGAACTTGCTTTATACGCCACAATCACTAGCCTAAATAATAAGAACATGTATAAAAACAATAAGAACAATGCTCCAACTAAGCCAAATTCTTCAACGATAATAGCATAAATAAAATCTGAAGAAGACTGCGGTAAAAAGTTTTTCTGAACACTTTTACCTGGGCCTAATCCAGCAATACCACCAGAAGCAATTGCAATTTTTGCTTTCTCTATTTGGTAATCTGCATCGGTGTCTTTTTTATCTGTAAAGTTTTCTACTCTACTAATCCAAGTATCAACTCTGTTAGGAAATACACCGGGAAATGCTTTTGCTGTAAGTACAAATAATGTTAATAATAATAATCCAACTCCCAGAATAATTCCCAAATACCGTAAGGGGTAACCGCCTGCAAAAACAACAATTACTACCATTAAAAATATAATTGCTGTTGTAGAGAAGTTAGCGGGAAGTATGAGACCTAATATTAAAAATACAGGAAGCCAAAGTGGGACTATTGTTTCTTTGAAAGTTAAGTTCTTAGGCTTTGAGAATAATGAAAACCCAGATGTAACATCATACTCTATCTTATCTTTAATTTTTGAAAGATATCTTGCTACATAAGTTAACAAAACAACAGCAGCTAAGGTGGATGTTTGAAACCCTATACCAACAAACGGAATTCTAATCCATCTACTTGCATTAGCTCCTTCTATAGTTGTTCCTTGAGCAAGGGTCATTATTAATAAAATAATAACAACTGGTAATGCAATTACAGACAAGCCCTTAAAATAATGATAAGGTATTTTGTGAACACCATACAAAATAGCAAAGCCTAACAAAAGATGTGCAAAGTGCTTTAATAGAAATGGAAGTGTGCTACCATCTCCGTATAAGTACGCCAAATTACTACTAGCACTATACACAGGTAAAAAAGAAAATAATGCCAATAGGGCTGCAACTGCCCAGATAGCTCTATCTCCTTTTATATTTTGAAAAACCGTTTTCATATTACCTTGTGCATGTATTATAAATTTCTTACGGCCTCTTTAAATTGTCTTCCTCTATCTTCATAATTAGTAAACAAATCAAAGCTTGCGCAGGCTGGAGATAGTAATACATTATCCCCTCTTTCAGCCAACTTATATGCTACCTTAATAGCTTCTTCCATACCCGCAGTTTCAACTATCATATCAACTGCATTACTAAAAGATTGTTTAATTTTTTCGTTATCTAATCCTAGACAGATAATTGCTTTTACCTTCTCGTTAACCAAAGGAAGTAGCGAAGTATAGTCGTTACCCTTATCAACCCCTCCAACGATCCAAACAGTAGGAACCTCCATACTATCTAAGGCATAAAATGTAGCATTTACATTGGTGGCTTTAGAGTCGTTTATGTACATTACATTATTAATTTTAAGCACCTTCTCAAGACGATGCTCTACTCCATGAAAATTTGATAAAGATTCTCTAATTGTAGATTTCCTAATCTTTAAAAGTGTTGCTATGGTAGATGCAGCCATAGCATTTTTTGTGTTATGTTGTCCTTGTAATCCTAATGTTGCAATTGGCATAGTATGTTTGGTATTATTAATTGTTAGTATTATATCTTTATTCTCTATGTATGCTCCTTCAGTTACTTTTTTTGTAAGTGAAAAAGGTATTTTTTTAGCTTTTGTTGGATGGTTCTTTAGACCTTCCAGTATATCTTCGTCATCTCCATCGTATATAAAATAATCTGCTTCGGTTTGATTTTTTGTAATCTTAAATTTTGAAGCGATATATTTTTTATAATCATATTCATATCTATCTAAATGATCTGGACTTAGGTTTGTTAAAACTGCTATATGTGGTGCAAAATCGATGACGCAATCTAACTGAAAAATGCTTCTTTCTAAAACGTAATTATCAAAATCTCCCTCTGCTATCAAGCCCGAAAAACTCTTTCCTATATTTCCTCCTAAAGCAACATTTAATTCCTGTTTCAAAATTTCATAAGTCAAAGTAGCTGTAGTTGTTTTTCCGTTGCTTCCTGTAATTCCAATAAGCGTAGCATTTGTATATTTAGACGCGAACTCTATTTCAGAAACTACAGGAATTCCTTTACCAACCAACTTTTGTACAATAGCTGCTGTATCTGGAATTCCAGGGCTTTTCATAACAAGGTCTGCAGTTAAAATTTTTTCTTCAGAATGACCTTCTTCTTCCCAGTCCAATTCATTATGTGTAAGAACTTGTTTATAGGTTTCCTTTATTTTTCCGAAGTCTGAAACAAAGACTTCAAATCCCTTTTGTTTTCCTAAAATAGCCGTACCCACGCCACTCTCTCCTGCTCCTAAAATGACTAATCTATTAATTGACGATTCACGATTCACGATTGACGATTTATTTATTTTTTATTATTCAACCGTTTTCTAACTGTTATTATAGAGGCCACAGTAATAGACAATAATTCATTAGCTTCTTTGTGTAACCTATCTATCTCTGCATGGTTTTTATCGCTAAACGATTTTAATATTTCAAGCCAGTACATAGTTTCATCAGCTTCTTCTTCAACTATTTTAAGCTTGTTCAAAAAATCTCTGTCAGATTTTCCCCTACAGGCAGCTCTATAATTCGCTCCAACGGAACTAGAACTTCTTATTACTTGATTGCAATACGCATTGTATTCTCTTGATAAAGGAAATTGGCCACACAATTTTCCAACATCAACTGCTAGGCGAAACATTCTATTTTTCAAAACCTCTTTCATAATCTAAAATCGTATATCTACAATTGTAAATCCCTTTATCTAATTTTTAATGTTACTATTGTTATAATTGCTAGAAATATTCCAACAATCCAAAATCGTGTTACTATCTTACTTTCGTGAAATCCTTTTACTTGATAGTGATGGTGCAATGGTGACATTCTAAAAATTCTTCTACCAGCACCGTACTTCTTTTTGGTATATTTAAACCAACTCACTTGCATTACAACTGAAAGGTTTTCCATTAAAAAAATTCCACATAGAATAGGTATTAACAACTCCTTTCTAATCGCAATCGCTATCACCGCTATTATCCCACCTATAGTTAAACTTCCTGTATCTCCCATAAAAAC
>CAYGMB010000280.1:0-3181 GCA_964350765.1 uncultured Flavobacteriaceae bacterium
ATGGAGACAAAATTCTTGGATTCCTGTTTCCGAATACTTAAAATTGGAAGAAGGTGAGGAAGTTCAAACAAAAAAAATACGATTTAGAACGTTAGGAGATATAACAATTACTGGAGGTATTGAGTCTGATGCTGATACACTTGAGAAAATAGTTGCCGAAGTTTCAGCAATGAAACAAACCGAGCGTGGAAATAGAAGTGACGATAAGCGAAGTGAAAGTGCAATGGAAGACAGAAAGCGCCAAGGTTATTTTTAAAAACAGGATATAAAATGCAAATAGATAAAAATCAGTTATTACGTTTTACAACTGCAGGAAGTGTAGATGATGGAAAAAGTACCTTAATAGGTAGATTATTATACGATTCTAAAGCCATTTTTGAAGACCAGTTAGAAGCAGTAGAAAACACAAGTAAGAAAAAAGGACACGAGGGAGTTGATCTCGCATTATTTACAGATGGGTTAAGAGATGAGAGAGAGCAGGGAATCACCATAGATGTTGCTTACAGGTATTTTACAACTCCAAAACGTAAGTTTATAATTGCAGATACACCAGGTCATATACAGTATACACGAAATATGGTTACTGGGGCTTCTACTGCAAATGCAGCTTTAATTTTAATTGATGCTCGTAATGGAGTAATCGAACAAACTAAGCGACACGCATTTATTGCTTCTTTATTACAAATACCACATCTTATTGTTTGTGTCAATAAAATGGACCTTGTTGAGTATTCTCAAGAAAAATATAACACTATTGTACAACAATTTGAAGCATTTTCTTCTAAATTATACACGAAGGATATTCGATTTATTCCTATAAGTGCACTAGATGGGGATAATGTTGTAAATAGGTCTACTAACATGGACTGGTATCAAGGAGCGCCATTACTTCACACACTAGAACATTTACACATTAGTAGTGATTTTAATAAAATTGATGCACGTTTTCCAGTACAAACTGTATTAAGACCTCAGAGTGAAGGGTTTATTGATTATAGAGGATATGCAGGTAGAGTAGCGAGTGGAATTTTTAGACCGAACGATGAGGTTACAATTATGCCTTCTGGGTTTACTTCAAAAATAAAAGGTATTGACACCATAGAAGGAGCATTGGAAGAGGCGTATGCACCTATGTCTGTTTCCATAACATTAGAAGATGATATAGACATTAGCAGAGGGGATATGATTGTTAAGACTAACAATAAACCAGAACCTTTACAAGAGTTTGATGCTATGCTTTGTTGGCTAAATAATAATCCAGCAAGACCTAGAGCAAAATATACTATTGTACATACATCTAATGAGCAAAAAGCAATGATTAAGGATATAGTTTATAAAATAGATATTAATAGCTATACCCGAAACGAAGACGACAAGGACTTGGCTATGAACGATATTGCCCGTATTAAAATTAGAACAACCCGACCATTAATGGTTGACGAATATCGTGATAATAGAGTTACAGGAAGCTTTATCTTAATAGACGATTCTACCCACGAAACGGTAGCAGCCGGGATGATAGTTTAGTTTAAATCTTCACTTTAAGTAAATGCAAAAACAAAGTATATTAGTTACAGGCGCTGCTGGTTTTATTGGTTTTCACACTTGTTTTAAGCTATTGAGTGAGGGACATAAAGTTGTAGGCGTTGATAATATTAATAATCACTATGATGTAAACTTAAAGTTAGATAGGTTAAAGCAATTGGGTATTAATACTACAGAATATGATACTCCTGTTACAAGCTCTAAATACCAAGATAATTTCACTTTTATAAGGCTTAACCTAGAGGATGCTGAAAATCTTCCTAAACTTTTTAAAAATTATACATTTGATGTAGTTTGTAATCTTGCTGCTCAAGCAGGTGTAAGATATAGTATAGAAAACCCTATGGCTTATATTAATAGTAATATAGTTGGGTTTACAAATCTTTTGGAGTGCCTCCGAAATTTCAATGTTCCCAAATTGGTATATGCCAGTAGTTCTAGTATTTATGGAATGAATAAAAAAGTTCCCTTTTCAGTAGAAGATACAGTAGACTATCCAATAAGTGTCTACGCAGCTTCCAAAAAAAGTAATGAATTATTGGCACATACTTATAGTCATTTATTTGATATTCAGACAATTGGACTTCGTTTTTTTACAGTTTATGGTCCTTGGGGTCGCCCTGATATGGCCATGCACTTGTTTACAGATGCTATTGTAAATGATAGACCTGTAAAAGTATTTAATCATGGAGACCTGTCTAGGGATTTTACATATATTGATGACATTGTAGAAGGGGTTTATAAAACACTTATAGATAATAGTAATGAGAAAGACTATTCTATCTATAATATTGGTAATGGTAATCCTATACAACTTACCCATTTCATTGAGGCTATTGAGAAAGTGTTAAATAAAAATGCAAAGAAAGATATGCATCCCATGCAACCTGGAGATGTAGTACAAACTTGGGCAGATACGTCACAATTAGAGCAAGAATATAATTACAGACCTAACACTCCTATTGAGATAGGAGTAAGATCATATATAGATTGGTTTTTGGAGTATTATAAATATAATTAATTAATGTCTGTAGTTAGAAAAGGAGCTATTGTGCTTTTTGCGAGTTCTATTGGTGGCTCTATTTTACGGATGGTGTTTACAGCAATCTTAGCTCGTTTGTTAACACCTTTAGATTTTGGTCTTATTGCAACAGCAATGATTATTACTGGTTTTGCAGATTTATTTGTGCAATTTGGATTTGGTAAAGGACTTGTTCAATTAAAACATATTACCAAAAACGATGTAGAATTTGCTTATTTAGGGGTTTTTTTTGGGCTTGTTGTATTCTTTTTAGCGCCATACATCGCACTATATTTTGAACAACCTGAGTTATCAACTATTTTAATGTATCTATCTTTTCTATTCCCAATAAATAGTTTTAGTCAAGTGCAGTTTAGCTTATTGCAAAGAAATATGCAATTTAAAAAGTTAGCAGGTAGAGATGTTTTATCTTATGCTATTGGATATGGGGTCGTTGGGATAATTCTAGCAAATTATAATTTTGGTGTTTACTCATTGGTATATGCGCTCCTAGTACAAGCAGTAATATATTCATTATTACTAAGCTATGGGCAATCTGATTATAAGGTAAGATTTTCGTATAATAGAAAAAGCTTTATTACACTATATACATTT
>CAYGMB010000281.1:0-3118 GCA_964350765.1 uncultured Flavobacteriaceae bacterium
ATACAGGAAGTGTAGCTACTAAGGTTTTACCTTCACCAGTTTGCATCTCTGCAACTTTGCCTTGGTGGAGTGCAACACCTCCAATAAGTTGTACATCATAGTGAACCATATCCCAGGTCACTTCTTTTCCAGCAGCATCCCAAGAGTTATTCCATATAGCTTTTTCGCCATCTAGGTTTACATAGTCTTTTTCTCCAGAGAGTTCCCTGTCAAAAGGACTAGCGGAAACAGTAAGGGTTTCATTGTCTTTAAAGCGTTTTGCTGTTTCTTTTATAACAGCAAAGGCTTCTGGTAAAATTTCATCAAGGGTTTTCTTTTCAATCTCGTAACGCTCTTCTTTAAGTTTGTCTATTTGGTTATAAACTTCTTCCTTTTCGTCTATGTCATCCATAGACTCCGTTTTCTTTTCTAAAGCGTCTATTTGGTCCTGTATCTCCTTCTGGTCTTCTTTAATCTTAGTTCTAAATCCATCAGACTTTGCTCTAAGGGCGTCTAAGGAAAGTTGCTCCATTTCAGATTCAAAAGTTTTTACTCTATCTACATACGGTTGTATATCGCTAATGTCTTTTTTGGATTTATCACCCACAAACATTTTTAATACATTGTCTAAAATTCCCATGATATATTTTATTACGATGTTATAGTAACATCGATTCTATTTTTAATTTATGAAGGGTAAAAATACCCATAAAAAAAGCCTCAACCAATGTGAGACTTTTCTTTTTTATCTTTAGTATGCTATACTTTTAATGTGTAGCATTTATTAATACTCATCTTCATTCCACAGATAATCTTCATCTGTTGGATAATCTGGCCAAATTTCTTCGATAGAGTCGTAAGAGTCACCTTCGTCTTCAATAGCTTGAAGGTTTTCTACCACTTCTAATGGAGCTCCTGTCCTAATAGCGTAATCTATTAGTTCGTCTTTAGTCGCTGGCCAAGGCGCATCGCTTAAATAAGATGCTAATTCTAATGTCCAATACATATTACGAATTCATTTTTAATTTGCTGCAAAAATAATTTTTTAGTTTAAAAAGTCAAGAAAAAACACAATTATTTCTACATTATTTTAAAGATCGTTTTTAAATATTTGATATACAGATATTTAATTATAAAAAAGAAATGGGTTTATAATTTTTCTGGAACCCACTTTACTTCTTTGGCTTGTAAATCTTTAGACAACTTTCGTGCCAGCACAAATAGGTAGTCAGATAGTCGGTTAAGATATTTTAAAACATGCTCATCTATAGGTTCTAACTCATGCAATTGCGTTGCTAATCGTTCAGCACGACGGCACACACAACGTGCTATGTGACAATATGACACCGTAGTGTGACCTCCAGGTAACACAAAATGCGTCATAGGCGGAAGGTTGTCATTCATAACATCCATTTCTTTTTCAAGAAGCTCAATTTCTTCAGTATCTATTTTCTGAATGTTAAGACGTTCTTTTCCACATTTTAAAATAGCTTTTTCGGGGTCTGTTGCAAGTATGGCGCCAACTGTAAATAATTTATTTTGAATGTGAACCAATATTTCTTGTGAACGAGAATCTATTTCTTGATCTCTAATAAGCCCAATGTAAGAATTGAGCTCATCCACAGTACCATAGCTTTCTATGCGAATATGGTGTTTGGGAACGCGCGTGCCACCAAAAAGCGCTGTGGTTCCATTATCACCAGTTTTAGTATAAATCTTCATAGTGATAAAGGTACATACTTAGAAGTAAGTTTAAAAGCATAATTTATTAGAGAATAGGATTTTTTGTTCCGAAATGTCGGGCTCTAACTAAGATGATAAACTAAAAATTCTAACTTAGCTATCTAGTTCGCTTATCACTTTCAACCATACCGTCTCTAAGGCGTATAACTCGGTGTGCATGCATGGCTATATCTTCTTCGTGAGTTACAAGAATAACCGTATTTCCAGCAGCATGAATATCATCAAAGAGTTTCATGATTTCTACAGAAGTTTTAGAATCTAAGTTTCCTGTAGGCTCATCTGCGAGAATTATAGAAGGTTTGTTCACTAAAGCACGTCCTACGGCAACACGTTGGCGTTGTCCTCCTGAAAGTTGGTTGGGCTTATGGTCCATACGGTCTGCAAGACCAACATCTGTTAATACTTCTTCGGCTCTTTTGGTTCTGTCATTTTTTGAAGCCCCAGCGTAAATCATAGGTAAAGCTACATTTTCTAGCGCAGTAGTTCTTGGAAGTAAGTTAAACGTTTGAAAAACAAAGCCTATTTCTTTGTTACGTATTTCGGCAAGCTCATCGTCTGTCATATTACTCACATCTGCTCCATTAAGCTCATAACTACCTGCTGTTGGAGTATCTAGACACCCGAGTAAATTCATTAATGTAGATTTTCCAGAACCTGAAGGTCCCATAAGTGCAACATATTCGCCTCGTTCTATATCAAGGTCTATGCCTTTAAGTACTTTAACAATTTCTTGTCCAAGTGGAAAATCTCTCTTAATTCCTCTAATTTTTATGACTAAACTCATATAGCTTTTTTATCCCTTTTTGAAGAGAAGGTTGATTTTAACTCGCCAATAAGACGCAACACAAAGATACTTGTTACACTCTAATTTTAAAATGTTGTTTAGGTTGCTCTTTTCTAAAAAAAATAATTCCCCATTGAAAGGTGTCTATGCTTACTGTGACACTAGGATGGTTGTAAATATATTCCCATGCTTCGTTCATAGGTTTACTCCAATATATATCATCAAATATTACTATTGAATTATTGTGAACTCGATTTAATAGTATTTTAAAATAGGAGATAGTTTTTTCTTTATTATGATTGCCATCAACGTAGATAAAATCGTAGTCTTTTTTAAAATCTTCTGAAGAAAAAAAATGCTTAAAAGTAGTATTTGCTAGCTGTACATTTTCAAGTTTGAAATGTTTGAACAATGATTTTGTAAAGTTTGCAGTATTTGGGCAACCTTCTACCGTTGTAATAGTACTTTCCTTACTAGCAAGGCTTATTGCCACAGTTGCAATCCCTAATGAAGTCCCGAGTTCTAAACATTCCTTAGGTTTAAAATAGTTAACGAGTTTAAAAAGTAACTTTTGCCTTTTTTTTGATATTCCTGCATGCTTAGCAATGCTTG
>CAYGMB010000282.1:0-3115 GCA_964350765.1 uncultured Flavobacteriaceae bacterium
ATTGTTTTGACGACTTAAGGCTACATTTGTGAAACGCTCATAATGACCTAAATCAAGATCGGTTTCTGCACCATAATCTGTAACATAACATTCACCATGCTCATATGGATTTAACGTTCCTGGATCTACATTAATATATGGATCTAACTTTTGAATAGTCACTCGATACCCCCTAGCCTGCAGTAACTTAGCAAGAGAGGCTGCGATAATTCCTTTTCCTAAAGATGATGAAACTCCGCCCGTAACGAAGATATATTTTGTAGTACTCATGGGTGACTGTGCTTTGTTAGCTATACGGGATGCAAAGGTAGGGATTTATTGCCAATAGCAATAGATAAAATTGTAAAAGTAAGGCTCTTTTTAAACTCTTATATAGATGCTTCTTTAGTATAATCTTGCTTTTTAATGTATTTACTAGTCATTACAATACCCGAAATGAGACCACTACCAAAATAGAGTACAAATGCACCTATTGAATACCATCTCTCTGTAGTCATACTGTCGAAATTAACCACATCTGAAAGTAATGCTAAAAACATATAACAAAATATTAGACTGAATATAACCCCAATCGCAATACCAGTTCCTTTGTTTTTATAGATAAGCTGTAAGATTACTATAGTTATTAAAACAATAGCTATATAGTTTATTGCAAGTCCAGCACTTAACCAGTAAAAAAGGGTAGATAAAATTAAAAATAACTCGGGGAAATTTTTTGAAATGTATTTCAATATTTTCATACAAATGATTTGCTAATAGATGTGTAGGTGTGTATTAGGTTGCTTATTTTATTAAGGGTTTAATGAGGTGTTCTAATCCATTAATCTTAATCTCATACATTTCTTGCATAAGCTTACCTAACTTACCATCTGGAAATCCTTTTTGTTGAAACCAAATATAATAGGCTTCTGGAAGGTTTACAAGATATTGGTCTATGTATTTCCCAAAAGGCATTTTATAATTAGCGAGTTCAATAAGGTGTGCCCTATTATCTACAATCATTTAAATTTTATTTAAATCCACGCAAGATATTTGAATATGTAATTTCACAATTTGGCTTTCTTGATAGGTTATTTTTTCCAATATATGTATACTTATATTTTTTTAAATATTTTGCCATTAAACTATTGTAGTTTTATTTTCAAAATTAATTGAAATTGGAAGTTTATTACTAACCCTTATGACACCCGAGAGACCTATATTTGATTTTTTTAACTTCCCATCATAGAAACTTTCATTTTCATTACTTACAACTAAATTTGACTCAAAGTGACCATCTGTAAATAATAAAATAGAAAAATCACCATCTACAGCGTTTACAGTTTCTAAAAAATTTAATTCTCTATCTGGATTTAACCCTCTACATTCTAATTTATCAAAAAAAACTTTTTGGGTAGAACAACTACTAAACAGTAAAAATGTAAAGAATAAATAATACGTGTTTTTAACTAATAAGTCACTACTACATCCAGCGCTCATATTTTTTTAATTCTTGTGCAACGTACAAACGCCATTGAAATTCTTTTTCGGCAAGTTTAGAGTGTTCTGTTTCTCTATCGTATTTGTGTTGGGTTTGCTGTCGTTGTCTTTCGTTTTCAGAATAGATAGCATCCAATTCTTCTTTAATATTTTTTGTAAATATAGCTTCTTCAATTTTTTTACGAAGTTTTCTAGCATACAACTCTGAAATATCAAAATGGGTTTGTTCGTGCTTTAAAATATAATCTGTAACTATCCCATTGCGATACCAAGAAAGCTCTGGATAGAAATTACTTTGCACATTATACTCCAAAATCACTTTATCATTTTTAGTTGAATAACTATACGAGAAAGAAATACCAGAATTGGTACTCGCAACATATTCTGGACTCCCAGAAGGACGCCCCCTAAAGTCATCCCAAGTTAACTTGCGGTCTTCTCTCCATCGCATTTTAATCTTATCGGTTGTAGGAGGAAGTGAAAAGAGAAAACAAAATAGTAACACCAAAATCTTCATGATAGTAATAACGGAGAATGGTATTATTTATTTTTTAATTTACTCTTTTGAGAGTCTTCAATAAACACTACCCCCAATTAAAAGTAATATCCTTTTCAATATCTGGATGTAAGCTATGATGCACAGGACATGAGTTAGCAGTATTCTCAAGTATTTTTTGAGACTTCGACTCAATCCCACTTGGTAGAGAAAATACAATTTCAATTTTTGAAATTCTACGTGGATTAGATGCCATAGTTTTAGTTACTTCTGCAATGCTACCATCTAAAACAATATTCATGCTGTTAGCCTTAATACCCATTACTGTTAGCATGCAGTTTGCCAATCCAGTTGCAACCGTATCTGTAGGAGAAAAAGCTTCTCCTTTTCCATTATTATCCGTAGGCGCATCGGTTATATAAGTGTTTCCAGATTTAAGGTGTATGTTTTCGGTACGGAGATTTCCTAGATAGGTAACTTTTGAGGTGCTCATTATTTTACTACTTCAAATTGTAAGTCGTTAGTATATTTAAGTATATATAATGCATTGTTTTGATAACCAGAGAATAGTTTTTTGCTGTACATAAACTTATTTTCTATGTACTCAGTTTCATACTCATTGTTAGAAGCATCATACACATCATCTGCTGAAGCTAAACGAAGTAGTACGTCATACATAATATCAAAACCACGAACTGCATATTTGTTAGGCAGTACTCCATATTTGTTTTTATAACTCACCAAAAACGGTGTTTTATCTTTATAATTATAGCTTTTATTTACTGAAGGAAATGTAAAATTTAATTTAGCTAAGTGCAGGTTTGAGACATCATGATAATCGTAAGCATCATTTTTATCTAAGGTTAATAATCTAACCTTATAACGACTAGGCAATCCGTTAAGCAAGGCTACCACATTGCTTACCAAAACAGGATTTGTAGCTTCCAGCACTATCCAGTTCTCACCTACTTTATCAAGCTTGTTTTCTATATCTGCCACATATAAAAAAGAATCTTTACGCAAAGACACAGTCTTAGCAGCTGGTAGGGCAGCTAGTATACGCTGCTTTTGAGCATTTCTTGAAGCATCTGTAATAAGCAAGACATTTTTTCCTTTTGCATTTTCAGTAATAAAATTCAT
>CAYGMB010000283.1:0-3108 GCA_964350765.1 uncultured Flavobacteriaceae bacterium
AATAGTTTTCTAAACCAATACTATCGTTCTTTGCTTTAACCCAAACATTTTCGTTCATTACATCAAAAATTAAAAGCCCATCTCTATACTCAGAAATTGTAGCAGCGTATTCTTCATTTTCTAACTCCAATTGACTACTAAAGTATTTTTTAATCTCTTCATTTTCAAACATCTCATAAAAAGAACTTAGAATATCTTTTTTAGAAGTATTAGGTCTTACTCTTGTTTGCATACTATGAAGATAATCTGCAAAATCACTATATAGTAGAGATTTAGTTCCTATTGTAAATATCACTTTATCCTCATTTCTAGGTATTGCTGTTTTCTCCCATCTACGGTTTGAAATTTCATCTGAAACATACTCTTCGAAATATGGCAAATATGAGTTCTCTACTTTAAATTCATACTTACTTTTTATATTATCGTTTACCGTTGCAGTAATAATTTTTGACCTATTCCCAGTATTTACTTTTTTTTCAATCTCTTCTCGCTTTTCTTCAAAAGTTTTGAGGGGAACTGTCTCTTCGAACCTAACAATATGCCAACCAAAACTTGTTTTAAAAGGCTTTGAGAGGTTGTTTTCACTTGAAAGCTTATACGCTTCATTTTCAAATTCTTTCGACCTTAAATTACCTTTCGCAAAAGGTCGTAATTTACCTCCGGTTTTAGCTGAGTTTTTATCATCTGAAAATTGCTTAGCTAAGCTTTCAAAAGATTCACCCTGTTGTATTAATTGATATATTTCATTAATACGTTCTTTGGGGTCTAATTGTGTAGAAGTATCTTTATCAGAAATCATAATGTGAGATACAATAATGCTAGGAGATTTTTGGCGTCTATCTGTAACCTTTATAATATGATATCCAAAACTAGTTCTAACAATTTCAGAAACCTCTCCTACCTTTGTATTGTATGCCATGCTTTCGAAAGGATATACCATTGCAAATGCAGAAAAGTATCCAAGATATCCACCTGTGCTACTTGCCCTTGGCTCTTCAGAGTTTTTTTTCACTAATTCAGTAAAGTCTTCTCCTGCAATTGCCCTTGCTC
Source organism: uncultured Flavobacteriaceae bacterium (assembly GCA_964350765.1). Taxonomy (GTDB): domain Bacteria; phylum Bacteroidota; class Bacteroidia; order Flavobacteriales; family Flavobacteriaceae; genus CAYGMB01. The sequence goes on from CAYGMB010000283.1 coordinate 1,051, forward strand.
TTAGTTTTTTTATCTTATTGTAAGCCTCTAAAGTATCTTGTGAGCTATTAGATTTAATTTTTATTAGAATATGGGAAGCTTCAATTTCCTCTAAACTTCTTTTATAGGCCTCACGAGCCACGTCTTCAACAACTTTATCCTTATATAAATAATTGCTTGATAGCTGCTCTTGATATATTAAAAACTCACCTTTGTAGGATGGTTTTTTGTGCAATTCCTGCTCGTAAGCTTCTGCAACTTTCAACTTGTAGTCAATAAACATATCTAAATATCCCTTAACTGTCTTTTGAGATTCATCTTTTACTAAGTCAAGATTTTTTTTGTAAACTCTTTTAAATTCGTTTACATAGACAGGTTTATCATCTATTGTTAATAAAACTTCTTTATCATTTTGAGACTGAATACTTGTAATACTAAAAAATACAAGCAAAACAGTTACTAAGATTCTATTTATCATTACACTTTTATTTTTATATGTAAGGAGTTTGCAAAACTAACAAAAAGCATGCCTTATGCAAAACTATTATACTAACGAAAAGAAGATATGATTGTTACTATTTATCAGTAGTGTCCATAAAAAATGTACCTTGCATAAACAAATAAACTAAAGTCATGAAGTACACTACTGAAATTGTGATTAATCTACCTAGAGAAGAGGTTATTAAAAAGCTAGATAACCCAGAGAACATGAAACATTGGCAAAGAGGATTAGTAAATTACGAAATACTTAGAGGTTCTCCAGGGACAGAAGGAGCGCAAATGAAACTTATTTATAAAATGGGAAAAAGAGACATGGTTTTAACTGAAACCATTATTAAAAACAATTTTCCTGAAGAGTTTCACGCTACTTACGACACTAAGGGAGTACATAATGTCCAACAAAATTATTTTACAGAAATAGAAAGTGGCAAAACAAAATGGACATCTGAAAGTGAATTTCAATTTGCTGGTTTTGGAATGAAAATGATGGGTTTTTTAATGCCAGGAGCATTTAAAAAACAATCACTTAAATACCTAACTGATTTTAAAAACTTTGCTGAAAACGGAACATCTGTATCTAATGAAAACTAATGAAGGAAAAAATTAAACTCCTATGGGATTTTAGAGGTCCAAACGCAAATAAAATAGCGCAGCATCACGTAATTCATTTAAAAGAATATATAGCGATAGAAAAACTAGAAAACACAACTGCGTCTGTTGAAGTTGTTAGCGAAATTTATGCAATTGCATATATTATTACCAATAAAGAGTATTTAGATACATTAAGAAAGGCACTAAAACCACATAGAGGTCAAGTTTATAAACAAGAATAATACTCTTATTGCAACATCTAGTTAATTTTAAAGTCTTTATCTAGAATATTTGTAGTTTTGCACCCATTATTAAAAAATATCTTATGAAAATTATTAGAGTACTTTTCCTATTTATCTGTTTTACAGGGTTTACTCAATCTAAAGTAGGAACAATTAATGTAGATTACATATTATCTAACATGCCAGAGCTTAAAAATGTGCAGGCAGATTTAGATAAGTATAGTAAGGAGTTAGATGCAGATTTAAAGGTAAAAGTTGATGCGTATCAAAAAGCGCTTAAAGACTATCAAGATAGTTTAGCAACGTTTACAGATGAAGTGAAAAAACAAAAACAAAAAGAAATACTAGCGCAAGAATCTGATATTAATAAATTTCGCCAAAATGGTGCGCAGTTAATCACAATAAAGCAAGACGAATTACTACGTCCTCTATATCAAAAAATAGGTGCTTCCCTAGAAAAAGTAGCTCAGGCTGGTAATTACACACAAGTATTACAGTCTAATGAAACTATTGCATATTTTGATCCAAATTTGGACTTAACTCTCGCTGTAATACAAGATTTAGGTATAGTACTTCCTACCTCTGAAGAAAATAAAAAATAAAAAAGTTTACCTACTATAGTTAGGTGCCTCTTTAGTAATTGTCACATCATGTGGATGACTTTCATGAATTCCAGATGATGTGATTTTTACAAACTTACCATCTGTTTTAAGGGTTTCTATATCTTTAGCACCACAGTAACCCA
>CAYGMB010000284.1:0-1232 GCA_964350765.1 uncultured Flavobacteriaceae bacterium
AACCCTGAAGAAATACTAAGTCAATTTTCTCAAAGAGATGATGTTTTTGTTCAAGCCGATAATTTTACATTCGCCATAAATACATTGAATGATGGTATTAACGAAACTCGATTTTTTGTAACAAGTGCTGGAACTATTGGAGATTCTAGTGTTACCTTAAATAATCAGGATTTTGGATATAATGTAGTTTTTGAATGTAGAATAAGTAAAGATGAAAAAGGTTGGTATGCAGAATATAGAATACCTTATAATGCTTTGAGATTTCCAGAAGTAGATGTACAAAATTGGAGTGTGAATTTTTACAGAAGATTAGTGAAAGAGAATGAAACACATACCTGGAATTTTATTGAAAACGGTGTAGGTAGAGAAACCCAGTATAACGGACAAGTAACAGGCGTTAGCAATATAGAGCCCCCCGTAAGACTTACTCTATTTCCATTTGCGCAAGGATTAGTAACTAATTTTGATGGTGAAACTGAATCTGACTTTAGTGCAGGTATGGATGTAAAATATGGCCTAAGCGACAACTTTACATTGGATGCTACACTTATACCCGATTTTGGGCAGGCTTCTTTCGATAACGTAAGGCTCAATCTTGGACCCTTCGAGCAAACTTTTAATGAAAATAGACAGTTTTTTACAGAAGGTATTGACCTATTTCAGAAAGGAGGAATATTCTTTTCAAGAAGAGTTGGAAATGGACCATCAGGCTCAGTTGGAGAGTTAGCAGAGAATGAAGAAGTAACCGAGTTTCCAGGAAGAGTTAAACTATTAAACGCTTTAAAAATTTCTGGAAGAACCAAAAAAGGACTTGGGGTGGGATTCTTTAATGCAATAACCGAAAAAACATTTGCAAAAATTGCAGATACTATAACTGGAGACACAAGAAGAGTTCTGGTAGAACCACTTTCAAACTATAACATTGTTGTGTTAGACCAACAGTTTAATGAAAACTCTTCTATTTCCATTATAAATACAAACGTTACTAGAAATGGAAGTTTTAGAGATGCTAATAGCTCTGCGTTTGTGTTTAATGTCGCAGATAAAAAAAATCATTATGGAGCATCTGGAAGAGCAATTGCAAGTAATGTATATGAAAATGGTGGTGCTACGAGTGGTTTTTTGTCTGAATTAGACATTGCAAAAATTTATGGGAACTTTAGATATAGAGTGGGCCACGATTTCTCAAACACAACTTTTGACATTAACGATCTAGGTCTAAATTTTCGAAA
>CAYGMB010000284.1:1242-3084 GCA_964350765.1 uncultured Flavobacteriaceae bacterium
TGCTGGTGTTTCTTATGAAATTTTTGAGCCTACAACTACTTTTAATAGATATAGAATTGGTCTCACAGCTCGGCACAATAGGCTATACAAACCAAATGTACAAACAAGTAACACTTATAATTTAGATGTATTCTTTTCTACAGTAGAAAGATTAAGCTTTGGAGGAAACCTTGGTTATAATTCAGATACTGATGATTATTTTGAACCTAGAGTTGATGGAAGATTTGTAACCTTTAATGAGAATCTTGGAGGACGAATATGGATATCTACAGATTATAGAAAAAAGTTTGCAGTTGATGCTGGTATAGGACATAGAAACTTTTTTAATGACCCTCAAAAAAATTATTTCTTTGATTTTTCACCAAGGTATAGATTTTCTGATAAGCTATTAATTATCTACAGGTTAGACTATTCTAACATTAACAATGGTTTTGGATATATTGACAACAACGATTTTGATGTTTTTTTAGGACAAAGAATTGTTACAAACATAGAAAATCAAATTACAGCAAATTATAATTTTGACCCATACAAAGCGATAGATTTAAGGTTTAGAAATTTCTGGAGCACAGCTGATTATAGTGATCAAATCTTTTTTAAACTAAATGAAGACGGTACTAGATCACGATTTAATTATGATACCTCAGAAAATAATCCTAATAGAAACTTTAATATTTGGAATCTTGATTTAAGCTTTAGATGGCGTTTTGCGCCAGGTAGTGAAGCTACTTTACTTTACAGAAATCAAATATTTAATTTAGATGAAAAATCTACTATTGGTTATGGCGAGAGTTTAAATACTTTATTTAACCAGCCTCAACAAAACACAGTATCGTTGAGAATAACCTATTTTATAGATTATAACAACATAAAGTATTGGTTTGATAAAAATAGTTAAACACAATTCGTTGTAAAGATTACTGTAATTACCTATTTTCACAATTATAAATTTAGGCATGATAACTGCAAAAAACATTCATAAATATTACGGCGATTTACATGTGCTCAAAGGAGTTAATTTAAGCATAGGTAAAGGTGAAGTGGTATCTATTGTTGGTGCTTCAGGAGCAGGGAAAACAACATTACTGCAAATTCTGGGAACTTTAGATTCATTTTCTGAAGGTTCTTTAACAGTAAATAATACTGAAATATCTAGCTTAAATAGAAAACAACTAGCGAGATTTAGAAATGATAGTTTAGGGTTTATATTTCAATTTCATCAATTACTACCAGAATTTACAGCACTAGAAAATGTTTGTATTCCAGCTCTTATAAAAAAAACAGAAAAAAAAATAGCAATAAAAAGAGCCAAAGAACTTCTTTCTTTTTTAGGACTTTCACATCGTGAAAACCATAAACCAAACGAGCTATCTGGTGGTGAACAACAACGAGTAGCTGTTGCAAGATCTCTAATTAATAATCCATCTATTATCCTTGCAGATGAGCCTAGTGGTAATTTAGATACTGAAAGTGCAGAAAATTTACATTCTCTATTTTTTAAACTAAGAGATGAGTTTGGGCAAACCTTTATTATTGTCACTCACAATGAAGAACTTGCAGATATGGCAGATAGAAAGCTAGTTATGCAGGACGGAGTTATTTTAAAATAGCTAGTATCGCCAATAAATTAAAAATAGAAGACCTCAAAGGCTTTCTTGATGAGAAAGCGGAACTTTACGAAAACGCAAGTTTTATTGAGAGTGATCCTATCCAGATTCCACACCAATTTAATAAGAAAGAAGATATTGAAATTATAGCATTTCTAGTTGCCACTATTGCATGGGGTAATAGAAAAAGCATTATCAATAATGGTAATAAGTTGGTTAGCATTATGGGAAATGC
>CAYGMB010000285.1:0-3081 GCA_964350765.1 uncultured Flavobacteriaceae bacterium
AGTCTACTAAGTGGTCATTTACCATACCCGTTGCTTGCATGTGTGCATAAACAACAGTAGAACCTACAAACTTAAAACCTCTCTTTTTTAAATCCTTACTTATAGCATCACTCAAAGGTGTATTTACTGGGGCTTCAGCCATAGTTTTTAGTGTATTCTTTATAGGTACACCGTCTACAAACCCCCAAATGTAATTACTAAAACTTCCAAACTCTTTTTGTATTTTTATAAATGCTTGTGCATTTGTAACAGCTGCTTTTACTTTTAATTTGTTTCTAATTATTCCAGCGTTTTGTAATAAACTATCAATTTTAGATTGTGAATACTTAGCAATTTTTAGGTAATCAAAATTGTCAAAAGCTTCTCTAAAATTTTCTCTTTTTTTTAATACTGTAATCCAACTCAATCCAGCTTGAAAAGTTTCTAGTATTAAAAACTCAAAAAGTGTAGCATCATCCTTTACAGGGACTCCCCATTCGTTATCATGATATGCAATGTATAGTGGGTCTTCTCCGCACCATGGACATCTTTTTTTACTCATTTTTATAGAATTAGATTTGTCAAAAAATAGAAAACTAAAGATAGTAAGTTTTAGTAGTTTTAGTCGTCTTAAAATTTATGAATACTCCTATGGAAAAAGAAATAAATACTACAGCTGTAGTAGAGCTCTATAAAAATACTCTCGCAATTGCAATGAGTTATCCAGAATATAGAGACCTAGTAGCAAAGCACACGATTAATAAGACAACTACTGGGCCAATCCAAACCGAAAGTTTAGCGCAATATACCTTGCTTAATAACTCTAGGATGAATCGTCATGATAAAAAAATGGTTATCCCAGATAGTATAGCTGCTTTTTTTGAAAATTTTAAAAAGAGTCAAACTTGGTTGGTATTAACCGAAAGCTGGTGTGGTGATGCTGCTCAAACCATGCCTATGCTATACAAATTATCTCAACTAACCTCATTTATAGATTTTAAAGTAGCCTTACGAGATGAAAACCTTCAGTTAATGAATCAATTTTTAACCAATGGCGGGATGTCTATTCCAAAACTAATAATTCTTGATAATGAAACTCAATCTATAACGGCAGATTGGGGACCTAGACCTTCTCCAGCAGTTAAAATGGTAAATGAATTTAAAGCAAAACACGGAAGTTTAACTCCAGAATTTAAACAAGATTTACAAGTTTGGTATAACAAAGACAAGGGAATTAGCACAGCAAAAGATATTTATGCATTGCTTAGAACAGTTAACGCTGTCCAGGGAAATTATAGGTAATTGTTCCTAATTGTTTGCTTTTTCCACTTTTTGAAGTAAACCTAGCCTTAGATGCATACTCTAAAGCACTATCAATAAGACATCCGTTAGTAGTTGTAGAAAGATTTTTGTTAAAATCCATTTTCACTACTTTACCAATATCACTTACTTGTATAGATATAACAACTTTTCCACCCCCATCACAGGTATAAACGGGGTTTGGTAGTGCAAGCGCTTTTCTTTCTACAAGACGATAACTTATGGTTGTTTTTCTACTAGTCCCATTACTTTCGAGTTTGGTACTATTCTTTCTTTTACTTTCCTCAAGCTTTTGTTTAGTTTCTTCTATTCTTTTTTTTGCTTCTCTTACACGAGCTCCATTATTGTTTCCATATGTTTCAGCAATGGCGGCATCTAATTTTGCAAGCTTTTGCTCTGTAGTTTCCTCTGGAGCTTCATTACGTTCATTCTCTAAAGATTTTATAAATTTTTCGGCTTCATTATAGGCTCTATTAGTTTCAATAGCAGTTTGGGGAGCTTCAATGAGTTTTTCTAATTCTTCTTCTGGGAGCAGTAACTCTTCAGAATACTCAACATCATAGCTCTCTAAGACAACCTCTTGTTGCTTCGTTAATTTAATACTGTAGAGTGAGAGGTATAAAATTCCGAAGAGAAGTGCAGTTATTAAAAATGCTTGTAATGAATACTTAGAATTCATAGCCACAAAGAACACAATTTTTTACTAAAAAATACTTCATACAACTTAATATTAATTCTTTTTTAACTAGTTAATAGGTTTATTTACAACTATTTAACGTCTGGTTTTGATTTATAAATTAGAAAAAAGGCAACCAATAGTCCAAGAATAGAAAATAATACATCAAATGGGTCATAGATATTAACCCCACCTAAATTGTGTACTTTATACTCTTGCAGTAATACATATAATCCGGCAATACTAATAGCTATTGCATAAATTACATTTGTTGGAAGTCTTAAATTTTTATTGAAATATAACATGACTAGTGTTGTTAATATTGAACCCACAATAGCCTCGCAGAAATTAGGATACGATAGCACAAAAACTTCTACTATTTTTGGAGCATCACTTTTTAAAACTAATGGGCGAAGTGCAAACTTTACAAGCACAAAAGAGACAAGTATTATTACTTGAAACCTTAATAAAAAATGTATGTTTTTAAAGCGATTAATTTCTTAGTAGTGTTGTTTCAAAATCTTTGATGCTAACAGCGTTTTCAACGCTAAAATCTCCAATTTTAGTTCTTCGTAATGCCGAAAGATATCCACCATTATCTAGTGCTTTACCAAAATCGTGTGCAAGAGACCTTATGTAAGTTCCTTTACTGCAAGCAACTCTAAAATGCACTTCTGGAAAATTTATTTGAGTAATATCAAAAGATGAAATATGTACATTTCTTGTGGAAATTTCCACCTTTTCTCCTGCTCGAGCATATTCATATAGGCGCTTGCCATCCTTTTGCAACGCTGAAAAAATAGGAGGTTGTTGTTGGATTTCACCAATAAATTGTGATGTAGTTTCTTCTATTTGCGCTTCGGTAAGTGTTGAAGTATCAAAAGTTTGATTAATCTCTGTTTCTAAATCATAACTAGGTGTAGTAGCTCCTAGTGTTATAGTTCCTGTATACTCTTTATGTTGTGCTTGGTAAGTTTCAATTTTTTTTGTGAATTTACCTGTACATAATATAAGTAAGCCAGTAGCAAGAGGGTCTAACGTGCCAGCATGACCTACCTTTATTTTCTTAATACCAAATTGTTTTTTTATTAGCCATCTAACTTTAT
>CAYGMB010000286.1:0-3078 GCA_964350765.1 uncultured Flavobacteriaceae bacterium
CATGCTACATGCATACATAAATACATACGAAGTGTAGTAATACTCAGTTTGTTAAAATAATCACAAAATTATATCAATAAGTCTAATAAACTATTAAAGCAATTTTAGGAAAGAAATGATAAAACATTATTTTCAATTCTATTATGAATATTTGAAATGTCTTCTCTTATAAAAGTCTCTCCAGTAATATTTTCAAAAAGCTCTATATACCTTTCAGAAACAGTAGTGATATAATCATCAGACATTTTAGGAACCGTTTGCCCTTCTAATCCTTGAAAGTTATTTGCAATTAACCATTGACGAACAAACTCTTTTGAAAGTTGTTTTTGAGGTTCTCTTTTATTTTGACGCTCCTTATACCCTTCAGAATAAAAATATCTTGAAGAATCTGGCGTATGGATTTCATCAATTATAACGATTTTTCCATCCTTTGTTTTACCAAATTCATATTTAGTATCTACTAAAATTAACCCCTGTTTTGCAGCTAATTCTGTCCCTCGTTCAAATAATTTATAGGTATACTCCTCAAGGAGTTTATAATCCTCTTCGGAAACAATATTACGTTTTAGAATGTCTTCTTTTGAGATATCTTCGTCATGATCTCCTTTTTCTGCTTTTGTTGCAGGAGTAATAATTGGGGAAGGAAATTTATCATTTTCAATCATACCATCTGGCATCGTAACGCCACATAAAATCCTCTTTCCTTTAGTATATTCTCTTGCAGCATGACCACTTAAGTAACCACGTATTACCATTTCAACTTTAAAAGGCTCGCAAGCTATGCCTACTGCAACATTGGGGTCTGGGGTAGCTTGTAACCAATTTGGGACAATATCCTGTGTAGCTTTCATCATTTTTGTAGCTATCTGATTTAATATTTGTCCTTTATAGGGAATTCCTTTTGGCATTACAACATCAAAAGCACTTAACCTATCGGTTGCAACCATTACAAGTAAATCATTTTCTAGGGTATATACCTCTCGGACTTTGCCGCGGTATACACTTTTTTGACCCGGAAAATTAAAGTTGGTTTTGGTTATTGTGTTACTCATACTATTAATCTCTATTTTCGATTGCTTTATAGGCTGCTATTACTTTTTTAACAAGTCTATGACGTATTACATCTTTGTCATCTAGATAAATCATACCTACTCCATCTACATCTTTAAGAACTAAAAGTGCTTCTTTTAACCCAGAAATTACTCTGCGTGGTAAATCTATTTGTCCAGGGTCTCCAGTAATCATAAACTTTGCATTTTTTCCCATACGCGTTAAAAACATCTTCATTTGGGCATGAGTCGTATTTTGAGCTTCATCAAGGATTACAAATGCATTGTCTAGTGTTCTACCACGCATAAATGCAAGTGGGGCAATTTCAATAACACCCTTTTCTAGATGGGATTCTAGCTTTTCTGGAGCAATCATATCTCGTAGAGCATCGTATAAAGGCATCATGTATGGGTCTAACTTTTCCTTTAAATCACCTGGTAAAAAACCTAGGTTTTCACCTGCTTCTACAGCGGGTCTAGTTAAAATAATGCGCTTTACTTGTTTTTCTTTTAATGCTTTAACGGCTAAAGCAACTCCAGTATATGTCTTTCCAGTTCCGGCAGGTCCAATAGCAAAAACCAAATCATTCTTACGCATTGTATCAACAAGTTTACGTTGGTTTGCAGTTTGCGCTTTTACTTTTTTACCGTTCACTCCATGAACTAAAATCTCATTGCTACTCGCTGGTGTTTCATAGTCTTCTTTACTATCACTTTGTAACACACGCTCTATAGCGTTTTCATCAAGTTTATTATACTTTGCAAAATGTTCTAATAACATGGTAAGCTTTGTATCAAACTCTTCAAGGATTTCTTCGTCTCCATAGGCTTTAATTTTACTACCTCTGGCAACAATTTTTAACTTCGGAAAGTATTTTTTTAAAAGATCAATATTTGCATTTTGAAGCCCAAAAAAATCTCTAGGGCTAATTTCTGTGAGTTCGATTATGATTTCGTTCAAAAGCAGAGTATTTATATGATTTGTACCTCGAGATAAATTATCTAAATTATTCTTTTTATAATGGCAAAGAGTTTTATTAGATATAAATCTCGATTATACAGTAAATATAGTTTTTACTAATACAAAAGTACCTTATTTTTGCGTTGTAGATTTTAACAAAATATCAACAATTATAAATGCCAATTATAACCCTAACCACAGATTTTGGAGAAAAAGATCATTTTGCTGGTGCAGTTAAAGGAGCTATTTATAATGAGCTTGATGAAATTAGAATTGTTGATATCTCTCATTCTGTTTCTCCTTTTCATAGTACAGAAGCAGCTTACATTATACAAAATGCATATAAGAGTTTCCCTAAAGGAACAATACATATTATTGGCATAGATAGTGAGTTAAATCCTGAAAACAAACACATCGCAGTACTACTTGATGGTCATTATTTTGTGTGTGCTAATAATGGGATTATTTCTATGCTTACTAATGAAATTAATCCTGAAAAAATAGTAGAAATAAACATTCATGATCGTGTAGAAACAAACTTTCCTACCTTGGATGTATTTGTAAAAGTTGCCTGTCACATTGCTAGAGGAGGTACGCTTGAAGTTATAGGAAAAGTAATTACTGAAGTAAAAGAGCTTACAGGTCTTAATCCAGTTGTAAATCAACAACAAAACCAGATAATTGGAAATGTAATATATATTGACAACTATGGCAATGTTGTTAGTAACATAACAAAATCAATATTTGAAACTATTGGTAAAGGAAGAGGGTTTAAGATTATGGCTCGTACTGCAAGCTTTACAAAAGTTCACACTCATTATAGTGATGCAATTAATTTTGAAATCCCAAAAGAAAAGAGAGAAGAAGACGGAAAAAAATTAGCTCTTTGGAATGCCTCTAATTATCTGGAGCTAGCTATTTACAAGAGCAACCCAACTACAGTTGGAAGTGCAGCTTCGTTGTTTGGGTTAGAGTATAGGGATACGATTTCAGTAAATTTTGAATCTTAAATCTTTCTATACAACTATGTTTACACGAATTGTAAAAATGAAATTTAGTGAAGTGTAT
>CAYGMB010000287.1:0-3068 GCA_964350765.1 uncultured Flavobacteriaceae bacterium
GGGCCTAATGGAGTTATAGAAACGATAGAGAATACCACATTAGCTACAACAGATACCTTTAAAATACATAAGACTCAAAACAATAAAATTGTACTTAGTTATAATACCAATGAATATTTAATAACAGATAATTTTATTGATACTGCAAGGATTGCTATATACAGTAATACTAGTGATTTATCTTTAAATATAGCAGCCAATGGTTTTAAGTTTGCTGCTTCATCAGATTATATTGGTGTTGTAAATAGTAGTGATAGGAACTGGATATCCGTAAAGTCTTATGACAACTCTGGAGTCATCAAAGGAGCTTCGATTGCTTATTATGACTGCTTGGGAAAACCCACACAATCGCAAGTACGGGATTTTAAGACCAATAAAACTTGGATAACCGAAACAAGATATGACTCGCAAGGAAGACCTGCATTATCAACCTTTAGTTCTCCCTTAGACGGTACCCCTCAGCATTTTGAATACAAAGAAGACCTCATTATTCAGTTTTCAGATGGTTCTGAAGTTACTACTGGAGAGTTAGATGCGAATCCAGAAAACCCACCAGCTCTCAGTTTAACTGCAACTGGGACTCCTGGGTGGTATTACAGCAACAATAATACCTTAGAGCCTTATCAAGATGAAGCCAATGGAAAACCTTATGTTAGAACGGTTTATGATGAGTTAAATCCTGGCAATGTCCGTGCTGTAGTTGGGGGTAAAACAATGGATGCTAATAATAATGGAACTAGTGACGGGTTATTGGATGATTATCCACAAGGGTTTTCGTACACTATGCCAGCTGCTCAAGAACTGTATTATGCTTTTGGGAAAGACTATTTTGATGGCCCAATCACTAATGGTAAGAAAGAGATAATCTTAAAAAGTTTTAAGACGGTATCAATAGATGCTCATGGGAATGAAGTAGTTTCATTTACAGATGCTGAAGGTAAAGTACTCGCTTCTGCAAGATCTGGTGGTACAACACAATATGAAGTATTATCTGTTATAGGTGAACAGGGCTATATTGATATTCATTTACCCCTAAACGCTGGTGGGTATTACCTTATTGATGGGGTGTCTGGATATAGCGTTTATAATTTGAGAACGGGACAGTTATTGGCTAATCCCAATAGTATGAGTCCAGGTAATGTATATAGAATTAGTCATGATGGTGCAAGTGATGGAAAAACCTACATTACCGATACTGATGAAATTACAAGGACGTTTCCAGATGCTAAGGGAATTCGTTATAATGTAACGTATTATGATTATGCCCTAAATTATTATGACGATGCTGGAAACCTAAAAAAATCGACACAGCCTTTAGGCTTTAATACAGATGCCTTTGATCTATCAACAGGTTTGGTAAATCATGGGATGGAATCTACCTATAACTATAATGCTTCTGGAGAATTAAGAAATTCTTCAAGCCCTGACGAAGGGTCTTCACAGTTTATTTACAGGGAAGATGGACAAATACGCTTTTCGCAAAATTCAAAACAACAACTTTTAGAGCATTTTTCATACACAAATTATGACGAACGGGGACGTCCTACAGAAAGTGGTGTCAGTAATGCAGCGATACCTTATTTTAACACTATTTCAACTGGTCTTCCTACGTTTGTACAACAAGATAGTTTGAGTGTTTCAAATAATACAATAACTAAAATTGGTGTCTCGAATTGGAATGACTCTGGTTTTTACTCAAACGAAGATACAGGAACAAGCAATTTTGAAGTATCTTTCCAATTTTCTGAAAACAATCAAGGAGTTATTGGGATATCTGAGATGAATACTGATGGAAATTATACCTCTATTGATTATGGGATATATCTAACAAGTACCAATGATATTGCGATAATAAATAATGGGAACTCTCTTGCGAGATATTTAGACACCTATACAAGCGCTGATACCTTAAAAATTAAAAGGGAAAACAATAAACTTATTTTTCTAAAAAACAATCAAAACCTTTATGAAATAGAACCTTGGGTAGCGTCTAATACTACTTTTCCATCCGTTGTTATCGATGGAGCCATAAATACACAAGGAGCAGTAGTATCTAATTTACAACTTGATATCTTAAATGACATTAAGAGTTCGTCACAGACGACACTTTCTACATCTCCAGATGACTGGGAGGTGGATCCCACTACATGCTTTGAACAAGTATTTACTGAATATGATATCCCTGACACTTCTAATTTACATGCTGTTTTATACCCTAATGGTTTGCCAACTGATGGTAAGCACCCAATTAGAGTACAACAATTTGTAGCTGGAAATGTTTCTAAAACTTGGACTGAGAATCCTGAAACAAACACTACTTGGTATAGCTATGACGTCTATGGAAGGGTAACATGGATGGTTCAATATGTTAATGGGCTTGGTATAAAAACAATAGATTACCAATATGATGATGCTACTGGCGAAGTTAAAAAAGTAATCTACCAACGGGATGTCCTAGAAGAGCGGTTTGTACATAAATACATCTACAATAATATAGGTGAACTCTTAACCGTGGAGACCTCGAGGGACAATATTAATTTTATTGAGCATGCTGAATATAGCTATTATAATTCTGGAGAGTTAAAAAGAACTAATCTTGCAGAGGGTTTGCAGGGCATGGACTATGTATATACACTGGGAGGACAGTTAAAAGCTATAAACCACCCAAGCTTATCCAATATTAATGACCCAGGAAATGATCAAAATGATGTTTTTGGATTAGTAATAGACTATTACAGAAAGGATTACACTAGAGGTAGTACTGGCTTAAGTTCATTTAATTCTAGTGGCTTGGACAGGTATGACGGAAACATTAAAAATATTAAATGGGGTACCGAAGGGCTAAACAATGGTGCTATGTATAGTGGATATACATATCAATACAATAAAAATAAATGGTTAGAAGTCGCAACCTTTGGAAGTGTAGATGGTAATGGTAATTTTTCTACTACATCAGACTATGGAGTAGGTTTAACATATGATGCTAATGGTAATATTTTATCACTTGATCGAGACTCTTATCAATATGTTAATGGAAATGAAATGGATATATTAGATTATCAATATAA
>CAYGMB010000288.1:0-3053 GCA_964350765.1 uncultured Flavobacteriaceae bacterium
TTGTTGTGTTACATTCATAACATAAAAAAAGCCCCTATTATATATTGGGGAAGAATAGAGGCTTTAAAGACACGATAAAAAAATCACTATAAAAATGGCAAGGCTACTTTTTAGGTAATAACGATTTTAAAATTTTAACATCAGTTTTATTTTTTTGAGCTATTTTAAGCTCAATAAGTTCTTTTAGTTTGCTAACTGGTATTTTGTTTTTTTTAAACATTTCAACAGCTTCAGGTTTCAATCCTATGTAAGGAAATCCGGTTAAATACAATTCTAAAGAATCAGCTGGTAATTTGCTTAAATCAACAATTTTATTACCTGGTAAGTAGGTTTTACTCCCAGGTAATAAGTTGTTGAAATATGTGTTTAAATCTAACCCCATAATTATACTGCTGGATCTACATCAGGTAGCTCAGTAATGGCTCCTGGATAGTAATACAGTTTACTATTAGCAGCAGCTTTAAAAGCAACTCCTGAATTGTCTTCATACTTTTTACCAGTAGTTCCATCACCGCCTTCAACAAAAGCAGGATTTAATTTTGTACCAAAAACCCACTTATTTCCGTTAGCATCAATGATTACTAATACCATTGGTACGTTTTTATAAGCGTCTACAAAACCTAATACTTTTGGATTGAAACCAGGAATGTAAAATTCCAATTCACTTTTGGATTTTTTGTTACCACGGTTACCAACCAAAAGAGATTTTAATTCACTCTCATCCACCATTACATCAATTCCCTTGAAACCTTTACCTGTAGCAACTACTAAGTTTGCTTCTGGAATAGTCATTCTTGATTCGTAAGTAGATAAATCTGTAGGTAAGTCTAGTTTATCTAAATGTGGAGCAGGTGCATATAATAACCGTGTTGCTGTTCCTCCGGCAACTTCAACATTAGGACAGTTATCTATGTTTTCATGTGCTACGTTGTCAAAACATCCCATAGTTTATAATTTTTGAATTAAACTTGAATTTCCTCCTAATAACTCAACTAAAGCATCTTCATCTTCAGTAAGCTGTTTTTGGGTGTAAACTTTTCCTCCAAATCTAATTTTAACTGGAGCGTCATCTGAGAATTTATACTTCTCATTTCTAAAAGTAAAATCTAAACCTTTCTGTGGTTTTGGAGTTTTTTTTGTGGTTCCTTTCGCTAAAGCTTCCTCTTTGGTTGCTACTTCTTGCTCACGTTTCGCTAAAGCTTTCTCTTTGGTTGCTACTTCTTGCTCACGTTTCGCTAAAGCTTTCTCGTTAGCTTTTAATGTTTCTTCTTTTGAAACTTCTGAAGTATTATTTACTTCAGAAGTTTTAGTTTTATTTTTTGACATAATTAGTTAAGTATTATACTCCAATTAAACCTTGTTCTTCTGGAAAATACAGTTTGTTTAACTCTGTAATTCCTAAACCTTTGTTTTTGGTACCATCCGGTGTATGTGCAAATGTTAATTCATTAATTGCGAAATCATACCCTAAAGTAAACTCACCTAAAACATTTAAGATTCGCTTATCTACTTGAACATCTGTAATTGTAGCAGGGTTATCTATAACATCAACCATTTTAACAAATCCGTTTTCAATAGTTGAAATAATTGTCCCATTTGTTAGGCCAGGGATACCAACTATTTCACGCTCACCTAAACGAGTTTTTAGTTTGTCGTCTTGGAATTTGTTTTGTCCAAATCTTTCTTCATAATTAATCTGATAGGCTTCTTTGTCGTTTTCAGAAACGAATACCTTTT
Organism: uncultured Flavobacteriaceae bacterium; assembly: GCA_964350765.1. GTDB lineage: Bacteria > Bacteroidota > Bacteroidia > Flavobacteriales > Flavobacteriaceae > CAYGMB01. Next base: position 1,738 of record CAYGMB010000288.1, read on the forward strand.
TAACTCTTGCTTTTGCATGTTCAGGAAGGTTTCTTTCATAAGAAGTCATTACATCCACAATGTTAGTTTCTGTAACGGCATCACCAGGTATTAAGTAATACGGATTATCGGTGTTTAATAAACCTTTTCGGATGATTTCATTTAATCCATCCATTGAGAAACCAAACTCAGGAGTATCCAATCCAATTTTAGTTGGATCATACACACCATGCACAGATAAAATATTTACATCAGAAATAATTTTTTTGAGTAACAATTCAATTCCATGTTTTGAAATCGTTTTATCTTTAAGTGCTTTCTTTTCATCGTACATTGATTCAACAACAGTTCCAATAATTTCAGCAGGATCTAGTTCGAAATCTACTTTTTGATGATAATTTTTCATCACTTTATTTCTAAACTGAACTTCTCCAAATGGCGTCCATTTCTTTGAGTTAAATCCTTGAACTACATGACCAATTAAAGAGTGTAAAGTTGGGTACTCACCTCTTACTTTTGTAATGGTTCTTGAGTGTTGATTTAATAAAACAGACTGAGATAAGATTGCAGCTTGTAAAAGCTTTGGGTTTTTAGCTAAATACCCTAAAATTTCTTTTTTAATTTCTTCTACATTCATTTTAAATGCTATTTAAAAGTTTATTATGTTCGGCATTTGGGTCAATATAGCCTTCAATTAATCCATCCTCCAGATCAGGTTCCTTTCCATCGTTAGTAAGTGCAGTGTGTACAGTTTTCTTTTCTCCATACTCTTTACATTTGGTGCCAAGAGCTTTAATTTGGTCGGCGACAGAAGCATTTTCTTCAGGAGTTAACTCGTTTAACTCTAAAGCAGCTGTAACCGCATCGGTTGTGTTTTTTGCTTCTTGAGTTAAAGTTGCTACTTGTTCTGTTAATCCAGAAGTGTCCTTTTCTTGTAAAGCACCTTCTATTTTCTCTAATGCTTCTTCATCAAAAGAAGCAAAAGGCTTTCCACCAAATAATCCTGCTTTAAGGTTTATAGCTTCAATACCAAGCAAACCTGCTAGTAATGCATATTTCATCTATTTTTAAATTTGTGTTAATACTTCTTTTAAGGTCGCAATGCCATTAATTAATCCAACTTCTAAAGCCTCTTTAGGTGTATAGGTTTTTCCTTTAAAAACCTTACCATCATCTTTAATAGATTTACCAATGTTAGATTTTACTCTAGCAATAAACTCATTACCTAAATATGCTAATCGCTCTTCATATAAAGTTTTGTCTCCTTTTAGTAATTCCCTAAATTCTTTGTTCTTTTCGGTAGATTGTGGTGCGTACACTTCGTAAATTGTAGCACC
>CAYGMB010000289.1:0-3046 GCA_964350765.1 uncultured Flavobacteriaceae bacterium
ATATTGAAAACATTTTATTTAAAAGTGTAATCTTTGAATGAAAATGGTTTTTTATTTCAATAACCCAGACCGTTCTAGTAGTGCATCAGGATTAGGTTTTTTACCTCTAAATTTAATGTACAATTCCATGGGGTCTTGCGTTCCTCCTTGTGAAAGCACAAACTCCTTAAACTTAGTAGCTACTTTTTTATTAAAAATACCTTCTTCTTTAAAATAAGCAAAGGCGTCTGCATCTAATACTTCGGCCCACTTATAACTATAATACCCAGCAGAATATCCGCCTTGAAAGATATGGCTAAAGGAGGTACTCATACACGTTTCGGGTGTGGGAGGGAATAAATTTGTATTTTTAAAAGCAGCAGTTTCAAAGGCTTTTACAGAAGTAATCTTTTTAGGAGTATCTTCAGAATGCCATGCCATGTCTAGCATTCCAAAACTTAACTGTCGCAAGGTTTGCATACCCTCGTGAAATGTAGCAGATTCTTTAATCTTTTCTACATACTCTATTGGGATTACTTCCTCTGTTTTATAATGTCTTGCAAAAAGAGCTAGGGTCTCCCTTTCATAACACCAGTTTTCTAAAATCTGACTTGGAAGTTCAACAAAATCCCAATACACATTAGTGCCACTTAAACTAGAATACGTTGTATTAGCAAGCATTCCGTGAAGTGCATGACCAAACTCATGAAAAAGTGTTGTAACTTCATTAAATGTTAATAATGAGGGTTTGCTATCGGTTGGTTTTGTGAAATTACAAACGATAGAAACATGGGGTCTATCATTTTTAATGCCTGTAGAAGTGGTTATCTTTTGTTGAGGCTTATAGCTTGTCATCCATGCGCCTCCTCTTTTTCCAGGTCTTGGATGAAAATCTGCATAAAAAATCGCTACAAAAATACCTTCACTATCAAGTACTTTATACGTTTTTACATCTTTATGATAAACATCAATACTCTTGTCTTCTTCAAATTGGAGACCAAATAGTTTGTTTGCAACTGTAAAAACCCCCTCTATCACGTTTTCTAACTTAAAGTAGGGTTTAAGTTTTTCATCATCAAGATTAAATAACTTTTGCTTTAATTTTTCTGTGTAATAAGCGCTATCCCATTTTTCAAGTGTTTCAATGCCATCTAATTCATTAGCAAATGCTGAAAGCTCATTAAATTCTCTCTCAGCAGCTGGCTTCGCTTTTTCTAATAATTCATTTAAAAAGGATTCTACTTTTGTAGGTGTTTCCGCCATTCGCTCTTCCAGTACAAAGTTGGCATGTGTAGAGTACCCCAAAAGTTTTGCTCTTTGGTTTCTTAGGGTTACAATTTGTAGTACTACATCTTCATTATTATGTTTATTTTTCTTAAATGCTCTACTGCCAAAAGCAAGAGATAATTTTTTGCGTAAGCTTCTGTTAGACGCATACTTCATAAATGGTATATAGCTTGGATAATCTAGAGTGATAAGCCAACCTTGTTTTCCTTTTTCTTTTGCAGTTTGAGCAGCTGCTTCTTTTGCGCCTTCAGGAAGTCCGTTAAGGTCTTCCTCATTTGTGAGGTGCATTTCATATTTATTAGTTTCAGCAAGAACGTTCTCACCAAATGTGAGACTAAGTTTAGAAAGATCTGCGTCTAACTTTCTAAGTGTTTCTTTATCATTATCTGAGAGATTGGCGCCATTTCTAGAGAAGCCTTTGTATTGCTTTTCTAAAAGCATTTGTTGTTCGGGGCTTAAATGTAAAGTATCCTTAGAGTCATATACTTCTTTAACACGCTTAAATAAATCTTCATTAAGCAGTAAATCGTTTTTGAATGCAGAGAGTAGAGGTGAGAGTTTTTGTGCTATTTTCTGTATTTCTTCATTTGTTTCTGCGCTATTTAAATTGAAAAAAATACTTGTAACTCTATTTAATTGTTTTCCTGTATTTTCTAGTGCTTCAACAGTATTCTGAAAGTTTGGTGCCGAAGAGGCATTTGCAATTTGTTCAATTTCGCTTTTTGTTTGCGATATAAGTTCTTTGATTGCGGGTAGGTAATGCTCGTTTTTTATTTTAGAAAATGGAGCCGTATCAAAGGCATTTAATAATGGGTTATTCATTTTGAAATTTTGGGTTATCGATATACGATTTTAAAATGTGAAAAGTTTGAGAGGTCTGTTTTATTGATTTTTTCGTACCTCTTCTGCTCCTCTTTCTACTTTAAGTTTAAGACCTTCTTTGTATGCGATTACTTTATCAAGCACACATTTATCTGCTGCGCCTATAATTTGAGCCGCAAGGATTCCAGCATTTTTAGCTCCGTTAAGAGCAACAGTAGCGACAGGAACACCACCTGGCATTTGTAGTATGGACAAAATAGAATCCCAACCATCAATAGAGTTACTCGATTTTACAGGAACTCCAATTACCGGTAATGGTGATAAAGAAGCAACCATTCCTGGTAGATGTGCTGCACCTCCTGCGCCTGCAATAATTACTGCAATACCTCTTGTATGGGCATTTTTACCATAATCAAACAGTTTGTCTGGAGTCCTATGAGCGGAAACAATATCCACTTCTACCTCTATATCAAAACCCTTAACGATATCTATAGCGTCTTGCATAACTGGCATATCGCTCGTGCTTCCCATAATGATTCCTACTTTCATATTTTGTTATTTACTTATTACTTCAATAGTTTTCTTTACCTCTTCGGCTATTTGTCTCGCTTTTGAAATATCTTTATTCACGATAGTAACGTGTCCCATTTTTCTGAACGGTCTTGTTTGTTTCTTTCCGTAGATATGTGGTGTAACGCCCTCTAGTGTAAGTATATCTTCAATATTTTTATATTCCACATTTCCTGTATGGCCTTCGGCACCTACTAAGTTAACCATAATTCCACCAACTTTACTGTCTGTATTACCTAAAGGAAGGTCTAAAATAGCTCTTAGATGTTGCTCAAACTGGTTGGTATAACTTGCTTCAATGCTGTAATGTCCACTATTATGTGGCCTTGGTGCAACTTCATTAACTAAGATTTCGTCATCTTCAGTTTGAAATAACTCTACTGCCAAT
>CAYGMB010000290.1:0-3037 GCA_964350765.1 uncultured Flavobacteriaceae bacterium
TACAAGATGCGTTAAAAAAATATTTTGGTTTTAGCCAATTCAAAGGCAATCAAGAACAAGTTGTTCAAAGTATTTTAGACAATCATGATACCTTTGTTATTATGCCTACAGGAGGAGGAAAATCCCTTTGTTATCAATTACCAGCTTTAATGAAAGATGGTACTGCAATTGTAGTTTCACCTTTAATAGCATTAATGAAAAACCAAGTAGATGCATTAAGGGCATTGTCTTCAGAAAACGGAATTGCTCATGTACTAAATTCCTCATTAAACAAAACAGAAGTAAAACAAGTTAAAGAGGACATCTCTACTGGAGTTACAAAAATTTTGTATGTAGCTCCAGAGTCGCTTACCAAGGAAGAATATGTAGAATTTTTGCAAAATGAAACAATTTCTTTTTTAGCAATAGATGAGGCACACTGCATAAGTGAATGGGGTCATGACTTTAGACCCGAATACAGAAATCTTAAAAGTATTATAAATAGAATAGGAAGTGATATCCCTATTATCGGCCTAACAGCAACAGCAACCCCTAAGGTTCAGGAAGATATCCTTAAAAATTTGGGAATGCAAGACGCAAATACCTTTAAGGCATCTTTTAATCGTCCTAATCTTTATTATGAAATTCGACCCAAAACAAAAAATGTTGATGCAGATATTACACGGTTTGTAAAGCAAAATGAAGGAAAAAGCGGAATTATATATTGCTTGAGTAGAAAACGTGTTGAGGAACTTGCACAAACACTTCAAGTTAACGGTATAAAAGCAGTACCATATCATGCTGGTCTTGATGGTAAAACTCGTGTAAAGCATCAAGATATGTTTTTAATGGAGGATGTAGATGTTGTTGTTGCGACTATTGCTTTTGGAATGGGTATAGATAAACCAGATGTTAGGTTTGTAATACACAATGATATTCCTAAAAGTATAGAAAGTTATTATCAAGAAACTGGCCGTGCAGGTCGTGATGGAGGTGAGGGGCACTGCTTAGCTTTTTACAATTATAAAGATGTAGAAAAGCTAGAGAAATTTATGAGCGGAAAACCAGTAGCTGAACAAGAGATAGGGCATGCATTGTTGCAAGAAATAGTTGCATTTGCTGAGACTTCTATGTCTAGGCGAAAGTTTATTTTGCATTATTTTGGAGAAGATTTTGACAATGAAACTGGCGAAGGTGGTGATATGGATGATAATATGCGCCATCCTAAAAAACAACATGAAGCTAAGGATGAAACACTTCTTCTTTTGGAAGTAGTTAAAAAATCTAACCAGCAATATAAAGCAAAAGAGATAGTAAATATTCTTATTGGACATGAAAATGCATTGATGAAATCCCATCGTATAAGCAGTCAAGACTATTTTGGAATTGGAAAAGAACAAGATGCGGCGTATTGGATGGCATTATTAAGACAATTACTTGTTGCTGGATATATTAAAAAAGATATAGAAAGCTATGGAGTGGTTAAATTAACAAAAAGGGGGAAAGAGTTTATGGATACTCCTAGCTCTTTTATGATGACAGAAGATCACTCCTATGACGAAAACGTAAATGATGCTATAGTAGTTAATCAAAAAGGAGGAGCTGCAACCGCAGACGAAGCTTTGTTTAAGCTATTAAAAGCAGAGAGAAAAAAAGTAGCAGATAAACTTGACTTACCTCCATTTGTTATTTTTCAAGATCCCTCGCTTGAAGATATGGCATTAAAATATCCTATTACAATAGAAGAATTATCTAATGTTCATGGAGTAGGAGAGAGTAAAGCTAAAAAATTTGGGGCATCCTTTTTAAAACTAATACAAAATTATGTTGATGAAAATGATGTAATACGCCCAGATGATTTTGTTGTAAAATCTACAGGTAGTAATAGTGCATTAAAACTGTATATTATTCAAAACGTAGATAGGAAATTACCACTTGACGATATAGCTTCTGCAAAAGGGCTTGACATGGAAGATTTTATAAAAGAAATGGAAGCCATTGTATATAGCGGGACTAAATTAAATATTAACTATTGGATTGAAGAAATTTTGGACGAAGACCAACAAGAAGAGATTCATGAATATTTTTTAGAGGCAGAAACAGACGCTATAGAAGAAGCTATGGAGGAGTTTGATGGTGAATATGATACCGAAGAACTTCGTCTATATAGAATAAAGTTTATTAGTGAAGTGGCTAACTAACTCGCTTCATTTTTTTTGAATATAGCCTCGAAATTATAATTTTTCAGTAAATCAGGATTGTTCTTGCAGTAGAATGTAATACTCCATTAAATTTATTTCTACTAAAAATTCAAAAGCACCTTTCAATAAAGAAAGGTGCTTTTGAATTTTAAAAAATTATTTATTTAATCTCTCTTTCCATCTCAATTACGATTGTCACGACCACGATTGTTATCACGGTTTTTACTATCGTTTCTAGGTGGACGTTCTTTAAAGCCTTCTGGTTTTGGTAATAATGCCTTTCTAGAAACCTTTTCTTTTCTAGTACGTTTATCAATTCCAAAATACTTAACATCAAAAACATCACCCATATTTACTACATCACTTACATTTTCGGTGCGTTCCCATGCTAGTTCAGAAACATGTAATAAAACTTCGTTTCCTGGTGCTTCTAAATACTCTACAACAGCACCAAAGTCTAGCATCTTGATTACTTTTACCTCATAAACAGAGCCTACTTGAGGCTTAAAGGTAATGCTGTCTATTTTGGCTAGTACGGCATTAATTCCTTCTTGTCCTGTTCCTAAGATTTCTACTATTCCTTCTTCGGTATCTGGGTCTTCATTAATTACTATAGTAGTTCCGGTTTCTTTTTGAAGCTCTTGGATTACTTTTCCACCTGGGCCAATTAGTGCTCCAATGTATTCGTTATCAATACGTCTAGTAACCATTTTTGGGGCATAATCTTTTACATCATCTCTCGGAGTTTCAATAGTGTCAGTTAGGTGTTTAAGAATATGTAATCTTCCATCTCTTGCTTGCTTTAAAGCGGTTACAAGAATTTCGTAAGACAAGCCTTTTACTTTAATGTCCATTTG
>CAYGMB010000291.1:0-207 GCA_964350765.1 uncultured Flavobacteriaceae bacterium
AACTTTTCGTGTATAGCAAAAATTCCTGCTATTGTGCCTGGAACACCAACTGCTAGACTACCTACTTTGCTTTCTTTGGGTTTATATATTCCGTTTTCATCAAGATACATATCCCTGTGTGCCTCTAATGGAGCTTTTTCACGATAATCTATACTTCCTAATTCTCCATAATGTGTTCTATAAACCAAAAACCCACCACCACCTAAA
>CAYGMB010000291.1:217-1213 GCA_964350765.1 uncultured Flavobacteriaceae bacterium
GGATAGGTAACCGCGAGAGCCATCTCTACAGCTATGGCAGCATCATAGGCGTTACCTCCCATTTTCATAATTTCAACACCTATTTGTGAAGCTTCTTTTGTTGCTGAAACTACCATAGCATTATCTGCTAGGACGGCCTCCTTTTGCAATTCTTTTGTAGGTATTATTTGTGTTTCTTGAGATGAATTTTTACAACCATTTAAAAGAATCACAATTAGGATAAACAGATACTTTTTCATAGTTCTTTTAGTTTTAATTGACAATAGTCTTCTAGTTCAGAAAAATAAGAGGTAAACTCTTCTTCAAATTTGTCATAATGCTTTTCTAGTTCGATAATGGCAAAGTTTAGTTTTCCTTTTCCTTTTGTTCTTACATTCATTTGTTCTAGAATGGTACTTATACCTTTTATTGTTGCATAATTGTAAAGCCAATTATCACTTATCATATAAGGCATCATGCGTTGTATACGAACTGGTAAAACTTCAAAATTGTTTTGTAGTAATTTATAAAAATTAGCAACATAACTATCTAGAGGTTGATTGTGGTACTGCTTCCAGTTTTTAGCCAAAAAATGGTCGTATAAAATGTCTACAATAACCCCGCTGTAATGACCATGATTTTTATGAAGCCTCTTCGTACTTTGTTTTACAATAGGATGTTGATCTGTAAAACTATCTATAGCACGATGTAGAAGTATCCCCTTACTTATCTCTGGAGGATATTTTAAATATTGTTTTCCTTTAATGCTATCGGCTATAAAGTTTCCAATAATGATTCCTTCGTCTTCTCCAGAGAGGTAGATATGTGCCAGATAATTCATCGTTACAATTTACGAAATCGTAACAAAGAAATGTGTTATTAAAAAGTATCTTTGTAACAAAATTAACAACAATGACATTAATAAAATCTATTTCGGGAATTCGTGGTACCATTGGAGGAAAACAAGGAGAAAACCTAACACCAATAGATGCTGTTTTATATGCATCTGCCTATGGT
>CAYGMB010000291.1:1223-2160 GCA_964350765.1 uncultured Flavobacteriaceae bacterium
AGATGCAAGAATTTCTGGAGCTATGATTCAACAATTAGTAATGAATACACTTGTAGGAATGGGTATACATGTGATAGATCTGGGACTTTCTACAACACCTACTGTAGAAATGGCTGTGACTATGGAGCATGCAGATGGAGGTATTATCTTAACGGCAAGTCATAATCCTAAACAATGGAATGCTTTAAAATTGCTTAATAATAAAGGTGAGTTTTTAAATGCTTCTGAGGGTCAAAAAATATTGGATATTGTAGATAAAGGAGCAGTTACTTTTGCTGAAGTAGATGCACTTGGAAAAATTACAGTTAATGATGCATATATAGATTTACATATTGATGAGATTTTGGACTTACCCTTAGTTAATGTTGAGGCAATTAAAAAAGCAAATTTTAAGGTGGTAGTAGACGGTGTAAATTCTACTGGAGGTATTGCAGTCCCATTATTACTTGAAGCACTTGGTGTACATCCAGTAAAATTATATTGTGAACCAACTGGTCATTTCCCCCACAATCCAGAACCTCTTAAAGAACATCTTGGAGATTTAATGAAAATGGTTGTGGATGAGCGTGCAGATTTTGGGATTGTTGTAGATCCTGATGTAGATAGATTGGCATTTGTAGATGAAAAAGGAGAAATGTTTGGTGAAGAATATACACTTGTTGCTGTTGCAGATTATGTTTTAAGTCATACTAATGGTAATACTGTATCTAACATGTCGTCTTCTAGAGCTCTAAGAGATATCACAGAGAAACATGGAGGGTCCTATACTGCAAGTGCTGTAGGTGAAGTAAATGTAGTACAGCAAATGAAAGATACAAATGCTGTAATAGGAGGTGAGGGTAATGGAGGTATTATTTATCCAGAACTACATTACGGAAGAGACAGTCTTGTTGGGATTGCATTGTTTTTAAGTCATCTGGCCGAAATAAAGATAGAC
>CAYGMB010000291.1:2206-3031 GCA_964350765.1 uncultured Flavobacteriaceae bacterium
TATGAGTAAAAAGAAAATCCAGTTAATTCCTGGCTTAAATGTAGATTCCTTACTCGAAAAAATGACAACCAAATATGCTTCTGAAAACCCAAATACTATAGATGGAGTTAAAATAGACTTTAAAGATAGTTGGGTACACCTACGTAAATCTAATACAGAACCAATTATACGTATTTATACGGAAGCGCCTTCTCAAACTGAAGCAGATAATTTAGCAGATAGGTTTATTGGCGAGATTGAAGAAATAGTTTAAGGAGGAGGACCGGTTTTATTTGTTTTTGTAATAGCTTGGTAGCTTTCGGTTAACATTACTTTCCACGATGCTTCCATCGTTTATGAGACCATAGGTAATACGAAGGCTCTTCATTAATTTGAACTTCTAATAAGTCTAAAAACTTTCTCGTGTTTATGTAGTTAGAATCTTGTTTTGGATTTTCGGACACAGAAACAAAAGACGCCTTGTAATATCCTCTTTTTACCTTTTCGACCTTAAAATAGAGTAATGTGAAATCTAAAAGTTGCGCTAGCTCTTCTGTGCCTGTAAATACAGGTACATTAACACCCATAAAATTCTCTCTATGTTTAAAAGCGTCTGGACGTGGTGTTTGGTCAGATAAAATATAGGTTAAAGTTTTAGCTCCCTTTTTTTTATTCTTGTAGAGAACTTTTGTTATTCTCGTGTTAGGTACAATAGTGGCTCCAAAACGACTTCTAATTTTTTTAACTAAGCTGTCAAAATGTTTGTTGTCTAAAGGCTTATAAACTGCAAACCCTTGATGTTTCATCATCTTATTTAAGATACCACTCCATTCCCAATTTCCATAG
>CAYGMB010000292.1:0-2998 GCA_964350765.1 uncultured Flavobacteriaceae bacterium
ACTGAGATGGTGAAGATATTACTTAAAGACCATGGACTTTTACTCTCGCAAATGCGAAATGTAGTTGAAAGAGCCGATGCTGCTGGAGATGAAGGTACTATTGATATGATAGGTGCTTACATCGCAGACTTAGAGAAAGTAAGTTGGATGTTAGATGCATGGGCTATGAAAAGCTAAATCAATCACAAAACTAAACTTAATCTATATTCAATCTTTCACTCGCTTTATCTTCTAAAGGTAAAGCGTTTTCAGCTACAACTATATCAAAAATTAAAAGCCAAAACACCATGTATAAAATTGTTTTATTATTATTAATCTCAACTAGTGTATGTTGTCAAACTGATTTTGGTAAGCTCACTATTGAAAGCTCCCTACATAACGATCTAGTTGAAGTAAGTGGAATTGAATATATTGACAACACAAACTTAATTTGGATGGTAGAAGATTCTGGAAATGAAGCCAAAATTTTTGGATATAATCCCACATCAAAAAAGACCGAAAGAATAGTCACAGTTACTAACGTCGAAAATAATGATTGGGAAGATTTAGCATCAGATAAAGAAGGGAATTTGTTTATTGGTGACTTTGGTAATAATTCTAATAAAAGAAAACATCTGGCAATTTATAAAATAGCTAATGAAGATTTATTGAATGAAAAAGAAGTAGTAGCTACTAAAATTGAGTTTGAACTGGAAGATCAAGAAAAATATCCTCCAAAGAAAAAGAACAGAAACTTTGACATAGAATCGTTTTTTGTCTTAGATAACAATTTCTATTTATTATCAAGAAACAGAAGTTCAAAGTTTGATGGTACTACAAAATTGTATAAACTTTCTATGGATGGAAAGGAAGAAAAAGCAACTGTTGTAACTACATTTAAAACATGTGGAGAGAAAGCATCTTGCCAGATTACTTCAGCAACAATTAATCATACTACCCAAGAAATTGTACTATTGAGTTACGATAAGGTATGGGTTCTTAATAACTATGAAAAAGATAACATTTTTGATGGTTCTGTTAAAGAAATAAACCTCGGTCATTTTTCACAAAAGGAAAGCATTACTTTTCTCAACAACAAATTATATATTGTTGATGAGAAAGTTGGATTAGGCGGAAGTAACGTTTATTTTTTTGAGTTACAAACTAAGTCTGAGTAAAAAGCTAAAACGTAATCCATCATCACTAGAAAATAATCCAAACTCTCCTCCTACTGCCTCAACTGCATTTAATAAAATACCACCACCAACACTATCATTCCATCTATTAGAAGAAGATCTAGAGTTATCTGCATCAACCCAAACACGCCCATAGTCGTATCCTCCATAAACTCCTAAGCGTAAAGGAAGTAATCCTGTTTTAAATTTAAACAGGTCGTATCTTAAATCTCCTCTAAAAGCCAATGCACTCTCACCGCTAAAACGTTGCGTTCTATAACCTCTTAAACCTGTATTTGCACCTAGTGTGGCAGCTTGGAAAAATTCAAAATCATCACCAACATTAACTTGACCTTGTATTTTTGTACTTAATACTAGTTTTCTGTTTCTAGAAATAGAATTAAAAAATTGTATTGATGGATTTATATATCCAAAAGTTTTGTCGGTATCGTCTGTGTTTGTAGTAATTCCTGTTCTTAATTTAAAAAACATTCCTCGGGTTGGGTTCACTTTGTTATCAAAACCACTATACTCGTAGTTTATATCTAAGTTTCCGAACATTTGCCCCTCAAAAAAAGGCGCGTCTTCTGCAAAAATTTGATTAATAAACCTTCCTTCTGTATTATCTACCTCAATACGCTCTATTCCTGTAGTTATTTCAACACGACTTCCATAGTTTCCCGTTTTTGCAACACCAATTTTTCCATGCAAACGACCCATTTTTACCCTGTTAAAGTCTAACCCTAAATCATCATCCATATTAATTGAATTATTACCAAAACCAAAAAAGTTCTGTGCAAAGTTTTCACTAGTATATCTACCCTTGAAAAATAAATTCCAGTTACCAAAGATTCTTGCTAACTCACCTTGATAGTTTAACTCAAAACCCTGCGTTGCAAAAAAGTAACTTGCAGCAACTATATGCCTAGTTTGAAATGGGTTGTCTTTAAAACCATTAACTGTATAAATGTCTTGTAATCCAATTTTAATACCATCATCTGGATTAAAACCAATAGAAGGGAAAATGGTATTTATCGTACTGTTCTTCTTTGTGTAATCATATGTGTTTTGATCATATATATCACTAAACTTATAACTTGCAGAACCTCTTTTTACAATTGTGTTAGGCTTACTTTTATGGTCATAAATTTTGACAGCTCTACCATTCTCTACAGTATATCTATCATTGTTTTGTCCTCCAATAATTCTTGTAAAAACTGGATTGTTTCCTTTACCATTTATAAAAAATTCATCATCATCATCTAAGCCATATACCCAAATTTCTTTGGTTTCAGATTTTTTAATAGTTCTTACTTTAAATGGTTTTTGTGGCTCACCATCTTTTATTCTTGAAACTGAAATAGTAGTAGTACCATTATTCCCACGAGTTAACTCTATTTTATCGTCTTTATCGGTTCCTGTAATTACGACAAGTTTCGAAATATAATCGTAGTATTTTTCAGTAAAATCTAAAATGGCATCTCTTCTAAGTTTTAAATTTTTTATTATTTCTTCTGAAAAACCTTGTTGAGCCTCTTCTGGAAGTTTGGTAAAAGCTAACTCGATAACTTCATCACTTAAGTTTTCTTTTATGTATTTTGCCTCTGCAATCCAATCTTCTTTTGTTGCTGTTTGTAATAGTGTTCTATCAAGTCGTATTCCTGCCAGATTTAAAAACTCAACATCTTTTTGTTTTGGACCAAATTTTTGAAACTGTTTAGTTACTGGCATTAGTACTTTTAATATGTCTAATAGTGCACCGTCATAATTAGCAAATACCTGATCTCTATCTCTCGGGATGGGTTTGTATATTTTTTCATCATCAGAAATATCAAAACGAGACC
>CAYGMB010000293.1:0-2992 GCA_964350765.1 uncultured Flavobacteriaceae bacterium
ACGCCAGGTTTTCATCCTGGTAACAGGGGTTCGATTCCCCTACGGACTACAAAATTGAACTAATAAATTAAACATGGCGAATCATAAGTCAGCATTAAAGAGAATTAGAAATAGCGAAACAAAGCGTTTACGTAACCGTTACCAACACAAAACTGCACGTAATGCTATGAAAAAGCTTCAAGAGCTTACAGACAAAAAAGAGGCTGAAAAGTTATTTCCTTCTGTAATTTCTATGATAGATAAGTTAGCTAAAAAGAATATTATACATTCTAATAAAGCTGCAAACTTAAAATCTAACATGGCTAAGCACGTTGCTTCTCTTTAGTTATAAAATTAGTTTAAGAATTAAAAAAACTCTTTCAGTTCTCTGAAAGAGTTTTTTTGTTGAATAAAATTATTACATTAAAAAAAGTGCTTTATTAAAAGCACTTTTTTTAAGATTTATTCTCTAATGCACTTATCCTAAAAATGGATATTTATAATCTACTGGGGAAACAAATGTTTCTTTAATCATTCTTGGAGAAATCCATCTGTAAAGATTTAATTTACTACCAGCTTTATCATTCGTTCCACTTCCTCTCGCACCACCAAAAGGTTGTTGTCCAACAACAGCTCCAGTTGGCTTGTCATTTATGTAAAAGTTTCCAGCAGCATTTTCTAAAGCTTTAACGGCTATTTCTAGTGCATATCTGTCTTCACTAAATACTGCTCCAGTTAAAGCATATTCGCCAGTTTCATCAACTAATTTAAGAGTATCCTCCCAGGCGTCATCATCATATACATATATAGTAACTACTGGTCCAAATAACTCTGTACACATAGTAGTGTATTTAGGGTTTTCTGTAACAATAACTGTTGGGTCTATAAAATATCCTTTAGATTTATCGTAGTTTCCTCCTGCAATAATTTCTGCATCGTTATCTTTTTTTGCTTGGTCAATATAACTAGCAAGCTTATCAAAAGATCCTTCATGGATAACTGCTGTTATAAAGTTTTCCATATTTTCTGGAGAACCAATTTTAAAAGAATTTATGTCTGCTACAAGATATTTCTTTACATCTTCCCAGATACCTCTAGGGATATAACACCTACTTGCTGCACTACATTTTTGACCTTGAAATTCAAAAGCTCCTCTTGATATAGCGGTTGCTACTTGCTTTGGATTAGAGGTTTTATGAGCTATTATGAAGTCTTTACCTCCAGTTTCTCCAACTATTCTTGGATAGGTTTTGTATTTGTGAATATTGTTTCCAATTTGTTGCCAAAGATTTTTAAAAACATTTGTTGACCCAGTAAAATGAAGTCCACTAAAGTCAGGGCTTTCTAATACAGTATTTGTAATCATTATTGGATCTCCCATTACCATATTTATAACTCCGTCTGGCACACCAGCTTCTCTAAAGACATCTAATACTACTTTTGCAGAATATACTTGACTATCACTAGGTTTCCATAATACAACATTACCCATAAGAGCTGCACTTGCAGGTAAGTTTCCAGCGATTGCTGTAAAATTGAATGGGGTTATAGCATAAATAAAACCTTCAAGAGGTCTATATTCCAATCTATTCCAAGCTCCAGAAGTTGATTCTGGCTGTTCATGGTAAATTTCAGTCATAAACTGAACATTAAAACGTAAAAAGTCTATAAGCTCACAAGCTGAGTCTATTTCTGCTTGATGAATAGTCTTAGATTGTGCCAACATAGTTGCAGCATTAATTTTTGCTCTGTAAGGCCCAGCAATAAGCTCTGCAGCTCTCAAAAATATACCTGCTCTTTGTTCCCATGGCATTTGCGACCATTTTTTTCTAGCTTCAATAGAAGATTTAATTGCTTCTTCAATATGAGATTTATCAGCCTTATGATAGATTCCAAGATTATGCTGGTGATCATGTGGAGGATTCATGCTGGCTGTATTTCCAGTCTTAATATCTTTTCCATTTATATATAGTGGAACTTCAATAGTCTCATCGTACATTTCTTTATAAGTCTTTAAAACTCTTTCTCGCTCTGATGAACCTGGAGCATATGATAGTATTGGTTCATTAATTGCTATTGGAACTTCAAAAAAACCTTTTCCCATATTTATTTTATTTTATTTCCTTTTCGGAATTCGTAATTAATTTTTTACAAATGTAGTTATATGCTTTTGTCTTTAAAAATCTAGTAACTACTAAGATATCTAAAAAGTAAGAAGCCCCCTTTGCGATTGAGCAAAGAGGGCTTCTTGGTTGGTTATATATGAAATAATTACTTACTATTTCTTGATCAATCTTTTAGTAGTTACTGCATTTTCACCTGTGATTTGTACTACGTACACACCAGAAGCAAGAGCTGCAACGTCGATTGTTCTTTCACTTTGCATACCTGCAAGGTCAATAGTGCTTACTAACTTACCATTGATATCGTAGATTGCAGCATTCTCTAACGCGATGTTAGATTTGTTAGCAATTGTTACTACGTTATCTGCAGGGTTAGGATACATTGAGATAGCTGCATCAAAAGCAGTATCGTTTACACCTTGTATTGGATCTACTACTAGAGTAAAGTCACAAGTACCAATGTTACCTAAGTCATCTTCAGCAGAGATTGTGATAGTATATGTTCCTACACCTAGAGCAGTTCCAGCAGCTGGAGACTGTGTGATAATAGTTACAGGGTCTGTACAGTTATCTACAGCTACAGCAGCAGCAGTAAAGTCTTCTAAAGTGTATACTCCGTTAGGTTCTGGATCTACGTTTACATCATCTGGACATGTAATAGTTGGTCCAGTAGTATCTGTAGCCGTTACCATAGCAGAACAAGAAGCGATGTTACCACTTGGGTCTGCAGCAAAAATAGTTACTAGTACTGGAGTACCAACATTGCTACAGTCAAAGTCTGTAATATCTGCAGTTACGATATCGTATCCACACGCTTCTATACTATTTGTCATATCAATTAGATCCATTGGGTCTAGAGTAGCTGTACCATCAGGTCCAATCTCTAAGTC
>CAYGMB010000294.1:0-1359 GCA_964350765.1 uncultured Flavobacteriaceae bacterium
CTATGTTAGCTAATATGGCTTGTTCCCTAATTGAACACAAAAGAATAAATACAACAGTTGCAAAAGCTAAAGCGTTAAAACGTTTTGTAGAGCCAATGATAACTAAGTCTAAAGAAGATACAACACACAACCGTCGTATTGTAATGTCTAGACTTCGTCAAAAAGATGCTGTTACAGAACTTTTTAGAGATGTAGCAGTAAAAGTTGGAGACAGACCAGGTGGATATACAAGAATTATTAAGCTTGGAAATAGATTAGGAGATAATGCAGATATGGCAATGATAGAATTAGTTGATTATAACGAATTATACAATGCTGGTAAAGCAAAGAAAACTAAATCTACACGTAGAAGTAGAAGAGGTGGATCAAGCAAAGCTAAAACTGCTGCTCCTGCTACGGAAACAAAAGCAACAAAAGAAGAAGAATAAATGAAATATTATTCATAAATAAAAAAAGGACAAACATTACTGTTTGTCCTTTTTTTATACCTATTTCTTAAATAAACAATTATTGTTTACAATTTTTAAAAACACAATTTTAATAGCATTCACTTTTAAAGTATTTTTGTTAAACTTTTAAAATCTATGAAGTACACTACAAGAAAACCAGCACTTATTTTACTAGCAGATGGGACTATCTTTCATGGAAAGGCAGTAGGAGGAAAAGAAGGTTCTGCATTTGGAGAAGTATGTTTTAATACTGGTATGACAGGCTATCAAGAAATTTTCACGGACCCCTCTTATTATGGGCAATTAATGGTTACTACAAACGCACATATAGGTAACTATGGAACACATGAACATGAAGTTGAGTCAAACTCTGTAAAGATTGCTGGGTTAATTTGTAGAAACTTTAGCTATAACATGTCTAGGCCAGCTGCAAATAAGACACTAGAAGAGTTTTTAGAACAAAATAATTTATTAGCTATTAGTGATGTTGATACTAGAGCTCTAGTAAGCTACATTAGAGATAACGGTGCAATGAATGCTGTTATTTCTACTGATGTAGAAAATATAAAAGATTTAAAAAAGCAACTAGCAGAAGTTCCAAATATGAATGGTCTGGAGTTGGCTAGCAAAGTTTCCACCAAAGAACCATATTTTTTTGGAAATGAAAATGCAACATATAAAATCTCTGCCCTAGATATTGGTATAAAGAAAAACATTTTGAGAAATCTTGCCAAAAGAGATTGTTATATAAAAGTATTTCCATACAATGCTTCTTTTGAAGACTTACAAAGTTTTGAACCAGATGGTTACTTTCTATCCAATGGTCCTGGAGATCCGGAACCATTGCATGAAGCGATAGAAACTACAAAGCAGATTTTAGCTACTGGTAAACCACTTTTTGGAATATGTT
>CAYGMB010000294.1:1369-2988 GCA_964350765.1 uncultured Flavobacteriaceae bacterium
GATTGCTTTGGCTAATGGTGCTAGCACTTTTAAAATGCACCATGGACATAGAGGAATTAACCATCCTATATTAAACTTAGTTACTGGTAAGGGCGAAATTACTTCACAAAATCATGGCTTTGCGATAAATAGAGAAGAAGCAGAAAGTCATTCAGAAATAGAGATCACACATACTCATCTTAATGATAATACTGTTGCGGGTATTAAAATGAAAAACAAACCCGTGTTTTCTGTCCAATATCATCCAGAAGCAAGTCCAGGTCCACACGATGCAAGTTATTTATTCGACGAGTTTGTGGAAAATATTAAAAATTCAAAATAACTATGTCTGTTCGAGCATATTCGAGAACTAAAATGGTAGCTTTCGACTTTGTTTAATCTGACAGTAAGCTAAAAAAATGAGCATAATTATAGATATACACGCAAGACAAATTTTTGATTCAAGAGGTAATCCTACTGTAGAGGTAGATGTTGTAACTGAAAATGGATTTATGGGTCGAGCCGCAGTTCCTTCCGGAGCCTCTACTGGAGAACATGAAGCAGTAGAGCTTAGAGATGGTGGTGATGCTTATATGGGAAAAGGTGTCTTAAAAGCTGTTGAAAATGTAAATGGAAAGATTGCAGGGACCTTACTAGGTGTATCAGTTTTTGAACAAGCTCAGATCGACAAAATTATGTGTGATCTAGATGGTACATCCAATAAATCAAATCTTGGAGCAAATGCTATTCTTGGAGTTTCTCTTGCAGTTGCAAAAGCTGCTGCTGCAGAGTTGGGATTGCCGTTATATAGATATGTTGGTGGTGTAAGTGCAAAAACTCTTCCTGTGCCAATGATGAATATTATTAATGGTGGTTCTCATAGTGATGCACCAATAGCTTTTCAAGAATTCATGATAATGCCAGTAAAGGCAAAAAACTTTACTCAAGCTATGCAGATGGGTTCTGAGATATTTCATAATCTTAAAAAAGTACTTCATGACAGAGGCTTAAGTACAGCTGTTGGT
Organism: uncultured Flavobacteriaceae bacterium; assembly: GCA_964350765.1. Taxonomy (GTDB): domain Bacteria; phylum Bacteroidota; class Bacteroidia; order Flavobacteriales; family Flavobacteriaceae; genus CAYGMB01. The sequence goes on from CAYGMB010000294.1 coordinate 2,374, forward strand.
GATGAGGGAGGTTTTGCTCCTACACTTGATGGAACAGAAGATGCTCTTGATACTATAAAACTTGCTGTAGAGAAAGCTGGTTATGTTTTTGGAGATGAAATTATGATTGCTCTAGATTGTGCAGCTGCAGAGTTTTATAAAAACTCATCTTATAATTACACTATTTTTGAAGGTGACAAAGGGAAGGTTAGAACGTCAAAAGAGCAAGCAGAATACCTTGCAGAACTTACAAAAAAATACCCTATAGTATCTATTGAAGATGGGATGGACGAAAATGATTGGGATGGATGGAAGTATCTAACAGAATTAATTGGTGATAAAGTTCAATTAGTTGGAGATGACTTATTTGTTACTAACGTTGAAAGATTATCCAAGGGAATTTCAGAAAGTATTGCAAATTCAATCCTTATTAAAGTAAACCAAATAGGGACACTTACCGAGACTATTGCTGCAGTTAACATGGCTCATAATGCAGGATATACATCTGTAATGTCACATAGAAGCGGAGAGACTGAAGATAATACCATTGCCGACCTTGCAGTTGCATTAAACTGTGGGCAAATTAAAACTGGATCTGCATCTAGAAGTGATAGAATGGCAAAGTATAACCAATTA
>CAYGMB010000295.1:0-2437 GCA_964350765.1 uncultured Flavobacteriaceae bacterium
TTGTAATTAATGAGTTTACGGGGGGCGTTGTTAGTCATCCAGGTGTTGCAATAACTTTTGGTCTTATTGTCATGGCAATGATTTATGCGTTTGGGGACATAAGTGGTGCGCATATAAACCCAGCTGTAACAATTGCCTTTGCTTTTGCAAAAAAATTCGCTTGGCAAGAAGTTCCAAAATATATTATTTCGCAATTAATAGGTGCTATTGCAGCAAGTGCTTTACTTCTTTTTTTATTTCCCGAAAACGAACTGCTTGGCACAACTCTGCCGCAACTTTCTGTACTAAAAGTTTTTATTTTTGAAGTTATCCTCACTTTCTTTCTCATGTTGGTAATTATTAATGTATCTACAGGTGCTAAGGAAATAGGGATTATAGCTGGTATTGCCATTGGTGGTGTTGTGTTACTAGAAGCGCTTTTTGCTGGACCAATTACTGGAGCATCAATGAACCCTGCTCGTTCAATAGCTCCTGCACTAATCTCTGGTCACCTAGAACATCTTTGGATATATATTGTAGCACCTATAGTAGGTGCACTTTTAGCTGTGTTAAGTTGTCGTCTTGTAAAAGATGAAGATTGTTGTGATGAGTGTTAATATTTTGTTTAATAGAATGATAAATTAATGAAACAATTTTAACTTTACTGAAAAAGTAAAGCTATGTTAAATATCATCACAAGACTATTCACAATAAGAAAGTCAAAAAAATTAATTAGAGACACCCAAAGGTTGTTTGTTATGAATGCTAATAAAATTAGCAAGACAGCAAAACAAAGTGATAATATGTATATTTAAATGAAAATATACCAGCTTCACTCCAAACAAAACCTTCCTATTTCAAAACAGGAAGCATGGGAATTTCTATCAGATCCTAAAAACTTAAAGGTAATTACACCGGATTACATGGGCTTTCATATCCTTTCAGGAGCAGACAGACCTATGTTTGCAGGACAAATTATAGAATATATTGTAACACCAGTCTTTGGAATTAAAACTAAGTGGGTGACAGAAATAACTCATGCAAAGTCTGGTAGCTATTTTGTAGACGAGCAACGTTTTGGCCCCTATTCTTTATGGCATCATAAGCATTTTATCAAAGAAATTGATGGTGGAGTCGAAATGGAGGATATAATTCACTATAAAGTTCCCTTAGGTATTTTAGGGCGGCTTGTACATCCTTTTTTGGTTAAACCAAAACTAAATGAAATTTTTAATTACAGAAAAGCAAAACTAGAAGAGCTTTTCGGAAAATTATAATTAATGAAAAATATAGTACTTATTGGTGGTTCATACGGAATAGGCAATGAGATTGCCACATTACTAAAAGAGAATTGCAACGTTTATATAGCTTCAAGAACTAATGAAGGTATCCCCGATGGTGTTAAACACCTTACTTTTAATACAATTGAAGATGATAGTTCCCAACTAGAACTACCAGATACAATAGATGGGTTAGTATATTGCCCTGGAACTATTAACCTTCGTCCTTTTAAAATGCTTAAACCAGCAACTTTTCAAGAAGATATGGAGGTTAACTTTATGGGGTTAGTTAAAACTGTACACGGACTATTGCCTAAATTAAAAGCTTCCAAACAAGCAAGTTTGGTTTTTTTTAGCACAGTAGCTGTAAAAGTAGGTATGCCTTTTCATACAAGTGTAGCTGCTGCAAAGGGAGCAATCGAAGGTTTTGCAAAGGCTTTGGCTGCAGAATACGCTCCTAGTTTTAGAGTAAATGTAATTGCGCCTTCTCTAACAGATACTCCACTAGCGGAAAAGTTGCTGTCTAGTGATGATAAGAAAGAAAAAATGGGTGATCGACATCCTTTAAAGCGAGTTGGAACAACAAAAGACATTGCGCAAGCTGCAAACTATTTGCTTAGTGACAATTCTAGTTGGGTAACTGGACAAATTATTGGTGTAGACGGCGGAATGTCGACTCTAAATATAACATAAGGTGAGTAAAAAAGTATCTATATTTTGGTTTCGAAGAGATTTACGTTTGGATGACAATGTAGGCTTTAGCAAAGCTCTTGAGGGAGAATTTCCTATTTTACCCATTTTTATATTTGATACCGAAATTTTAAGTGAACTCCCAGAAGACGATGCACGAGTAACTTTTATACACGAAACACTCCAAGATATGCGAAGCGAGCTTCAAGAAGCAGGTAGTAGTCTCGCTATATATAAAGGGAAACCTAAAGATGTTTTTAAGGAAATTCTATCAGAATTCGATGTACAAAATGTTATCACTAATCGAGACTACGAACCTTATGCAAAAAGCAGAGATAAAGAGATAAGCAAATTTCTTTCAGAAAAAGATATTGGATTTTACACATTTAAAGATCAAGTAATTTTTGAAAAAGATGATGTCGTAAAGGAAGATGGCGACCCCTATGTGGTTTATACTCCCTACATGAAAAAATGGAAAACAAACTTTG
>CAYGMB010000295.1:2447-2986 GCA_964350765.1 uncultured Flavobacteriaceae bacterium
AAAAAACATCTCAAAATTTACTATTACTCTCAAACTTCAGACAATTTATATAAAAACACTAGGCTCTCAAACCTTTCGTTATCTGATATTGGCTTTAAAAAATCTAAAATCACAATTCCTGAGTATGATGTCACTCCAACTACTATTCAAGAATATGAAGACACAAGAAATTTTCCTGCAAAAAATGGGACTTCTAGGCTAGGACCTCATCTTCGCTTTGGAACAGTAAGCATACGAAAAATAGTTAAAAAAGCTATCGCTGAAAAAAATGAAGTGTTTTGGCAAGAACTAATATGGCGTGAATTTTTCATGCAAATCCTATGGCATTTTCCAGAAACGGTTTCTAATGCATTCAGAAAAAAATACGACCGCATACAATGGCGAAATAACCAAGAGGAATTTAATAAATGGAAAGAAGGTAAAACCGGCTATCCATTAGTAGATGCAGGAATGCGAGAACTTAATGAAACAGGCTACATGCACAATCGTGTACGGATGTTAGTTGCAAGTTTTTTATGCAAACACTTGTTAATAGATTG
>CAYGMB010000296.1:0-2964 GCA_964350765.1 uncultured Flavobacteriaceae bacterium
TGGTGCTGCACGTAATATAGAAAATGGTGGCTCATTAAGTATTATTGCAACCGCACTTACAGAGACAGGCTCTAAAATGGACGAAGTTATCTTCGAGGAGTTTAAAGGTACTGGTAATATGGAACTACAATTGGATAGAAAAATATCTAATAGAAGAATATTCCCTGCGATTGATTTAACTTCTTCTAGCACTCGTAGAGACGATTTACTATTAGACGAAAACACCATACAACGTATGTGGGTAATGCGTAAGTATCTTGCTGATATGAACCCTGTTGAAGCAATGGAGTTTATTAATGACCGCTTTAAACAAACTAAAAACAATGAAGAGTTTTTAATTTCTATGAATGGATAAATAAACTGTAAAGTTTATAAAACTCTCACTTATATAATAAAGCTCTTACAAGAATTGTATAGGAGCTTTTTTTATTTATATACATATTAATATTTTAATCACCTTAAGCCAACTTGTATAATAATTTATATATGAACTCTCTGAAAACTTCAAATAAGAAAAATAGTTTAAGTTACATGCTCTATATACAGTTAATTTTTAGTCAAATAATACATATTTATCGAGTAAAAAATCAATCCTAAAACAGTACTTTTTAAAAAACAACTAGTTATTTTAATAGTATTTAAATCTTATTAAATAGATTTCAATAATATAAGTTCTCAATATTCTAATTTTATACAACAACAAAAAAGCCTGCAATTTATTTGCAGGCTTTAAAAGTTATAATTATAATTTAATTATCTTTTAATAATCTTCTCAGTTAAAGTACCAGCAGTAGTTTCAACGTTTAAAAGATAAACACCTCTAGCAAGAGAAGAAATATCTAAAACACCATTGTTTACTTGTACACCTGTTCTTTTTCCTAATACATCGTATAAAGCACTTCCAGTAATTTCTATAGAAGAAGGAACTTTAATATTCACAACATCACTAGAAGGATTAGGATAAATAGAGATTTGAGATAGTGCATTATCATCAACACCTAAAACTACATCTCCATTTAAAGTCCATGCGAAAGAAGTTGCTCCAGGAACTAAAGTATCAAGCTCAGTCCAATCTGTTGCTCCTGCACCAAATAAATCTTGTGGATCGATTAATATTGAATTGATAGGAGCTGGACCATCAGAAAGAGCCCAATTCCATCTACCAGCAGCTCCATCAGCAGGAGCACCAGTAACAGATGGGAAACATACCATCCAATATGTACCAGCAGGTAGTACAGGTGCAGATCCACCATTAGCTCCAACTAAATCTACAGTAAAAGAACTAACTCCTCCAGTATCAGTATTAACTGTAAAGTTTGCAGCATCAATATCTTGCAACTCAACCACACCAAAGCCTGGCAACTGTGGTTGAACTCCTGATCCAGGGTCTCCACCAGCATCAGCATAAATTACAACATTAAGCCCAGTAAGAAATGGACCTAATTCAGCACCATTAGAGTTTGTTCCAGAAAAAGTGATATCTGTCAATTCAAAAGAATCAGTAGTAGTGAAGCTATCCCCACAATAAACTCCTGTTCCATCATCACCTTCTGTAGCAATGATTGAGTTAACACCATTCTCTGGTCTATCAACTATTTGAGCAAAGGAAAAAGAGGTAACTGCTAAAGCAATTAATAATGTAATTTTTTTCATAATTAAATAAGTTTATAAGTTTAATATTGTAACAAATATATAAAATGAATTTATAATTTACCACTCAAAATGATAAACTTTGTGATAAAATATTAGGTATATGACACGATTAAGCAATATTTCTTATATATTTCAAGCTTTCTTTGCAATTTTATTGATTTCATGCAATTCAAAAAATGAAGAAAAAACCTACAACTTTACAACGGTTTTTGAAAGTTCAAATGGGGTTGAAACACCAACATATCATGAAATAATTTCGTTTTATGACACCCTATCTGTTGCTTATAATTCAGTTAAAATATACAAACTTGACAAAACCGATAGTGGAGAACCTCTGCATTTAATTACATTTAATCCTAATAGAACTTTTGAGTCTGAATTCTCTGGAAAAAGAGATAAAAATGTTTTATTAATTAATAACGGAATTCATCCAGGGGAAAGTGATGGTATAGATGCATCCATGATGTTAATTAGAGATTTAGCAAGCGGAAAAATAGAAGCTCCAAAAAACACTATTGTTGCTGTAATCCCAGTTTATAATATTGGAGGAGCATTAAATAGAAACAGTACAACAAGAACTAATCAAAATGGACCTGAGAGTTACGGTTTTAGAGGTAATGCAAGAAATTATGACCTTAATAGAGATTTCATAAAAGCTGATACAAAGAATGCAAGAGCATTTTCTAAGATTTTCAATATGCTCGACCCTGATTTATTTATAGATAATCATGTAAGTAACGGGGCAGACTATCAATATGTATTAACACATCTATTTACCCAACACAATAAACTTGGAGGACCACTAGGTAATTATCTTCATACATCGCTTATGCCTGCACTAGAGGATTCTCTTAAACAAAAAAACTGGGATATTACCCCATATGTAAATGTATTTAATCGTACACCAGAAAAAGGGTTTAGTCAATTCATGGATTCCCCAAGATACTCAACTGGCTACACTACATTATTTAACACACTAGGAATGATGGTAGAAACACATATGCTTAAACCCTATAAAGATAGAGTTGAAGGTACTTATGAGCTTATGAAAAGTTTTATTACTATCGCAGATAAAGATGCGGAGATAATTAAAGAGCTGCGTAAAAATGCTAAAACAAATTACAAAGTAGGTAGCTACTACCCTGTTTCGTGGGGAATAGACTCTACACAAACAAGTGTATTGCAATTTAAAGGTTACGAAGCCGAAACTATTCCAAGTAAGGTAACTAATGGAAATAGACTAAAATATAACCGGGACAAACCTTTTACTAAAGATGTTACTTATTACAATTTTTTTAAACCTATAGATAG
>CAYGMB010000297.1:0-281 GCA_964350765.1 uncultured Flavobacteriaceae bacterium
CCTTACGCTGTATTATAGCTTTTATTTTCATAAGCAACACTTCACTATCAAAAGGCTTATTTAAGTAGTCGTCTGCTCCTACTTTATATCCCTTTAATACATCTTCTTTCATTGCTTTTGCTGTTAAGAAAATAATTGGGACATCTTCATTTTTTTCACGAATCTCTTTCGCTAATGTAAAGCCATCTTTATATGGCATCATTACATCTAGAATGCAAAGATCGAAGTCGTCTTTTTTAAACTTTTCAAAACCTTCCATACCATTTTTGGCATGGGTAACT
>CAYGMB010000297.1:338-941 GCA_964350765.1 uncultured Flavobacteriaceae bacterium
AGTTTGGATCGTCCTCTACTAAGAGAATTTTTTTGTTTTCTGTTTCCATAATTTTAAGATATTAAGTGTAATTTAAGTGTAAAAGTACTGCCCTTGCCCTTTTCACTCTCAACGTAGATTTCTGCATCATGGTCGTCGAGAATTCTTTTTACGTAGGCAAGGCCGAGACCATGACCTTTAACGTTATGCACGTCTCCGGTATGTTCTCTATAAAATTTTTCAAATATTTTTTTCTGAACAGACTTTGTCATTCCCATTCCTTGATCTCTAATTTTTAAAACAATACTGTTCTTTACATTTTCAGTAAAAACATCAATCTTAGGTTCCTCTTCGGAATACTTAATAGCATTATCTAACAAATTTACAATTACATTTGTTAAATGAGATTCATTACCTAAAATTGAAGATTTTAGAGCTCCAAAATGAGTTTTAACATATCCATTTCTATCTTCAACAATGAGACTTATATGTGAAATTGCATCTTCTACTACATTATGCAACTTTATGCGCTCTTTCTGTAAGTCTAATTCATTTTTTTCTAGTTTAGATATACGCAATACATTCTCTACCTGTGCATGCATACGTCTATTTTCATCTTTAATC
>CAYGMB010000297.1:965-2960 GCA_964350765.1 uncultured Flavobacteriaceae bacterium
TTTTTAGATATCGTTCTAAAAACTCTTTATTGTCTTTAACCTTTGGGTTTTTTAATGCATCTAGTGCTAAATTAATAGTAGCAATAGGCGTTTTAAACTCATGGGTCATGTTGTTTATAAAATCACTTTTTATTTGTGAAATTTGTCTTTGTTTAAAAATTTGAGATAGTGCATTTGCAAATGTGAGCACTATTACTCCTGTAAAAACAAGTGACAAAACTGCCATCCCTAATATTTCATTAAGTACCACCTTACCTTTTCCTGGGAAACTCACTAATAAATCATAGGTTGTGTTTGCTTCTTCATTAACAAATAGTGGAACTTCATAAGTAGTCTTTGGATTTGGCTTAAACTTACTAGAGCGTACTTTTGTAGCTAAACCTTTACTATAAACAGCAAATTCAAAATTAGAATTTAAGTTATACTCATTTAAAGCTTGTGTGAGATACCCAGAGATTTCTTCTTTTGAAACTCTCCTATGAATTGGTTGTTTTGCTGAAAGAATTTTATACTGCCTTTCAAATTGACTTAATTCATAGTCTTTTAATCTTGTAAAGGATTCATTAATGGTTTTAGAAGTTCCAGAACCATCAACTCCTTCATTTATTTTAGTACTTGTTTGTCTATTAGTAATTTTTTTAAATTGAATACTATCCAACTCAACATCTTGAAAGTTTGAGGAGAGTTTATAATCTTCGGCTAAAATCCCATCTGAAAAGATTACGGTTTCTTTGTTCTCGTTATTTCTAAAACTATAAACAAGCTCACTTAAACTTGCATTAGTAGGTGTGTCAAGGCTATCAATTAATCTACTATAAACATTATAATAATCCTCTGCTTCCCTAATCTGAATTTTCTTTGCAACAGAAACCAAAATTTGTCTAATGTTTATAGACAATTGATCTTCTTTAGTATTGTATGAGTTTGATATCCAGTACCCTTGAACAAAAATAATCCCAAGTAAGGATAGTGACATTAAGGCAATTAAAAGTGCAAAAAGCTTTTTGTTCATGACCCCAAAAATAAGATTTTAACATTTAGGGGGTGTCATCTTTAACCAAATGTTAACAAAATGAAAGAAGGTAACAAACTAGATGATTTTGAGGAGTTTTCTGTGCATTTTTAACACATCTTCTTCTGTTTTTTCTAAGTCTATATTTTCAATCACTAGACGTGTTAAGCTTCTCTTTTTTGTATCACTCCATTGATTTTTCATCCGGGCTCTAACCTCTTCCTTTGTAACTCCATCACGCTGCAATACACGCTTAATTCTAATAGTTTCTGGAGCTGTTACTAAGATGGTAGCATCACAACTTTTATAACTTCCATTTTCAAAAAGTATCGCGGCTTCTTTGATACAATACACACCTTCTTGCTTGGCGACCCATTTTTTAAAGTGTTTAGCAACCTTGGGATGAATAATATTGTTAAGTTTCTCCAGTTTTTCAGAATCATTAAAGACGATATTTGCAATATATTTAGAGTCTAAAACCTCATCCTTGTATGATTTTTCACCAAAAATTGAAATAATTTTTCTTTTAATTACCTTTGAGGTATTGGTAAGCTTTTTTGCTTCAACATCTGCAATGTAAACAGGCACTCCTAGTGCACTAAACATTTTAGAAACAGTAGTTTTGCCACTACCTATACCTCCTGTAAGTCCTACTATCTTCATTTAAAAATTAGGTAATTAATTTTATTATGACTTAGCTCAATATTTGATATTCCCTTAGGAGATTTCACTATTTCAGGAATAAGAAAGCTTTGACTTTCATCTGCCTTACTATAGTCACAAATAACATTAAAATCGTTCTTAGAAATGCTATTGAAATTACTCATTGAAACAACAAATGAAATTTTAATATTCTCCGGAATTAACTTAATTTTTTTATCAAGTGGAGCATTTTTAATTTCTATGGGCACAATAATACTGTGAGCACTAAATTCTTCAACTGTGCCAGTAACTTTCACTTTATAAGTTTCTAATTTAAGGCT
>CAYGMB010000298.1:0-2934 GCA_964350765.1 uncultured Flavobacteriaceae bacterium
ACTATTCCAACGGCTGCTCCGTAAAAAAAGAGAAAATAGTTAAAGTAGAAAAGCACTTGTGTCTACAAGTGCTTTATTATTCTAATTATTAAGTTATTGGAAAATAATGCCACTTAAGCAATAACTTCAGCATATAAATCAAAATCTTCTGCGGCAGTTACTTTAACATTAAAGAACTCTCCTGTTCGTAGATATCCCTCTTCGGCATTTATTAAAACTTCATTATCAACATCTGGACTATCAAACTCTGTTCTCCCAACATAATAACTTCCTTCTTTTCTATCAATAACAACCTTAAACTTTTTACCTATTTTAGTTTGATTTAACTCCCAAGATATTTGTGATTGAATTTCCATTATCTTATTTGAACGCTCTATCTTAACCTCTTCTGGCACATTGTCCTCTAGATTATAGGCATGCGTATTTTCTTCGTGAGAGTATGTAAAACAACCTAAACGTTCAAAACGCATTTCTTGCACCCAATTTTTTAGAGTTTCAAAATCTTCTTCAGTTTCTCCTGGATACCCAACAATTAAGGTAGTACGGATTGCCATTTCAGGTACAGCTGCTCTAAACTCTTTTAATAGCTTGGTAGTCTTTGCCTTTGTTGTACCTCTTCGCATAGACTTTAAAATTGGGTCTGCAATATGCTGTAATGGAATATCGATATAATTACAAACCTTTGGTTCGTTACGCATCACTTCAAGAACATCCATAGGGAAGCCAGTTGGGAAAGCGTAATGTAGTCTAATCCACTCTACTCCATCAACTTTAACAAGCTTTTTAAGTAGTTCTGCAAGATTTCTTTTTTTGTACAAGTCTAAACCATAATACGTAAGGTCTTGTGCAATTAGAATAAGTTCTTTAACCCCTTCTGCAGCTAACTTTTTTGCTTCGGTAACCAAATCTTCCATTGGAGTAGACTTGTGTTTCCCTCTCATTATAGGAATAGCGCAAAAAGAACAGGGACGATCACATCCTTCCGCAATTTTAAGATAAGCATAGTTTTTAGGGGTCGTTGTTAATCTTTCTCCTACTAGTTCATGCTTATAATCTGCACCTAATGCTTTTAATAAATTAGGGAGTTCTGTGGTACCAAAATATTGGTCAACATCTGGAATCTCTTTTTCTAAATCTGGTTTATATCTTTCCGATAGGCAGCCTGTAACAAAAACTTTATCTACAATACCCTCTTCCTTTTTGGCAACATACTCTAGTATTGTATTTACACTTTCCTCTTTTGCATTTGCGATAAAGCCGCAAGTATTAATTACTACAACATTTCCCTCTTCTTCATGAACAACTTCTTTGTTATTGGCTTTAAGTTGTCCCATAAGAACTTCGCTATCGTACACATTTTTGGAACATCCTAAAGTGACAACATTAATTTTATTTTTTTTTACTGTTTTTGTACGCATATTTATTTTCCAGAAAAGGAATGTTGTTTTGGCTTACTTAAAAAAAGAGTCTACAAACTCAAACTTGTTAAAAACTTGAAGGTCTTCTATACCTTCTCCTACACCAATGTATTTTACGGGTATTTGAAATTGATCACTAATACCTATTACTACACCCCCCTTAGCTGTTCCATCCAATTTTGTAACTGCTAAGGATGTAACTTCAGTAGCTGCAGTAAACTGTTTGGCTTGCTCAAAAGCATTTTGACCTGTTGAGCCGTCTAAAACTAATAATACATCATGAGGTGCATCTGGCACTACTTTTTGCATTACACGTTTTACCTTTGTTAGTTCATTCATTAAATTAACTTTGTTGTGAAGACGACCAGCTGTATCTATAATTACTACATCTGCATTTTGATTTACAGCACTTTGTAACGTATCAAAAGCTACGCTTGCAGGATCACTCCCCATAGCTTGCTTTACGATAGGTACATCTGTTCTATCTGCCCAAACTTGCAATTGGTCTATCGCTGCAGCACGAAAAGTATCTGCCGCTCCTAAAACAACCCTTTTTCCAGTGCTTTTAAACTGATGCGCCAATTTACCTATAGTTGTTGTTTTACCTACACCATTTACTCCTACAACCATAATTACATGGGGGCCATTTTCATGAACTGGAACTTCAAAAGTACTTGCATTACCACTATCTACCTCACTTAATAATCCAGCAATTTCTTCTCTTAAAATTCCATTAAGCTCATCAGTTCCTAGGTATTTATCTTTTGCTACACGTGCTTCTATACGCTCAATAATCTTTAATGTGGTATTTACTCCTACATCACTAGACACTAATACTTCTTCCAGGTTATCGAGTACATCGTCATCTACCTTGCTTTTTCCTGCAACTGCTTTTCCTAGTTTTTCAAAAAAAGAAGTTTTAGATTTCTCCAATCCCTTGTCTAGGGTCTCTTTTTTTTCTTTACTGAATATTTTTTTAAATAAACTCATCTATAGGTATAATTAAATACGATACTTATGCGTAAGGGATTGAAACAAGCTACCCTGTAGCGTTGAAAGCCCGACCACGTTAAAACGTGGTTACGCCCAAAAATACGAAAAGCCACTCTTGAAAAAAAGTGGCTCTTGCGGTATATTTCTTTATAAATTACTTTTTGCTTAACCAGTCGTTAACTTGGTCTGGAGCCATAATAGACTCTACAAAAGTATAAGCTCCTGTCTTTGGAGATTTTACCATTTTTATTGCTTTGGTAAGTCTCTTAGATCCTGTTCTATCCGGTGTGTTCTTTTTATTTTTTGTAGTGATGTAACGTGAAGTTCCTGGTTGTCCAGACTCTTTGTGCTCCGTGCACTCTAAAATCACTTGTACTCTGTTTCCTTTTTTAGCCATGATACTAGACTTTTATTGGTTTGCAGTAATTACTTAGTAAGATACCCTTTTTCTCGAGCTTCTTTAATTACAGCAGAAATTCCATTTTTATTAATATTTTTTAATGCTGAAGTTGAAACTTTAAGT
>CAYGMB010000299.1:0-2933 GCA_964350765.1 uncultured Flavobacteriaceae bacterium
AGGGCATTTATTTTTAATAGATTGTGGAGAAGGCACACAAGTACAATTAAGGCGTTGTAAGGTTAAGTTTGCGAGGATTAAACATATTTTTATCTCTCATTTACATGGAGATCATTTTTTTGGGTTAGTTGGCTTGATATCAACCTTTCGGTTATTAGGGAGAGAAGAACCATTACATATCTATGGGCCAAAAGGAATAAAAGAAGCTATCACACTCCAATTAAAGCTTGGAAAGAGCTGGACTAATTATGAGTTACGTTTTACTGAATTAGAAAGTAATACTCCCACAACTATTTTTGAAGATGATAAAGTAACTGTCAAAACAATCCCTTTAAAACATAGAGTTTACACAAATGGGTTTTTGTTTTCTGAAAAGCCCTCTGAAAGAAGCCTAGATTACGAAGCAGCAGTTAATTATAAAATAGATCAAGCTTACTTCAATAAAGCAAAGCAAGGTTTTGATATTGAGAACAGAGAAGGGAAGCTCATAAAAAATGAACTAATTACAAAAGATCCACCTTCTTCAAAAAGTTATTCTTATTGTAGTGATACAGCTTATTATCCAGAAATAATACCTATTATTAGTAACTCTACGGCATTATATCACGAGGCAACTTTTTTAGACGAACACCATGACTTAGCAACTAAGACTATGCACAGTACAGCAAAAGAAGCTGGAGCAATTGCAAAGAAGGCAAATGTTGGTCAATTAATTTTAGGTCATTATTCTGGAAGGTACAAAGATACCTCCTTGTTTAAAGAGGAAGCTTCATTATTATTTGAAAATGTTTTATTAGCTAGCGACGGAAAAGTTTTTGAATTATAATTAACCTACATTTAATCTTTTTCAAGTTTTATTAGAGTTCTATTCTTCGTAAATTGCTGTGGAATTTTACTTATGGAAAAAGAACTTCACAATTACCGAAAATCATATCAAAAAGGAGAACTTTCTGTTAATGATGTTGATACAAATCCTATGCAACAATTTCAGAAATGGTTTTATGAAGCGAAAGATAGTGATACTGTAGAAGAAGTTAATGCAATGACATTAACAACCATAGGTGTAGATGGATTTCCTAAAGGTAGAGTAGTACTTCTTAAAAAGTATAATGAGAAAGGGTTTTATTTCTACACCAATTATAATAGTGAAAAAGGGATTTCAATAAATGAAAATCCAAACGTTTCAATTTCTTTTTTTTGGCCAGCCTTGGAACGCCAAATTATAATTAAGGGTGTGGCAAAAAAAACTAGTAAGGATGATTCGGTTAATTATTTTGAATCAAGACCTAAGGGGAGTCAATTAGGTGCATATGTATCACCCCAGAGCACTATTATTGAAAGTAGAGAAGTTCTTGAAAATAACCTTAAACTATTAGAAGAAAAATTTAAAAACACAAAAGTTCCAAAACCAGACCATTGGGGTGGCTATATAATCTCTCCTTTAGAATTCGAATTTTGGCAAGGGAGGCCTAATAGATTACACGATAGAATACGATATAGCCTAAAAAACAAGTTAGATTGGAATATTGAGCGGTTAGCACCGTAATTATTAATACTAAAAGTATAGACTTTATTATGAAACCTTTATACATGGTTCGTCATGCAAAATCATCATGGAAGCATGATGTTATTGATCACCAAAGACCATTAAAGGGCAGGGGTAGAAGAGATGGTGCATTAGTTTCTAATACCATAAAGGGCGAAATGCCTCCACCGCAAAAAATAATAAGTAGTGATGCAACGAGAGCACTAGCTACTGCTAATTATTTTAAAAATGCTTTTGAGGTAGAAGATAAAGACTTTAGTACCAATCATAATTTGTACGATTTTAGTGGGCAAAATGTAATGCAAATTATTAAAAGCCTAGACGACTCACTAAAAAGAGTTATGATAGTTGGTCATAATCACGCGTTTACGTCTATTGCGAATATGTTAGGTAATATATACATTGACAATCTTCCAACAAGTGGATTTGTAGCTATTGAGTTTACGGAAGAATCTTGGAGTGATATTACTACTGGAAAAACAATTAAAACATTATTCCCTAGGGACTTAAAATAAGATTAATACATTGGAATACCACTACAGAAATAGAGAATTAAGCTGGTTACAGTTTAACGCTAGAGTGTTACAAGAAGCAAAAGATACAAGTGTACCACTTATTGAACGTCTTCGGTTTTTAGGAATTTTTTCTAATAATTTGGATGAGTTTTTTAAGGTTCGTTACGCAACTATAAAGCGTATTGTTGAAGCAGGAAAAGGAGGTAGAGGGGTACTAGGAGGTATTTCGGCAACAGAGCTTCTAGAAGAAATCACAAAAACTGTTATAGAACATCAGGCAACTAGTTTGTCAATTTTAAACGACATTGAAGAAGAGTTAGAGAAAGAAAACATTTTTATTATTGATGAAACTCAAGTTACTAAGAGTCAAGAGGCCTTTATTTCAGATTACTTCCTCAGAAAAGTAAGTCCAGCTTTGGTAACAATTATGATTGGTGAGTTAGAAGAGTTTCCTTCACTAAAAGATAGTGCAGCTTATCTAGCCATAAAGATGGTAATGTCTAAAGACGATAATACTTTCGGAACAAAAAATAACTATGCCTTAATTGAAATCCCTAAAATTATTGACCGTTTTGTTGTTTTACCCAAAGAGGGAGACAAGCAGTTTATAATCATTTTAGATGATTTAATTCGTTTTTGCTTAAATAACATCTTCAGTATTTTTAAGTATGATAGCATTACTGCGCATATGATTAAAATTACTAGAGATGCAGAACTGGATATTGATAGTGACTTAAGTAAAAGCTTTATAGATAAAATTTATAAAAGTGTAAAAAATAGGAGTGCTGGAGATCCTGTGCGCTTTGTATATGATAAAAATATAGATAATGAAACACTACGTTTTTTAATGGATAAAATGGGGATAGATACAA
>CAYGMB010000300.1:0-2121 GCA_964350765.1 uncultured Flavobacteriaceae bacterium
GAGTAAGCTTATCGGATCAAATGAAAACGCTACTGAATAGTACTGGCGATGGGTTTTGTCTGGCTAAATTCACCCAGGGAACTATACATTTAGGTACTGGAATGACACATGCTTGTCATCACCCAACCCCTCATAAGATACCCATCGAAGAAGTGACAAATAATTCTGCTGCGTTGTTTAATACAAAAAAGTTAAAGAATGCTAGACAAGAAATGCTACAAGGCGGGAAACCCTCAGAATGCGTATATTGTTGGAGGATTGAAGATAATAATGGTAAAAGTGATCGTTTCTATAAAAGTATTGAGACATGGGCTTTATCAAACCACGACGATATAACGCAATTAACAGGGGATGAAGATTTAAATCCGACATATCTAGAGGTTAGCTTTAGTAACATATGTAATATGAAATGTACATATTGTGGGCCTGAATTTAGTAGTAGGTGGGTTGAGGAATTAAAGCATCATGGACCAATGAAAGTTTTGGAGGGAACTACTAAAGAATGGATTGTTCAGGGCTGGCAACAAAATTTAGATACTATGACGTATAAAAATACTGAAATAAATCCATATGTTGAAGCATTTTGGGATTGGTTTCCCCGAGTATCTACTAATTTGCAGCATTTTCGCATTACTGGTGGGGAACCACTAATGAGTA
This sequence comes from uncultured Flavobacteriaceae bacterium, assembly GCA_964350765.1. Lineage (GTDB taxonomy): Bacteria > Bacteroidota > Bacteroidia > Flavobacteriales > Flavobacteriaceae > CAYGMB01. Next base: position 658 of record CAYGMB010000300.1, read on the forward strand.
AGGATGCAATGTTGGCACTGGATTATTTTATTGAAAATCCAAATAAAAATTTAGAATTTAGTATTAATAGTAATTTTAGTGTCCCTAATGTATTGTGGGACAATTTTATTGATCGTATCACTCATATGGCCACCAATCGAACAGTGAAGAAATTAACAATATATACTAGTGTCGAAGGGTGGGGTAAGCAGGCAGAATACGCGCGCACTGGGTTAGATTTTGAAATATTTAAACAAAGAGTAGAGCAAGTCGCGGAAATAGATAATGTTAGAATTGTAATAATGTCAGCTTTTAATATATTCAGTATCACTACCTTTAGAAAATTATTAGAGTGGGTTTATGATTTAAAGAAGAAATATAATCCCTGCACATTCGCTTACTTGGTTGAGAATGGGTCGGGATTTAATTTAAATCAAACTGTTAGATATACAGAATTGAAAAATAGGAATCCTGACCATAGTATGAAAATTGGTATAGATATACCGTACTTGAGATATCCACCCATGTTGGACGTTCAATGGTGTACACATGAATTGGTTGAGGAATATTTATTGCCTGCTATGGAATTCATGGCCCGTCACCAGAAAAGTAATGTATGGGGTTATCCAGGCGGTTTTGAGCATTATGAGGTAGAAAAATTAAAAAGAATCATACTGCATAGGTTGTATTTTGATCGTAAAAATGAAAATAAGATTCGATATGACGTGAATAAAGGTAGAGCGGAATTCTATGATTTTATCAACCAAATAGACGATAGACGCAATACTAATTTTATTGAAGTATTCCCGGAAATGTCTGAATTTTATGATTTGTGTAAGCAACAATATAGGAATATTATTAGAGATGAGTAATAAACGAACAGATCGAGAATTTAAGAAAGAAATTCTTGACAGTAAAAGTGCTTCTTTTTGTGGAGCTAAATGGTTTAATTCTACGGTGTGGTTAGGTAATGGGATGACGGCTAGTTGTCATCACCCACCTCCACACAAAATAGATGCTGACGAGGTACGTGATGATCCCAGTGCGTTGCATAACACGTTATATAAGAAACTTGTTCGAAAGGATATGCAGGACGGGGTACAGACACGAGAATGTGAATATTGTTGGAAAATTGAGAATTTAAATACAGATCTAGTTAGTGATCGAGTCTATAAGAGTCTCCCATATTCTGAGAGTGATCTGGATACTGCGTTTAGTAGTAATTGGCGTGATAATTTTACCCCGAAAACATTGGAGATATCATTTGATAATAAATGCAATTTTGCATGTAGCTATTGTAATGCGGGTTTTAGTACCACATGGGCACATGATATAAATAAAAATGGTCCATATCAGAATTTATCAAGTGATGGATGGGGAGCATACGCCACTAATGGTAGCTGGGCACAGCCATACGGAAATAATAGGATGGATAACCCGTTTGTGGAGGCATTTTGGAAATGGTGGGAAACTGATTTAAGTAGT
>CAYGMB010000300.1:2131-2931 GCA_964350765.1 uncultured Flavobacteriaceae bacterium
CTTAGAGTTACAGGCGGTGAGGCTACGATGAGTGAAGAGTTTTGGAAACTTATATCGTGGTATGAACACCACCCAGATTGTGAAGTTCATTTAGCAGTCAATACTAATCTTGGCTTAAGGCGGGATAAACTTAAACGTTTAGTAGATAGCAGCAAATTTATAAGTAATTTTTCTTTATTTACTAGTAACGAAAGTTATGGGGAACATGCCGAATATATACGTGATGGTTTGAAATGGGACGAATGGTACTCTAATCTTGAGTTTATAATAAAAGAAGGATCATTTCGAGATGTTCATGTTATGTTGACCATAAATGCGTTAAGTTTAGCTAGTCTAGATACTTTTCACGAAGTTATTTTATCGTTACGAGAAAAATATAATGTATTCATAGGTATGAGTTATAATATATTACGATTTCCAAGTTTTCAAAGTTTAGTTGCATTACCAAAATTCTTACGCAATGAGCGAGCGGAACATTACGAGTCATGGTTATCTAATCATAGATCTAGATTATATGACCATGAAATTGATGGTATGGAGAGAACAATACAGTACATTGGGGAAGTAGATGAAGTTCATAGCGTTAAACAACTAAGTGATTTGGAAATCAGACAGAACGATTTTTATAATTTTTACGATCAGTATGATACGCGTAGAAATAAAAGTTTCGTCGATTCATTTAAAAATTGGCCAGAAATGGTGAAATGGTTCCTAACCTTGAAAGATAATAGTAATTAGCATCAAGTTCCGAAATTAGTTGAAGCTAATGCGGTTGATTGGGGTGAAGAAATATATAGTTC
>CAYGMB010000301.1:0-2879 GCA_964350765.1 uncultured Flavobacteriaceae bacterium
ATCTCCTCTATTTTTTCTAATGTGTCCTAAGCCAAACTCTTCTATAAGAGTGTCTGCTTTATGTTTTTGCTCTTTTTTAGAAAGCTTTGTAAGCTGTAAAACACTTAAAATATTATCTTCAACACTCAATTTTCTAAATACAGAAGCTTCTTGAGCTAAATAACCAATCCCATTTTGAGCTCTTTTGTACATTGGGAATTTAGTAATCTCTGTTCCTTCCAGAAAAATTTGACCACCATTAGGTTTAATAAGACCAACAATCATATAGAAAGATGTAGTTTTACCAGCACCATTAGGTCCAAGTAAACCAACAATTTCTCCTTGGTTTACTTCTACCGAAATGCCTTTTACTACCTTTCGCCCTTTGTAGGATTTTATAAGATTTTCAGCTCTTAATTTCATATTATTTCCCACGAAAGTGGAAATCTTTTAAATTTAAACGATAAAAGTACAGCTAAATTTTCCGAAGAAAAAATTACGCTTTATTATCTAATGCCTCCCAGTATTCGTAAGCTCTTCTAAGGTGCGGTATTACAATTGTTCCTCCTATAAGTAAGGAAACACTTAATGCTTCAACTACTTCTTCTTTAGTGATATTGAGTTTATGGCATGCCTCTAAATGATATCGTACACAATCATCACATCTAAGTACTAGCGAATTTCCAAGGCCTAAGAGCTCCTTTGTTTTTTTTGGAAGGGCTCCTTCGGTAAAAGCATTAGTGTCTAGATTAAATATTCTTTTTATAATCTTGTTGTTGTCCTCGAGTAGTTTCTCGTTCATTTTTGAACGATACTCGTTAAATTCATCTACTATGTTAGACATTTCTTTTCCTTTCTTTTTTTAATTGGTTTCTTATTACGGCTTTAGAAATAAAGATTGATATTTCGTATAATATAATAACAGGTACTGCTACAATTATTTGACTAGCCACATCTGGAGGTGTTATTATAGCTGAAAGTAATAAAACCCCAACTAAAGAGAATTTTCGGTATTTACGTAAAATCTCTGGTGTTACTACTCCGATTTTAGTTAAAAAATAAATAATTATTGGTAACTCAAAAATTAATCCACTTGCTAAGACCGAAGCTCTTACAAGGCCTATATAACTACTTAAATCGAACTCGTTTAAAACCTGTTCGCTAACTTGGTAGCTTCCTAAAAAGTTAATAGATAAAGGGGTAACTACATAATATCCAAAAAGTACTCCAATAAAAAATAACAACGACGCGATTAAAATAAAACCTCTACTGGTTTTACGCTCGTTGTCGCGTAGTCCAGGACTAATAAATTTCCAAAATTCATATATAACATATGGAAAGGCTAAAATAAAGCCTGCTGTAATGGAGGTCCATATATGAGCAGAGAACTGTCCTGCCATAGTTCTACTTTGGATAGTAAATGGTAGTTTTTCAAAGCAAAAGCTGTCTTCAAAACCTAAAAAAGTAGCAGCTTTACAAAGAATTTCATATGTTGGAAAACTTCCATAAGAAGGGCCAAGCAGTAAAGTATCAAAAATAAAAGTTTTGGCAATAAATGCTATAGTTCCCATTACAACTACAGCAGCTGTAGAACGAATTAAATGCCAACGCAATTCTTCCAAATGATCCAGAAAAGACATCTCTTTTTCATTAGATGTAGTTGCGTTTTTTGTCATTAAATTATTCCTTCTTTTGTTAAATTATGTATATGTACTACCCCACAATAATTTCCTTTATCCTCTGCAAGTAATTGAGTAATGCCATGGTTGTCCATTAACTTCATAGCTTCAACAGCCATTGCATCATTATCAATTTTTTTTGGATTACTTGTCATAATATCCTTAGCCGTTAGACCTTTAAAGCTATCAACCTTGGTTAACATTCTACGTAAATCTCCATCTGTGATAATACCAATAATTTTATTGTTTTCAACAACAGCAGTTACACCAAGCATTTTTTTGGATATTTCTACAATAACATCTTTTACATCGGTATCTGGGTGAACTTGGGGTTTTTCATTTAAAGAGGTTAAATTACTTACTCTTAAATATAGTTTTTTTCCTAAAGATCCTCCTGGGTGAAACCGTGCAAAATCTTTACTTGAGAAACCACGTAGATCTAATAGGCTCATTGCTAGAGCATCACCAATAACAAGTTGAGCTGTTGTACTAGTTGTTGGTGCTAAATTATTTGGGCATGCTTCCTTTTCTACATATGCATTTAATACATAATCTGCTTGCGTTCCCAAAAAAGAAGCTTTATTTGAAGTTATTGCGATAAGCTTATTTCCTCTAGCTTTTATTAATGGTACAAGTACCTTTATTTCTGGAGTGTTTCCACTTTTAGATATACAGATGACACTATCATCTTCTAATATAGTTCCTAAATCACCATGTATGGCATCTGCTGCATGCATAAAAATGGCTGGAGTTCCAGTAGAATTAAGTGTTGCAACAATTTTTGTAGCAATGTTAGCACTTTTACCTATTCCAGTAACAATAACTCTACCATGCGATTTAAAAATATATTCTACCGCATCAGCAAATTCACTATCAACCAAACTAGCTAAATTCATAATAGCATTACTTTCGGTTTCAATAGTCTTTTTAGCGACAGATATTACTCTTTCTTCGATATTCAAGATGTTACTCTTTTTAATTTTTGTTACTGTATCCATAAATTACTATATTTAGTATAGATTTATATTAAATAGATACATAATTACCTTAAAGGTTGCAAAATTACAATTGTTCCCCTGTTTCTGCAATTTTATTTAAGGTCTAATAAAAATATAAAAACAGAATAACAGCGTGGCTGAAATCGATATTTACGCATCACTAAAAAAGTATTTTGGATTTAATAAATTTAAAGGAATACAAGAGGATGTAATAAAAAGTATT
>CAYGMB010000302.1:0-1560 GCA_964350765.1 uncultured Flavobacteriaceae bacterium
GTATTCTTAATTAGAGCTTCATACGCATCAAGTGTATTTTTGGCTTCTTGAATTTTCACAGTAGTTTTTAATGTATTTATGTTAGGTACTGTGGTTGTATAAACTTCACTTCCCTCAACAGGATATACATAAACTTTGTCCTCAAATAAAAAAGGAGCAAAAAGAAAACCATCATGACTATTAAATGATACGGGGCGTAATACTTCTAATGTTGGAAATATAGTAGTAGCAAAGTTTTTACCAGGCTCTGAAAAAAACACAAATGGCCTATTGGCACTATATGCTTCTTTAAGTTTTTTTGTTAGATTAGAGTATTCCATACTCTATGTACGTAATGTAAGTGTAGTTAGTTTTATTATTGAAACTAATTTTTTTTCTTCGTTTGTAATTTTTATTTGCCATAACTGCATAGTTCTTCCCTTGTGTAAAATTTTTGCAGTCGCATACACATATCCATCTTTTATACTTTTTAAATGGTTTGCAGCAATTTCAATTCCTCTAATTGCAACATTTTCTTCATTTAAAAAAATAAATGCTCCAGCACTTCCCACACTTTCGGCAAGTGCTACAGAAGCACCTCCGTGCAACACACCATCAGGTTGATGCACTCTAGGCGTAACAGGCATTCTTGCAACTACAGTAGTATCTGTAACATCAATAAATTCTATTTCCAAAGTTTCCATTAATGTGTTTTTACACATCTTACGGCAACCCTCTAATATTTCTTCCTTACTGTATTTCATTATACTTAGATTATCTTTGTAAAAATACAAAATATGCCACTATGTCTATAGAAAAAGCTGTTACTTACACAAACAAAAATACCTACTCAACACTAAATGATTTTACTGAAAAAACTAAAAATGTTTGGCTAGTATTTCACGGAATGGGGTATTTAAGCAAGTATTTTGTACGCTATTTTTCTGAAATTTCTAAAGAAGAAAATTATATTATAGCTCCACAAGCCCCCTCTAAATATTACCAAGGAAAAGATTTTAAGCATGTGGGTGCCTCATGGCTAACAAGAGAAAACACCATAGAAGAAACCAAAAATGTTTTAAACTATATTGATGCCATTTGGAAAAATGAAAAACCTAAAAAAGAAACTATTAATTTAATAATACTAGGGTACTCCCAAGGAGTTTCTATAGCAGCTAGATGGGCTGCAAGTAGACAAATACTATGCAGTCATCTAGTACTACATTCTGGTGCAATACCAACTGAGTTGGAACCGGCAGACTTTAATTATTTAGATCCAAACACTAAGGTTATATATATCTATGGAGACAAAGACGAGTATATAAATGAAGCTAGAAAAACTGAGCAAACTTTAAAAGGGAATAAACTTTTTGGCAACAAACTTGAAATCATCAAGTTCGAGGGAATTCACGAAGTTTACAAACCATTTTTAAAACAACTTGCAGAAGAATATAATTAACCTACAAGTTGTCAAGTTGATTATCTGTTCCATCATCACTTATAGTCCAAAAGAAACCAACAAAGAAGAATTGGTCTGCAGCTGGGCGTAAGGTTCTTCTATTAAACATTCCGTTTGCGTTA
>CAYGMB010000302.1:1570-2847 GCA_964350765.1 uncultured Flavobacteriaceae bacterium
TAAACCCAAGGACATTGTTTACTGAAAAATAAAGTATTTTTTGTTGCGATATCAAATACGCCCAGTTTAAACTAAGATTATTAAAAGCCTTTGTTTTTTCTTGAAGAAATCCTGGCTTATTAGGGTTTGTGTATGTCCTTCCACTTGCAAATTGGTAACTAAATCCAATTTGGCTTTTCAAATCTTCTACCCAGTATTTTGTAACCAAGGAGGCATTATGAGTATTTGCAAAAGAAGGTACTGCCTCTGTTGGAAAATTTTGATGCTTACGCTCACTATCAAGATAAGAGTAGCTTACCCAATAATCCATATTTTTGAATGTTTTGTTATCTCTCCAAAAAATATCAAGCCCTTGCGCAAAACCATTTCCTCTAGTTTCTATTGCGCTATCAAAGGATAAAAACTCGGTATCATATGTCACTAAGTTTGAGTATTCTTTTCTGAATAACTCAGCTCTTAAAATTCTATTATTAGCTACGTATTGATAATTTAAAATATAATGTTGTGTTTTTCTTGCTTCTAATGAGCTATTAAATTTCAGAACCTCATTACTAGGCTGCTGATAAAAGTCACCATAAGCTATTGAAAACTGACTGTTTTTTCCAGTTTTATATGCTATAGATGCTCTTGGTGAAATTGTAAACTCTTTAAAAAGGTCACTATATTCTCCTCTTATCCCTAGCTTAATAGCAAACTTTCTAGAGAAAACAATATCACTCTCCCCAAAAACAGCAGAAATATTATTATTAAATCCATACTTTATGTTAAAATCTGTTTCGACAAATTCTTCAGTAAAATCAGTTAAAAATTGCTCAGCTCCAAAACGAAGCTTTACACGATTGCTAAACTTTTTTTGAAGTCTCACTTTAAAATGAGCTGAGTTTTCAGAATCGTCTATATCACTTGTATTTATACCTACTTTTGTTCTTGCAGTTGTAACACTTCCACCAGTAAACAACTTCCATTTCTTTTTTAAATTTGTAGAGTAACTTGCATTGGTATAAAAATTAGTATTCTTTAGTTTAAAATTAACTCCAGAAGGGTTATTAATATCCTCTTGTGTTAGTTCAAAATTTGAAGCATCAAAGGCAGCATATAACTTAAATAATCCTTCTCCTATTTTATGTCTATAAACTGTTTCTCCTGCAAATGCTTCAAAAGGCTTTTGCCAATCATTTCTATCTGGTAATGCGGCAATGTAAGGAGCAAGATTTATGTAAGAGGTATTAACACTTAATGAACTATTTTTCCATTTTTGAGTATTTCCTATCCCACCA
>CAYGMB010000303.1:0-2840 GCA_964350765.1 uncultured Flavobacteriaceae bacterium
CATCTAAAAGCGCATCAACGCTTTCTGCCACAGCAGTCCCGTCTGTTGAGTTATCATCCACTATAATTATTTTTTTTGGAAGTTTAGTTTGGGAGACTAAAGACTGAAGCGTTTTTTTTATATGTGCTTCTTCGTTATAAGCAGGTATGATGATGCAAATTTCCATTTAAGCTCGTTCTGCATAAACTAAATAATAGCGAGGAGTAAATCTTCTTAAAATAGGTCTAATTCCAACTTTTCTTACTGGATTAGTAAATTTTTCCCGATCCTTTATAATCCATCCAGACTTTTCTAGTAGCCAATCAAATTGCCAATCTTCAAATTCGTGATAATGCCTATCCCTTTCATCTGTTTTACTTTTATATGCTGAAGCAAACCACAGTTTAAGAGGCACAGATGCTACAAGCTTTTTTGAAGTACTTTCCTGAAGAACATTAAATGGTGAAACTAGATGTTCAAAAATTTCAAAAGCTGAAACTACATCATAATCGTTGTTTTTTACAGCAGAGGTGTCTATATCTAGATCTTCACCTTCTGTATTTATTACATTATATCCTTCATTTTTTAGAATTTCAGAAAAGGGATTCACAACACCAAGGTCTAGAATTGTTTCTGAAGTGGAAATATGCTTCTTAAAAAAAGCTAAGGTGTGCTTATATCTTTTTTGTACTGTTTTGCTTTTATACATAACAGGTTAGACTCTATAAGTAATTGCATTTATATTCATACCAGCTCCTACGCTTGCAAACATAATAATATCACCTCTGCTTACTGTATGATTGTCTAGTTGCTTTTTTACAACCATATCGTATAGGGTAGGTACTGTTGCAACACTAGAGTTTCCAAGTTTGTTAATGCACATAGGCATTACATGTTCTGGGGCTTCTTTCTCGTATAGTTTGTAGAAACGTTTAATAATTGCCTCATCCATCTTTTCATTAGCTTGATGAATAAATATTTTTTTTAAATCACTAATAGTTTCACCGCTTTCATCAAGACAATTTTTCATAGCCTCTGGAACATTGCTCAAAGCAAAGTTGTATATTTTACGGCCATACATTTTTATGTAGCGTCTTGGATCTGTAATTTCTTGATTGTTAGATTCTCCAAAATAGATAAAGTGAGCTTCATCATAAGCAAAAGTAGCCGACTTATGACTTAAAATCCCAGATTCTTCATTAGTGTTTTCAATAATCGTTGCTCCAGCACCATCACTATAAATCATCGAGTCTCTGTCGTGATGGTCTACCACTCTTGAAAGTGCTTCGGCTCCAATAACTAAACACCTTTTTGCTATTCCAGATTTTATAAATGCATTGGCTTGTATCATCCCCTCAACCCATCCTGGACATCCAAATAAAACATCGTATCCTACACAGTACGGGTTTTTTATCTTTAGCATGTGTTTTACTCTAGATGCAATACTGGGAACTGTATCGCTTTGTTGTGAACCATATTTTACATCTCCATAATTATGTGCTACAATTATGTAGTCTAGAGTTTCTTTATCAATTTTAGCATCTTCAATAGCTTTTTGAGCTGCATAAAATGCGATATCTGAAGTGTTAATTTTATCTTTTATATAACGTCTTTCAGATATACCTGTAATAGCTTTAAATTTTTCAATAATGACCTCGTTATTGTGTTTAAATTCGGTCCCATCTTCATTTAAAAAATGATGATTTTCAAAAGTCTTATTAGGGGCAACTCCTTCTGGTATGTAACTTCCTATTCCTGTGATTGCTATACCCATGTATAAATATTTTTGACTAAAATAGTTAAAACAAACTAGCTAAACGCTTTAATTACTGGTTAATTAACTTCCATGTATGCTTCTATGGGCTCACAGGTACAGATTAGATTCCTATCTCCATAGGCATCATCTACACGACGCACAGATGGCCAAAATTTATTATCTGCAATATAGGGTAGTGGAAAGGCAGCTTCTTGTCTTGTATAAGGCAAATCCCAAGAGTCTGATGTTAACATAGCCTGCGTGTGAGGTGCGTTTTTAAGTACATTATTTGTGCTTTCCTTTGTTACAGAATCAATCTCTTTTCTAATTGAAATCATTGCATCGCAAAAACGATCCAGTTCTTGTAAGCTTTCACTCTCTGTAGGTTCTATCATCATTGTTCCTGCTACTGGAAATGAAACAGTAGGTGCATGAAACCCATAATCCATTAAACGCTTGGCAATATCTGTAACCTCAATACCATTTTCCTTGAAAGGACGACAATCTATAATCATCTCATGTGCAGCTCTTCCTTTTTCACCTGTATATAAAACATTATAATGTCCATTTAAACGCTCTTTGATATAGTTAGCATTTAGAATAGCGAATTGTGTTGCTTTTTTTAGTCCATTTTGCCCTAACATACAGATGTATGCATACGAAATTAAACAAGCAAGCGAACTTCCCCAAGGAGCGGCAGAAATTGCTGAAATTGCTTTTTCTCCTCCAGTTTCAATAATAGGATTGCTTGGTAAGAAAGGCACAAGCTGTTCTGCTACACAAATAGGACCTACACCAGGTCCTCCACCTCCATGAGGTATTGCAAATGTTTTATGAAGGTTTAGATGACATACATCTGCCCCAATGGCACCTGGATTAGTTAAGCCTACTTGTGCATTCATGTTAGCACCATCCATATAGACTTGGCCTCCATTTTCATGAATGATACTTGTAATTTCTTTAATTGCAGACTCATAAACTCCATGTGTGGAAGGATAAGTAACCATTAAGGCTGCCAGATTATCTTTATGCTCTTCGGCTTTAGAACGTAAATCTTCCACATCAATATTACCATCTTCACTAGCCTTTGTTACTACTACTTTCA
>CAYGMB010000304.1:0-2825 GCA_964350765.1 uncultured Flavobacteriaceae bacterium
AATAGTTGGTGAAGGAGATGAAGAACCCAATGACACTTTTAGGCCTCAATTAATTGCAAACGCTAAGGCTGCAATAGATGCTGTAGATAAAATGGGGTATATAGATAGAAATCGTGTTGGTGTGGGAGGTCATAGTTATGGTGCTTTTATGGTAGCAAATCTTTTAAGTCATAGCAACCTTTTTGCTGCTGGAATTGCCAGAAGTGGCGCTTATAACAGAACACTTACTCCATTTGGTTTTCAAAGTGAGCAAAGAAGTTACTGGGAGTCACCAGAAACATATTATACCATGTCTCCTTTTATGCATGCGGATAAAATGAAAACTCCTTTACTGCTTATTCATGGAGAAGCAGATAATAACTCAGGTACGTATCCTTTACAAAGTGAACGATATTTTAACGCATTAAAAGGACTTGGAGCAACAGCTAGGCTCGTAATGTTGCCTAAAGAGAGTCATGGCTACAGAGCAAAAGAAAGTATATTACATTTATTATGGGAGCAAGACACTTGGCTTGATACGTATGTAAAGAAGAAAGAAGGTGAAATAAAAATTAATACTTCACAAATTAAAGAATAAGATGAAATAAAGAACGGGAACACATAATGTTCCCGTTCTAACAACCTAACCAATAAAAACGATGGATAATAATTACTCTTTCATAGCAATCTTATCGTTTCGTATGGTAAAAATACTAAATTGTTTAATGATAAGTAATTTTTATTAAACAAAATTTTGTTAAATTTTTAATTTTCAAAGCTTTGGTAATTATTGACTTTGATTTTTGCACCTAGATCATTCAATAGGTTATATAAACCAAAAAATGTTCTATTAATGTATAAAAAATGCTTGGAGCCCCTGTTGCCATTCATTTTTCTTATTTCAGTATCTTTAGAATATTTATCACTTAAATCGGCTATTTTTCCAAAGAATATAGCGTCACTAAAATCAAATTCTTCTCCATGAAAAGGTTTTGTAAAAAGACTTAACATTTCATGAAATAATTCAGAAAAGAACTTAACTTCTTCTGGACTATCCTCTTGTTTTAAAATCTCAAGTTCATACAGCTTTTGTATAAATATTTCTGGATTATTTATATTTTCTGGCTTCGCTAACTCAAAGTATGGAGTATAAAATTCTTCTGGAACTTGTTTAATACACCCAAAGTCTATTGCTACAAGATTACTAGCATTATCAACTAGAAAGTTACCCGGGTGTGGGTCAGCATGTACTCTTTTAAGGTTATGCATCTGGAACATATAAAAATCCCAAAGTGCCTGTCCTATTTTATCAGCTTTTTCTTTATTAGTGTTATGTGATGTAAATTCAGACAGATGTTCTCCTTGCATCCAGTCCATTGTTATGATACGCTCATTACTTAACTCTGGGTAGTATTTGGGAAACTTCAGATTAGGTATATGGTTACAAGCTTCGGTTATTTCTTGACTTTGTTTAACTTCTAAAGTGTAATCTGTTTCTTCAAGTAGTTTTTGTTCAACTTCCTTAAAATACTTGTCACTATCTTTACCTTTAATATTAAACATTTTCATAGCAACTGGTTTTACTAGTGCAAGGTCACTACTTATGCTCCCTGCCACACCAGGATACTGAATCTTAACTGCTAATTTTTTATTATCCTTTTCGGCTTTATGTACTTGTCCTATACTTGCAGCTGCAACCGAGTTGGCTTCAAAGCTATCATATAAATCCTCTGGATAGTTGCCAAAATATTTGTAAAAGGTTTTTCTAACTAATGAAGCAGATAAAGGAGGTACTTGAAATTGTGCTAATGAAAATTTTTCAACGTATGCCTTAGGCATAATGTTCTTTTCCATACTTAGCATTTGAGCAACTTTTAAGGCGGAACCTTTTAAGTCCTTGAGGCTATCGTAAATAGCTTCTGCATTATTCTCATTAAGCCTCTCTTTTGCAGTATCGGGATTTACAATTTTATCTCCATAATATTTAAGGTAGTTTCCGCCTACCTTAACACCCGTTTTTACAAGTTTTGATGCCCTGCTAATTTTTCCTGTAGGTATGCTGTCTAATGTTTTCAATAGTTCTTTTGTATTAATTCATTTTTTCTTTCCATAGAAATTTTCCAAAATCCAAAACGCTCTCCAAGGGGGTTGTTTCGAAAACATCAAATATGGCTCTTACAGATTTTTCAATAACAATGTCTGTTTTCTCAAAGGACGGAGAACTATCTTCCATCCAATATTTCATTATAAAAAGTGTTTGTAACCAAGCGCCTTCAGAAAAAACAGATACGGGTTGTTTCAATATTTTTAATGATTTTGTGTCATTTTGCTCTTCAATTAATTCGGCAGCAAACTCTTTTACATGTTTGCGTAACCCTTTAAGCTGTGCCATGTTTTTAAGAATATCCTTTTCTTGAGATAGTGTGAATAATACATAGCTTCTATTTGCTGTAAGTAACTCAAAAAATGTGTAGAAAAAAGTAAGCATTTTCTCTTTGTTATTGAATTGCTCGTACTCTTTATTTTTATGAGCGAGTTTCATAGAATGGTCAAAAAAAGTTGTCCAAATACTATCTTTTAAACCATCAAAACCCCCGAAAAAACTATAAAATTCGTCTTCGGTGAAATTGTTTTCTTTACAGAACTTATAAACACTTTTAGGAGTTGTTTCCGTATCTAAAATAGTAGTCATGTAGGCTTCGATCACCTTTTCTCTAGATATTTTTTTTGATTTTGATGTTGTTTTTTTAGCAGCCATATTTTTAATATTAAATCACAGATAGTGTGATAATTATAAACATTTAATTATGTTGTAAAGATACGAAATGTTTAATTTATTTTTTTAT
>CAYGMB010000305.1:0-1286 GCA_964350765.1 uncultured Flavobacteriaceae bacterium
AATGATATAGAAATACGACTTGTAAATAGATTTCAAATAAAAACAGCTGTAAAAATTATTGATGAACTTCCTATACAATGGCAACGAAGAGACTTTGAGATAAATACAGTTTTAAAACCTTCAGAAGAAAAAAAGTTTACATATACAGTACACCCTACAGAAAGAGGAGAATATCACTTTGGAAATTTAAATGTTTTCTCTTCTTCTATTTTGGCTCTTGTTGCAAGACGACAGCAATTTGCTGCAGAACAAATGGTACCAAACTACCCATCCTTTTTGCAATTAAAAAAATATGATTTTATTGCTTTTACTAATAGATTAAAACGCTTTGGCCTAAAAAAAATAAGAAGAATAGGACATACCATGGAATTTGAACAAATAAAAGAGTATGTTCCTGGTGATGATGTAAGAAACATAAATTGGAAAGCAACAGCAAAGCGAAATGACCTGATGGTAAATCAGTTTCAAGATGAAAAATCACAACCTGTGTACTCTGTGATAGATAAAGGTAGAGTGATGAAGATGCCCTTTAACAAATTAAGCCTTTTAGATTATGCTATTAACGCCACCCTTGTAATAAGCAATATTGCACTTAAAAAACATGATAAAGCGGGAATGTTTACATTTTCTAGAAAAGTTGAAGATAGAGTAGTTGCGCAAAGGCGTAATGCACAAATGAATCTTCTCTTAGAAACATTATACAATATTAAAACAGACTTTTCAGAAAGTGACTTTTCTAGATTATATATTGATGTTAAACACTACATCAAACAAAGAAGTTTGTTATTACTTTACACAAATTTTGAAACGCTTGATGCTTTACATAGGCAACTTCCCTATCTGCAAGCCATCGCAAAAACACATCTACTGGTTGTAATCTTTTTTGAAAACACAGAACTCAAAGAATACCTTACTAAAAGTGCAGAGACTACACACCAAATTTTTGAAAAAACCATTGCCGAAAAATTTATTTTTGAAAAAAAACTAATTGTAAATGAACTTCAAAAATACGGCATACAAAGTATCTTAACAGCACCAGAAGATCTTACGGTTAATACAATAAACAAATACCTAGAGATTAAAGCTAGAGGACTCATATAAGTAAGGCTTTTTTACTTATAAAAACACTTCATCCCATTAAATCTACAGTTGAGCACTTTTTATTATATACAAAGAGGTTTACGCTACATCTTTGTTTTCAGAAATAAAAAACAACTTAAATTATATATTATGAAAACTATTATTACTACACTAGCATTATTAGCAAGCACATTATTTGTTACTGC
>CAYGMB010000305.1:1296-2823 GCA_964350765.1 uncultured Flavobacteriaceae bacterium
AGTTATTTTTGGATTATACAACGAGGCTACTTTTATGAAAGCTGCTCCATTAAAAGGACTTGAAAGTGAAATTATTGATGGAAAAGCAACAGTAATTTTTAAGGATGTTACCCCTGGAGTTTATGCAATAAGTTTATTCCATGATACTAATAACAATAAGCAAATGGACTTTGAGCCTAGCGGTATGCCAAAAGAAATGTATGGAGTATCAAACAATATAATGAATATGGGACCACCACAATGGAGTGATGCAAAATTTGAAGTATCTAATCAACCTATCGAAATGGAAATAAGAATGTAACATATTCTCAATAGTATTAAAAAAGCCCTTACGATATGCAAGGGCTTTTTTAATTTGTATTAGTTAATTAATAACTACTTCCCAAGGATTAATCTATGGGTAGAGGTATGTGTTTCTGATACTAATCGTAATACATACACTCCGTCTTGCATTTCATCAAAACGAACCTCATTAATACCACTTGTAAGGGTATCTACTCTCACAAGCTTTCCAGATCCTGCTTCAATAATCGTCATTGTTATCTCATTTCCAAAGTTAACTGGAATAGACACGTTAGATTGACCTTTAGAAGGGTTAGGGTATACTCTAATATCAAATCCTCCATCTGCAGTTTCTTCAACATTAAGTATTACCGTTTGCGCTTCATAAGCTCCAATATCTCTTGCCGTCGAGAAACTTGCCTGTCCTATTTGATCATCAAAAGTATCTGCTGGATCTCCTCCATTAAATGCCAATGATCCAAACAATAGCTCATGTGTTTCTGTAGTACCACCATTGTTTTGTAATGGTCCTAAGAATGCATCAGCTTCTTCAATATCATTAGACTGTTCTGGGAATGCTCCTAAATCGTCTGTCCCAATTAGGTTATAATCGTTAGAAACAAATATACCAGATACATCGGTTCCAGATGATGCATTGTTGGTAGCTACTAAAGTGTTTTTTAATGAAGTACTACTTGCACTTTCTATACCACCTCCAGTACTAGAGGCTGTATTATTTGCAATAGTTACTGCATTAAAGTCTAAACTAGTACCATTATTAAATGCACCTGCTCCAGAAGCACCACTATTACCAGATATAGTACTTGTAACAACAGTAACATCACCTCCAGCGTTATTGTGAAGTCCTCCTCCATTTCCGCCGTTGGCAGTATTGTTGGATATGGTAGAATCGATAATATCTAATAAACCACCGTTATTAAAAATACCAGCTCCTCCATCATCTGCTGCTGTACCAAAACTACTATTTCCGTCTATCGTAGATACTTCTACAGTCATTAATGATCCAGACTGGTTCCATAATCCACCACCTTCCCTAGCAGCTTCATTATTTCTAATTTCACTATTTGAAATTGTTACTGCTGCAGAATTACCGGTTACATGAAGTCCTCCTCCATTTCCAGGGTTAGCTGGCCCAACTCCATTATTGACTTCGTTATCTATCATTTGTGAATTTAAAAAGTCTAATGTTCCATTATCAGTCCAAGTTACAGGATCAACAGATCC
>CAYGMB010000306.1:0-2810 GCA_964350765.1 uncultured Flavobacteriaceae bacterium
TAAGATGGCTAGAGAACGCTGCCTTAAAACCTATAAAGAAGCAGTATCTTAAATAGCTTCAATACTAAAAGCCATATTTTTTTTCAGACTTAAACAAGCCGTAACTCTAAACACCCTTTAAAATCAATGGTTTACATTTTTGGCACGGTGGTTGTTATTATTTAGGCGTACAAAGCTGACCAAAAAGTTTAAAGCAAGTACAACCTAAATTTTAAGTTATGAAAAATCTAGCAATTTTATTTTTAAGCTTCCTTTTAATAGGAACAACAGCAGTAGCAAAAGAAACATCTAGCGCCGAGACACCTATAAGAAATTATGATGGGTCTGCCTACATTTTTGTTGAAGGTGGTGTTGAATTTTCGGTGTTTCCAGATGGTCAGTTTGATTTTGTATATGTAGGACCACAAAATGGTAGTAACGTTAATGTTAATATTAACACTCCAAATGTTAATGTAAGTTTTAACTCAGGGTATGATTATGAAGCATATGTACAGTATGATGACTATGGTGCTGTTATTCAGGTAGAAGAAGTACCTATTTATTATGATGAGTATGGACGTATTGTTCAAGCTGGTTATGTAGATATAAGGTATACAAACAGACGTCTGGTACGCGTAGGAGGTCTGTATATTAACTATAACAGATATGGCTATTTCTCACATTGTACAGGGTTTATAAATCCTTGGAACCGTTTTTACGTATACAGACCATGGCATGTATTTTATACAAGACCTGTGTTTGCAAGTTGCATTGTTTATGATATCCCTTACAGAAGATATTATACTCCAGTAAGATATAGTTATATAGTACACAGAAGATATTACAGCAATAGACATCGTGTAGCCTACAATAATGGTAGAAGAAATTTTTATCGTCCAGGAAGTAGAGTACATTACAGAGATGGTCGTGTAGCAAGAAATAGAGATTACAATCCAAATCGTAGAAATACATTTGTTTCAAACTCAAGAGACAATGCTGTAAACACTAGAGCAAACTCTAGAGGTATCGCAAAAAGAAATACTACAACATCTAAGGGAAGACCTGTGAGCAATAGTAGTAGAGGTATCGCTAAACGTGATAATTCATCAAAAAATAGTACAAAAGGAAGGCCTACCACCACTAGAGGTGTTGCAAAACGAGATAATTCTAAAAAAACCTATAGCTCTAAGGGTCGTCCAGTAACAACATCAAGAGGTGTTGCTAAGAGAAATACTAGAGAATCTATAAGTAACTCTAGAAATACATCTAGAGGGATTGCAAAGAAAAGTAGTAGAAGTACTGTAAATAATAACAGAGGTACTGTTGTAAAACGTTCGTCTAGAGCAACAAAGCCTTCACAAAAAAGAAGTACAGTTTCTTCTAGAGGTACAACATCAAGAAAATCCTCTTCTAGAGCTACTACGGCAAAAAGAAATACATCAAGATCTAAAGCCACTTCAAGTATGTCTAACTCTAGAAGCTCTAGAGGAAGTACTCCGAGAAGAGGTAGAGGAATATAAAAGTTTTGGTTGGTTAGTTTTTAGAACCTCTTGTGAGACAAATGTCGAGCAAGGGGTTCTTTATTTAAGTATTCTTAAGTATTATAGCCATCTTTTCGGTCAAAGCCACTCTACGATACTCATCAATCCCTTTAGAAAGAACTTTCAAATTATTGTTTTTATAATCTGAGTAAAAAGAAAATATTGTTTCTTTTAATTCAACATCTGTGTAAGCAAAATACTTTCCATGATTGGTTTCTTTTAAAATGCTTGAAACATCACTTCCTGAAGGACCAAAAGCTATAATAGGGCGATAAGCAGCTAAATACTCAAAGAGTTTCCCAGGTATAATACACTTTGTTTCTGGTTTATTAATTTCAATGAGTAATAACAACTGAGAATTATGCTGTAATTGTAGTGCCTTTTTATGACTTACATAACCCAATACTGTACAGTTTTCATCAAGTCCAAAACTTGTTATATCCTTTAGTACTTGCTCACTAATAGCACCCGCAAAAACAAGGCTCAAATCTTCTTTAAAATCTTTATTCTCTGAGGCTATTTCGGCTAAGGTTTTCCAAAGCATCCTAGGGTTACGCTCATTTAACAAAGAACCAATATGAGCTATTGAAAATTTTGTATCAAGTTTTGGTTCAATTTCGATAGAGGAATCATAGCCATTAGTAATTACCTCAATAGGTTTTGAAGTAATCTGTTTGAATTCATCTTTAGTTACCATACTTGTTACAACTACGGTATCTGCTTTGTTTAGAACTTGATATTCTAGTTCTTTGTGCCTCTTTGATGAAGCCTTTGTAAGACGTAAAGATTTATGGTAGTGTATTGTAGTCCAAGGATCTCTAAAATCTGCAATCCATTTTAATGAAAGCATTATTTTAAGCTTAAGTCCAATTAAATGCATACTATGAGGAGGTCCTGTGGTTACTATAGTATCAATACAGTTTTCAGAAATATAAGTCGTGAGAAACTGTACTGAAGGTTCTACCCATTTTACTCTAGCATCTGGAATAAAAAAATTACCACGAACAAATAACATAAGCTTACCCAATAAGGACTGTTTTTTATTAGATATAATTCCACTACTCATTTGTTGAGTATTCTTTTTTGAAAACAACTTAGCTAGTGCGTAGGGCTCGTTTATAGGTCTCTTAAGTATAGTTATGTCATTAGGCACATCTTTATTAAAAGTAACATCTTGAATTGGATAATGAGGGTTTTCTGGAACATAAACAATAGGATCTATTCCAAAATTCTTAAAATGCTTAACAAATTGCACCCAACGTTGTACCCCAGGCCCACCAGCTGGAGGCC
>CAYGMB010000307.1:0-2800 GCA_964350765.1 uncultured Flavobacteriaceae bacterium
CCTTACAGAAGTACTTAAAAATAAATTATCTAGAAAACAACAAACATGAATCCAGTTTTTATCAGTTACAACTGCAATCTTATTAATTTTTTTTGAATTTCTAATTTTGAATGCGCAATTTGATAAAACAGAACGTATTTTGAAGTGAACTATAGAAGCATCCTCCATATAAAGATTTACTTTATTGTGGCCTTTAAATCTTTTAAATACCTGCCGTTTAAGGTTATCATGGGTTTTGTCATCTAAAACACCATCAATTAAAAACCCTATAGTATTATCCGAAAAACTAAAAGAAGCTAACATTTTGTTACAATTTAACATAAAATTTACAAAATTATTAATTATTGTCCAATTTTATTAGCGATAATTAACTCAATGTTGCTATTTTTAAAAGATACTATAATTTCAATTGGATTGCAGCACACTTCGCAGTCTTCAATATAGTTTTGATGACTTACTGATGAATCAAATAACATAGAAATCTGTTCCCAACAATAAGGGCATTGAAAAAAATGTTCTTCCACTTAAAAATCTGTATTTAATAATTGACCTGTAAGACGTAGCAATTCAAGCTCGGCAAGTTTGGCATCATACTTAGCAAGGTTTTTACTTGTTTCCGCATTAATTAAATTTATTTGTGCTTGCCTAAACTCTATAGAGCTTATTTGACCTAGTTTTAATCGTTCTTGTGAACGTTCTAAGTTATTTTTATTTGTAATTACATTTTGCTCTTGTATGTCATAAATCTCAAGTAAATTCTCATAGGTTCCTTTCGCATTAGCGATGTCACGGTTTACTTCTAATTCGAATTGTTTACGCTGTAGTTCTTGAGAGTTGTACAGAATTTTTGCATTTTTTAGGCCAATAATACTACCCCCTCCATCAAAGAGGTTCCAAGTAAGATTAGCTCCAAGGGTTAAATTCTCTCCTCTAGATATAGATCCTGGAAAAAAAGCAGAAGCAGGACTATTAGTTCTATTCCAGCCATAACTCCCTGTTAATCCAATTGAAGGCAACAATAATGACTTAGCAGATTTTATAGCATAATCACTAACCTTCATCTGGCTTTCGCTTTGTAACAATGTAACATTGTTATCCTTACTATTTGTCACATAACCCTCTAACTGTAACTTATTAGTAAAACTCACAAGCGTATCAACTTTAAAGTTAGCTTTTAGATCTCTATTTAATACTACATTTAAGTCTCTCTTCGCATTAGCCAATTGTTGTTTTGCATTTAACACATTAACACTATCTGTAACTACATCAACTTCTGCTTGAAGTACTTCTAATTTTGAATTTTGCCCATATTCAAATTGGTATTGGGCTCTTGTAACACGTTCTTTAGATACTCGTAGTGCTTGTTCTAACACAACTACATTTTCGGTTTGCCTAGCCACTTCATAATACACAGAAAATAGTTGCAGCATTGTGTTTTCAATGGTTTCTCTTACCTGTAATTCGGTTAGATTGTACTGTTCTTTAAGTTGTTTATAATCGTAGTGTCTCCCTAAACCATCAAACAAAAGATAATTTACGTTAATTCCAGCATTATACCTTTGTGTTTCGGCATCTTCAATAACAACATCCGGTCTAGGATTTCCATTTTCATCAAGAGAACCTGGGAAAGATCTACGGTCACTAGCATTGTCGTATTGTGCACTTGCTGTTCCTACAACTGTTGGCAAATACCCAGAATTTAAAATGCTTTTATTATTTGAAGCAATCTCCAATTCGTTTTGTGCTAATTGAATTCCAAAATTATTCTGAAGCATTTCTGAAATAGCTTGAGATTTTGAAAGTACTACTTGCGCATTAACTTGCTGAAGTATTCCAAACAAGAATGCTAGACATATAAAAGTTTTAAATTTTATGTTACTCATATTTTATTTATATGAATTTTTTTGAACTGTAAGCACAGGCTCTAACGAAGGTTCATGATTATGAGCTTCCTCTTCTTTTTGTTCTTTTATAGCTCTTTCAACTTCTTCTTTTTCAATTTTTCTACCAGTAGCAAGCCATTTTACTGAAATCTTAATGGTGTTACTAAAACTTAAAAATAGCGGCAATAATATTAATGTTAGAACTGTTGCAAAACCTATTCCGTAAGCAATAGAAATTGCCATAGGTATTAAAAACTGTGCTTGCCTACTCTCTTCAAAAATCAATGGAGCAAGTCCCGCAATGGTGGTAAGAGAAGTCAAGAAAATAGCTCTAAAACGCGCTCTACCTGCTTGGTAAATTGCATCGTCAAAGCTCATTCCCTCCCGTAAATTACTATTAAACTTGCCTATTAAAACAAGTCCATCATTAACCATAATACCAATGAGTGCAATAATTCCAAGCATGGATAATATGTTTACTGGAAAACCATGAATCCAATGTCCCCAGGCTACTGCAGGTAACGAAAATGGCACTAATAATATTAAGAGTAAAGGTTGACTGTAACTTCTAAAGGTGAAAGCTATTGTAACATATATAAGCAATAATACAATACCACCAACTGGACCAAGAGAGTTTGTAAGCTTATTTGCTTCTCTATTTTGACCTTCATAAGAAGGTGTTACAGAGGGATACTTTGATAATATGTCTGGCATTACATCGTTTTGTATGGTAGCCATCATATCTGTGGCACTCGTAGTCTCAACATCTTTAATGTCTGCGGTAATTTGTATTTCTCTCCTCCCATCTAAGTGATTAATTGCTACATCTCCTCGCTCAATACTATATATTGCTATCTCATTTAAAGGAACTCGCTGTCCAGACGGTGTGGTAATTTTCATGTCATCTAGATTTTTAA
>CAYGMB010000308.1:0-2800 GCA_964350765.1 uncultured Flavobacteriaceae bacterium
TAAATTATTTTAGTTATTATTAGTGTGCTCCATTGATTAATAGGCTTAGGTAATTTGCCATATGATAATTTCTTTTTTAAATATCTTCTCGTTTGTTTAAAGTCTGCAGTAAGCATCCAATTAAAGGTTAGCAATCCATAAAGGAAAACGCTATAATAATGTTGAAACTTATGAAAACGATACCATTTTGCATGTTTTGAGAAACGGATAACTCTACCTGCATCTAGGTCTTCGTCATGTCCATGAATGTTTGTATAGGTATGGTGTAAAACATTATGCTGCACTTGCCAGTTGTATACATTACCTGCTAAAATGTAGATACTACTTCCAAGAATTTTATTAATCCACTTTTTTGATGAGTAAGAACCGTGATTAGCGTCATGCATTACATTCATTCCAACACCGGCCATTCCAACTCCCATAATTATTGTACATACTACTTGTAACCACGTAGGAACATTGAGTGTAAGGAGTAAAAAATAGGGAGCTAAATACAAAGGAAACATAACAACTGTCTTAAGGTGTAACTTCCAGTTTCCTGTTCGTTGTATTTTATTTTCTTTAAAGTAAGTGTTTACACGTTTGTTTAATGTTCTAAAAAACTTTGCTGAATCGACTCTAGAGAATTTTATTTGTTTTGAATCCACAGTATTTGGGTTTATAGGGATGTTCCACAATAGGAATTTGTAAAAATAAACATCTCCTTTTTAAAAGTGCTATGAAGACTCATAAATTTATTACCAAATTGATACTTTTGTTGTTTATAAACTACTATGGAAATACTATTAAAATACTTCCCTAATCTCACAGAAGAACAAATAACTCAATTTAAAAAGCTTCAAGAACTATACAAAGATTGGAATTTAAAGATAAATGTAGTTTCAAGAAAAGACATTGATGAATTGTACGTAAGGCATGTTCTACATTCACTAGCAATTGCAAAAGTTTTAAGTTTTACTCCTAATGCAAGAATTCTTGATGTAGGAACTGGCGGTGGTTTTCCTGGAGTTCCTTTAGCTATTTTGTTTCCTGAAGTTAAGTTTGATTTGGTAGATAGTATTGGAAAAAAAATTAAAGTTGTGAATGAAGTTGTAGAGGGTTTAGGAATAACTAATACAACTGCTATTAATGCTAGGGTTGAAACTCTTGATGAGGAATATGATTTTATTGTAAGTAGGGCAGTAGCTCAAATGGATACATTTGTCCATTGGGTTAAAAATAAAGTTGCTAAAAAAAGCAAACATGAATTAAAAAACGGGATACTGTATTTAAAAGGAGGAGATTTAAGTGAAGAATTAAAAAATTTTCCAAAAGCAACTATTTATCCAATACCAGATTTTTTTGAAGAAGATTTCTTTGAGACTAAAACGGTTGTATACCTTCCGTTAAAGTATAAACCCTAGTTAAGGTATTAAACTACTATAATCTCCATTATTTCTTGCAATATCTCTTACTATAGATGAGGAAATGTAGCTATACTCTGGGCTAGAGATAATAAAAACACTATCTACACCATTAGCCTTTTGGTTGGCCTGAGCTATAGTTTGTTCGTAAGTAAAATCTGTTGTATTTCTAAGTCCTCGAAGTATGAATTGTGCATTTTCTTTTTTACAAAAATCTGCTGTAAGCCCTTCGTAAGTTTTTACTAAGATAGCATCGTGATTAATAAAAGCATTTTCAATACGTTCCTTACGTTCTTCTAATGACCACATATATTGTTTTGCCGCATTGGAGCCTATGGCAATAATAATCTCATCAAAAAGCGGTAATGCTCTTTCAATAATATCTTTGTGTCCTAATGTAAAGGGGTCAAAGCTACCGGGAAAAATGGCTCGTTTCATATTTATTTCCTGTGAAGACAGGATTTTTTGTTATAAATTCAATTTAAACTACTAAGGTACTAATTAATGTTTAGTTGTTTAAAAATTAAGATAGGGCATTTTTAATTAGTATTTCAAAGAAAGTGGAGAGTGACATGCCAGCATAACGTACTTGTTTGGGTATAATACTTTCTGAAGAAAGACCAGGGGTCGTGTTTATTTCTATAAAATAAGGAATGCCATTTTGTATTATAAACTCACATCTCGCTACTCCTTTTAAATTGAGTAACGTATGTATTTTCTTGGCTTCTATTTGTACTCTTTTTGTTTCTTCTTCTGAAATTCTAGCTGGTGTAATTTCTTCTGATTGACCTAAATATTTTGCTTCGTAGTCAAAAAAATCGTTTTCTGAAACTATTTCGGTTGGAGATAATGCAATTATAGAGTCGTTTTCAGTATAGGTCCCAATTGAAACTTCTGTTCCAATGAGGGCAGCTTCAATTAAAACTTCATGGTCCTCATTAAAGGCTTTTTCTAGAGCAGGTGTAAGCTCTTCTAGTGTGTTTACTTTAGAAATTCCAAAACTGGATCCAGATCTATTGGGTTTCACAAAACATGGAAGTCCAACTATTTTTATGATTTCTTCAACTTTTATTTCGCTTCCTTTGTTTATATAGTAGGAATTAGCGCATTTAATACCAAAGTTTTTTAAAACTGAAAGACAATCTCTTTTATTAAAACTTAAAGCAGCCTCATAAAAACTAGCACTTGTTTGAGGTATTTTAAGGAGTGTAAGGTAGGCAGCTAAAAACCCGTCTTCACCTGGAGTACCATGAATTGTATTAAAAACAACATCTGGTTTAATAGTTTCAGAAGAAGTACTAAAACTAAAATCTGCTTTATTTATAGGGTGTCTTTCGGTGCTGTTAATTACTGCATCCCACCCGGTTTCAAGAATTTCTACAGGATAAATTGTGTAG
>CAYGMB010000309.1:0-2792 GCA_964350765.1 uncultured Flavobacteriaceae bacterium
AATTCTAATACAGTTTCTTTATACGTGTTTTTAGAAATATCCATTTTTTGCATTCCTTTAATAGCACCTAGACTAAAAATTGGGAGTACAATTAAAAAAAGTAACGTAAGTATTGCTGATGCTTGTAAATACCAAGTGTTCATTTTTCCTATGTTTAATAAAATAACGAAGGCAAAAATGAAGCAAAGGATCGCTCCAGAAGTTTCGTATTTATTTAGTGTACTAAACTTATTTTTATATTTCTGTTGTGTCATTTCCATAACTAATTTTTTATTAACTAATTCTTGTTTTGCTACTTTTTCACTTAAGGAGGACCAAAGTGATTTCATTTCCTCTAGATCCATAATTTTAGCTTTTAATTGTTCTTATTAATTTTTGTTTTATTCTACTAAGTCTTGTACCAACATTAGTTTCAGTAAAACCTGTAATGGCTGCTATCTCCTCATAACTTTTACCTTCGAGATACAGAAGTATAATACCTCTCTCTACTACGTTAAACTGTTTTATTTGCGCATATAAAACATCAACTTTTTCTTGAAAATAGGTGTCTATCTCCTCCTCGGCTATGTGCAATGAGAAATCTAAAGAAGTTTGTTTTATCTGTTTTTTGGAACGATTTAAATAGGCAATTGCGGTATTTAACGCCACTCTATACATCCAAGTACTTCGCTTTGCGTTTCCTTTAAAAGAATTAAAAGACTTCCAAAGTTGATATACAATATCTTGAAATAGATCTTTTTGATCCTCCTCTGTATCTGTGTACATTCTCGAGACCTTATAAATAATGCCCTCGTTCTCTTTGATGGTTGTGATAAATAGTTCTTCTTGCTGCATGTAATAGCTTGATTACATTTAATAAGTAGATAACACTTTAAAAAAATCACACTTTTTTAAGATTTTTTTTTGAAGCACTACAAAATAGCTATTAATTAATGTTTATTTTTAGCTTCAATCCACTTACTTAAATACTTATGACTCTGTAATGTACTGTGTTGCAATACTTGTCCAATAAAATGAGAATTTCGGTGTTTTTGAAGTGTCTCTAGAAGTTCATTTACTCTATTTATAAAATCTTCTGAAAATAATCCTCTTGAGAATCTTTCTTTAAGAATTTTATGTCCATTAATTTTTGCCTCTTCCCAAGCCTGTTTATTAGTATATAAAGTTACCGAAGCTTCTACAAAGTCGTTTACTGAACTAGTAATTAATCCACCAAAAGGTAAATTACCATGCATTCCCTCTGCTCCAATAGGTGTTGTTACAGTTGGTAAATTGTTTTGCATAGCATCTAGAATCTTTCCTTTTAATCCTGCTCCAAATCGTAAAGGGGCTAAGTTTACTCTAGCTTCGCACATCACATTTTGCACGCTTGTTGCCCATCCTTTAATTAAAAAATTATCTTTTTCGCTATGCAGTTGTGCTACCTTTTGCTTAGCGTAAGCACCGTAAACAAGAAGCTTTGCATCGGGAATTTGTTGTTTTATTTTCGGCCAGATATCTTGTTTTAAATATAGAACAGCATCTTCATTAGGAGCATGTAAAAGATTACCAATACATATAAAATTGTTTCTTTCTTCAAAAGAGGGAGGCTTATTTAAATTGGTTTCTTCAATTAAAAAAGGTACATAATGTAATAAGGAGTTTGGAATTTTAAATTTATCTGTAAGTAGTGTCATCTCAACTTCAGAAATAATAAGGCTTAAATCACACCGTAAGATACTTGCAAGTTCTCGCTTTGCCGTTTCAGTATGTAAATCTGCTTTAGCAAAAGGGAGCCCTTTTTTAAATGCTTCTTGCCTAGCCTTTCGAAGAAAATGTAAATCTTCAGTATCCAAAATTCTAAGAGCGGTTGGACAAACCTCTGCCACACGCCAACCAAATTGCTCCTCGGTAATAAACCTGTCAAATAAGACAATGGTTGGGTTCAGTTCTTTAATAAAGCGATTAAAACTATCATTATTAAGCTGTAGGGGTTGCCATAAAACACCAAGTGCATCTAAATTTTGGGAGTACTCGCCTTTTGCGGCAGTACTCCCAAAAGTAATTGTATATCCAGCCTCTTTAAAAAGAGATAGTAACTGTAGCATCCTTGTTCCAGCAGCTGTGGTTGTAGGCTCCGGAATGGTGTGACCAATAATTAAAAGGTGTTGCAAGATTTTAATACTTTACTTCTTCTCAAGAACCTTTTTAACCACTCCACGTTTTATTTTTCCATTATCGGTATATGGAAATTGAGAGAGTGCATAGATTCGTTTTGGCTTTTCAAAAGGCTCTAAGATTTCAAAAGCCTCTTTATAATTGGGTATGTTATCATCATCATCATGCTCAATGACTAAAATAAGGCGTTCTCCAAGTTCTTTATCCTGTTCTGAAGTAATAATAAAGGAAGTATCAATAAAGGGGGAAAGCTTTTTTTCTATAGTTTCTGGATAAATTTTTATCCCACCACTATTTATTACGTTATCAAAACGACCTAACCATTTAAAACGAGTTGGAGTTTCTAGAGTAACCAAATCGTTTGTAACTAATGTATCTGGAGTAATTTGTGGGGCATCTATCACCAAACATCCTCTACTATCTGAACTAAATTTAACATTAGGAAGTGCGGCATAGGCTTCAGACTTTGCCAGACCATTTATTCTTCTCACCGCAATATGAGTAATTGTTTCGGTCATACCATACGTTGCAAAACACTCCGTTTCTACCTCATCGAGTAATTGTTCCAATTCTAAAGATACTGGACCGCCTCCAATAATTAACTTTTTTAGCTTATTTAATGATTTTATAGAATG
>CAYGMB010000310.1:0-2788 GCA_964350765.1 uncultured Flavobacteriaceae bacterium
GCAAGACGTTCCTTAGTTTCTTCTATAGTAAGATTTTTTTGTTCAATCTGAACTTTAAATTCTTTTATGTGTTTTTCAGCAAGTTGAATCTCTAATTCTTGGAACTCTACCTCTTTACTTAAAGAGTTGTACTCACGATTGTTACGAACATTATCTTGTTGCTTAGTGTATTTTTTTATAAGCTCTTTAGACTCTTCAATCTGATTCTTTTTTGCTTTAATGCTATCTTCAATAGTCTCAAGCTCAAGATTAAGTTTTTCCATGCGCTTGTTCATGCCAGCTACTTCATCTTCAAGATCTTCTACCTCTAAAGGTAACTCTCCACGAACATTTCTAATTTCATCAATTCTTGCATCGATTAATTGTAAATCATACAAGGCTCTTAATTTTTCTTCTACAGTAATTTCTGTCTTTGTTGCCATACGTTAAAAATAGCTAATTGGATTGGTGTTTACTTGTGATAAAACAACCTTACCTTTTGATAAGGCAGGTGCAAAATTAGTAATTTTTTTTGTAAGCACATCAACTAAAAGTTCTTTTGTAAACTGTTCACTTTCATAATGTCCAATATCTGCAAGTAAAATATTGTTTTCTGCTTTAAAAAAGTCGTGATATTTAAAGTCTGAAGATACATAAGCGTCTGCTCCTGCAGATTTAGCAGCATTTATAGCAAAAGCACCACTACCTCCTAAAACTGCCACTCTTTTAATTGGTCTGCCAGTAAATTTTGAGTGCCTAATACATTCTGTTTTCATGTTTTTTTTCAAATAGCTTAAAAACTCACCTTCACTAAGTTCATTTTGCAATTCGCCTACCATGCCCATTCCAATGTGCTGGTTTGTGTTTTCTAACGTTGTTATTTCATAGGCAACCTCTTCATAAGGATGTGATTTTTGCAAAGCTTCAATTACTTTTCTTTCTAGATGCTTATGGAAGGTAACTCCAAGGTTTGTTTCTTTTTGAATTTCAAGATTACCTTTTTTTCCTTTTATAGGATTAGAGTCTTCGTTTCCTTTATACGTGCCATATCCTTCAGAAGTAAAGCTGCAATTATCATAATTCCCAATCGCACCAGCACCAACTTCAAATAAAGAACTTCTTACTTTTTCTAAGCTTTCAGTAGGAATAAATGCAACTAACTTTTTAATTGTTCCCTGTTGGGGAATTAATATACTAGTGTTTTGAAGTTGAAGTTTCTCTGCTATCTTAGCATTTACTCCTTTAAAACAATTGTCTAAAGCTGTATGTATTGCAAATATGGCGATATTATTTTTAATTGCTTTTAGTACTGCTCGCTCCACATACGTTTTTCCTGTAATTTTTTTTAATCCAGAAAAAATAATAGGGTGAAAGCTCACAATTAAATTACAATTATTTTTAATTGCTTCATCTACAACTTCTTCAAGAGTGTCTAGAGTTACCAGAATATTTGAAACTTCTGTGTTTACATCACCAACTAATAAACCTGTATTGTCAAAATCCTCTGCATATTGTAGAGGAGCAAAGTCTTGTAATAACGCTATGATATCTTTAATTTTCATAGTATTTGGTTTTATGGTAAAGATAAGAGTTTATAATTTTGAGAGTGTAGTATATTGTAATTTGTATTTTTGGCAGCATGAAAGTCTTACGATGGTTACTTATTCCATTTACTTTTTTATACTGGGTTATTACAAGTGTTAGAAACTATTTGTATGATACTGGTATTTTAAAAAGTACATCTTACAACCTTCCTGTAATTTGTGTTGGTAATCTTTCTGTGGGTGGTACTGGTAAATCTCCCATGATAGAGTACTTAATTTTTTTACTTAAAGATGATTTTAAAGTAGCAGTATTAAGCAGAGGGTATAAGAGAAAAACTACTGGCTACATAGAGGTTCAAGTTAATCATAGTGCTTTGCAAGTAGGGGATGAGCCATTACAAATAAAGCAAAACTTTCCAGACGTAACTGTTTCGGTTTGTGCAAATAGAAGAGAAGGTATTAAAAAATTAAAAGAAAAAGCAGGAATAATTTTACTAGATGATGCTTTTCAACATCGAAAAGTTAAGCCCTCAACTAATATAGTTTTAACTCCCTTTAATGATTTGTATATTAATGATTTTCATTTACCTACTGGAAATTTAAGAGAATCTAAAAGTGGTATTAAAAGAGCCTCGATTATAGTAGTAACAAAGTGCCCTGAAAAGCTATCTTATGCTAAGATGCAGGAGATTGAATATAATTTACAGTTAGAATCACAACAAAAATTATATTTTTCGAAAATAAGCTACGATACAGAAATATTCGGCACCTATGAGACTTTACCTTTAGATTATCTACAAGACAAAGACTTTACACTTGTAACCGGAATTGCAAATCCTACTCCGCTAGTTAATTTTTTAAGGGATAGAGAGTTTAAGTTTAAGCATGAACATTTTCCAGATCATCATAATTTCTCCGGAAAAGAAATTGAAAGGCTTAAAAAAAATGAAATTATACTAACTACTGAAAAGGATTTTATGCGCTTGAAAGAACCACTTGAAAAATATGCGCTGTATTACTTACCAATTAAAACCATGATTCTAAGAAATCAAGAAAATGTATTTAAAGAAACTATTTTAGAAGAAATAAAGAACTACAAGTCAAATAGTTTATAGGTCGCTATACTCTTTTTCAACACTTTCAAGTGTTTTGTATATTTTTTCAAAGAAGTCATTAGTTTTAAATGGTTTAGGAATTATTTCATTAAAACCAGCTTCAAAGAAGATATCAAGGTTTTCATCAATTGTTACCGCAGTTAAAGCTAT
>CAYGMB010000311.1:0-2787 GCA_964350765.1 uncultured Flavobacteriaceae bacterium
ACACTAGACCAAATAAAACGAACAAATGATTTGGTGGATGCTGGAGTACTTCCAAGAGGAGATTTGTTAGAGATTCAGGCAACAAATGCTAGTGAAAAACAAAGAATTGCTGTTGCAGAAAATGCTGTTACAATTTCATTAATAAGTCTTGCACAATTACTACTCATAGAAGACTACGAAAATTTTGATATTGTTGACGAAGGCTACGATATAATAGAAGAAGGAATAGAAAATAAGCCAGTAACAGAAATTATTAATACAGCAAAAGAGAACCGTAGTGAAGTAAAAATTGCTGAAAGTAACGTAGAACTTGCCGAAAAAGATTTGCAAATAGCAAGAGGTAGTTATTATCCAACACTCTCTGCTTTCTTTGGGTATGATACGCGTTACACAGATGCTACTTCTTTTCAATCACAAATAGATCCCGATAATCCTATTATAACACAACAAATTGGTGTTGTTGAAGAAACTGGACAAGCTGTAATTGGCGAGTTTCCTAATACGCAAACTGTTGTAGTTGGTGCAGATCCATTTATTGACCAATTATATCAAAACGATGGTATTGCTTATGGATTTCAATTAAATATTCCAATACTTAATGGGTTTGCAGCAAGAGCAAATGTGAAAAGGAGTAAAATTAATCTAGAGAGGACTAAATTTCAATTAGAGCAAGCTAAATTAGACTTAGAGTCTAATGTGTACCAAGCGTATGTGGACGCAAAAGGAGCTCTTAAGGCATATGAGGCAGCATTAGCAGCATTAGAATCTCAAGAACTAGCGTACCAATACGCAAAAGATAGATATGATGTAGGGCTTACAAATGCTTTTGACTTTAGTCAATCTAAGTTGCGCTACGACAATGCCAAAATTGAAGAAAATAGAACCAAATACGATTATATTTTTAAAACCAAGGTGCTAGAGTTATACTTTGGTATTCCAGCAACCGAACTAAAGTTTTAGACATGAAAAAAAGAACACTAATCATCATTGTTTCTCTAATTGTAGTTGCAATTATTGCTTTAATAGCTGCTAAAAAAGCAGGAATGATAGGCAGGAATAGTGATGCAAAATCTGTTGAAATTACTGAAGTTACACCAATAGACATAATTGAAACTGTTGCTGCAACTGGAAAAATTCAGCCAGAAGTTGAAGTAAACCTATCTTCCGAAGTTTCTGGAGAAATAATTGAGCTTCCTATAAAGGAAGGACAAGAAGTTGAAAAAGGAGACTTATTAGTGAAAATAAATCCAGACCTAATACAAGCAGCGCTTAGTCAATCACAAGCAGGTTTACAAAATGTAAGAGCTCAACTATCACAGGCAGAAGCTAATCTTAATAATGCAAGATTAAACTATGACAGAAATAAAGCACTATTTGAAAAGGGTGTGATTTCAAAATCTGAGTGGGATCGTTCGGTAACGGAGTTTGAAAGCGCTAAGGCCAACAAGGATGCTGCATACTATAGCGTACAAAGTGCCGCTGCAAATGTAAAACAAACGAGAGATAATCTTTCTAGAACTTCTATTTATGCCCCTATGAGTGGTACTATTTCTAAGCTCTCTGTCGAGCTTGGTGAAAGAGTAGTGGGTACTGCTCAAATGGCGGGAACAGAAATTGTTCGTGTTGCTAATCTAAGCAACATGGAGGTTGAAGTTGATGTTAATGAAAATGACATTGTAAAGCTTTCTTTAGGAGACTCCACAATAGTTGAAGTAGATGCGTATTTAAAGAAAGAATTTAAAGGAATAGTTACTGAAATAGCAAACTCTGCAGAAAACGCTCTATCTGCAGACCAAGTAACAAACTTTAAAGTAAAAGTTAGAATATTGCCAGAGTCCTATGCGGTACTAACGGAAGGAAAACCAGAAAGTTATTCTCCATTTCGTCCTGGAATGACGGCAACCGTTGATGTAATTACTAATAAAAAACAAAATATTGTTGGTGTTCCTATTAGTGCTATTGTTATCAAAACCGACACTACTTCCACAAGAAGAAGTTTCAAAAAAGATAATACTACTGAAGAAGAAAAATTTGAATGCGTTTTTGTTGAAAATAACGGTAAAGCAAAATTAAGAGTTGTAACAACAGGAATTCAAGATGATACGAATATCGAAGTAATAACTGGGCTGCAAGAAGGTGATAAAGTTATAACTGGACCTTACAATACAGTTACAAAAAGTTTAAAGCCAGGAGATGATGTTGAGCAAAAGAAAGAAGAAAAAGATAATAAGGATAAGGAAGACGCTTAATGGCAACAATACTATGTCTTGAAACCGCAACAACTAATTGTTCAGTAACGCTTTCAGAAAATGGAAGCGTTATTGCATTTAAAGAAGATAAAACCCCAGGTTATTCTCATGCTGAAAACCTACATGTATTTATTGAAGATGTATTAAAACAAGCTTCAATAGATAAAGGAGATCTAGATGCAATCGCTGTAAGTAAAGGTCCAGGATCTTATACAGGTCTTAGAATAGGAGTGTCAACTGCAAAAGGGCTTTGTTATGCATTAAATATTCCTTTAATAGGTGTAGAAACTTTGGATATTCTAGCGCAACAAGTTTCTGAAAATGCAACTATTGTTTCTATGCTAGATGCAAGAAGAATGGAAGTTTATAGCGCGGTTTTTGATTCTGATAAAAAAAGAATACGAGACACAAAAGCTGAAATTCTAGACAAAACATCCTTTTCAAAATACCTAGAAAATAATAAAGTAGTTTTTATAGGAGATGCTGTAGAAAAGTTTAAAGAGGTATGTAATCATCCTAATGCTTCTTTTGTTGAGGC
>CAYGMB010000312.1:0-2786 GCA_964350765.1 uncultured Flavobacteriaceae bacterium
TTGGGATGACTCTCTAATTGGCTCTACTGGAAATATTGCAATTAACCCTAATTTCACAAGCGCATACGTACCACAAGGCTCTTTACAAGTAGTCTCTAAAATATTCGGTGTAGAATATGACTACAATAGAAAAGAAAGAGATGGAACTACCACAATAGGTGCGGTTGCTATGGATAGTGAGCAAGAAAATAACGAAGCTTCATTATTGTTTAAAACAGATTTTGAAGGAACGGTAGCTTTAGGAAGTAGAATTGGGGGGTATCAAAAATTCTCTGGTTCTTCATTAGGATATACCTTTCCTACTGATGGTCAATTAGGTATGGGTACGACAAACAATGGCATACATACTATTGATGGAGGTGTGCCATCAAGAATAGATGCTGAATTAGTAACAACAACTGGTCACACAGGAAGCTCAACAACTGTACTACATCAAAGAGTGAATACAACCGTAGGGGCTACGCAAGCACCTTGGCAGTTTAATAACATTGTAACAGAACCTGATGAATTTTACATGAGTTATTGGCAAAAGTTAGATGCAGATTTTTTAGATAATGATGGAGATTGGAGAACATTGTGGGAAACAAAAACACAAAATTATGATACTGGTTCTGACGATGGAACAAGAATAACTTTTGAAGCCTATAATTGGGGAGGTGAGGAGTATCTAAGATTTGATTGCAATACGAACCCAAGTGGTAGTTATACTGTACTTTGGAGAGACCAACCTAAAATCTCATTACCAAAAGGAGAGTGGTTTAAGTTTGAGGTTTACATTAAGTATAGAAGTGATAACACAGGTGAGGCATGGATAAAAATAAATGGTGTGAAAGTGGTTAGCAAAAAGGATGTTCAAATGGTAGATACAAATGAAGAACCTTTAAAATATATATTTGTAGCACAAATTTATGGTGGCGGTACACTACCTATTGAACACTGGGTAGATGATGTAGAGATATGGGATGGAATACCTTATTTAGTTTCTCCTGACCCTGACCCTGACCCCAATTTAGTGCTGAATGGTAATTTTGAAAATGGTAGTGATGATTGGACTTTAGGGACTGGGTTTACAGTTGATTCAGGGCAATTAAGTTACGATAATTCTGCATACGCTTACATGACGTACCAAACAACAAACGCTCAAATAGGAGATGATGTTACGGTAAGCCTAACAGAAGTTTCAGGAGGGGTAAGAATTAGAGTAGGAGGTTCGTCTTGGTATAATTATTCTGGAACACCTTTAACATTTACAAATATAAGCAGTCCTATTTTATACGTACAACCCGTTACAGATACAGCAATAGTAGATGATATAATAATGCTACGTTAACTAACATTTAATGAATAAAATACTATACATATTATTTTTCACAACACTATTTTCTTACGGTCAAAACGTAGTTAGAGAGGGTTATTGGTATGCTATACAAGGCGATAAGCAAGGTGTAAATAGAACTTCAATGGCAAAGGCACAGGGAGATACTTTTGAGTTTTTTAAACAAGACCCAAACACACCTATTTATATTATTCCGCCTTATAGGTTTAGGGTAGAATTTGAAAAAGAAGTCAAGCCTAGCGTACAATTTAAAGTAGAGGGTATTGAAACTAGAGAGTTAACCAATTCTAAAATTGAACTAGAAATAAGCCTAAACAATACTGCGGAATATTTGTACATAAAATTTAGAGAGCAGGGAACAGTTGATTGGTTACAAACCACAATAGGAAAGGATTTGGTTATTTATGATAAGCCTTTAAAAAGTAATACAACTTACGAGTATATAGTTTATACAGAAGATGTATTTGGTAATAAAATTAATTCAGATATAAAAACATTTAAAACGCTATGAGTTTAGATTTCATCATAAAAATAGGATTAGGAATTGCAGGGATATTGTTATTCTCGGCATTTAACGCTCAAAAATCAATTAAAGAGGGAACTTTTAAAATCACAATTCATTTTAAAGAGAACTGGAAAAGGTGGTTATGGGCAACATTTGTATTAACAATGGTGGCGTTAATCATAGAAGTTGAGCCACAGTTAGCGGAAGTAATTAAAAAATCGTTTGGTTTAGATATTGGCGATAATAGAGGGGCGTTTTTTATTACAGGAATTGCCTTAGCAGGATTAGTAAAAGGGGTGGTAAATAAGAAAGTAGCATAAAATGACACAACCTACTAAACAAAAAATAAACTTAATGGCTATAATAGGTTTGTGTATTACTTCTCTAGGGATTGCAGTTTCTTTTGGGCAAAAAATTAACAATTTAGAAAGTAGAGCGCACTCCACTTCTAAGATTAAGGAGAAAGCCGAAATACATTTAGAAAATGCGTTTTTCTCGGAACTAGAAGCAAAAACGTTAGTTAAAACAGTAACAAATTTAGATACAGAATTTAGGAATTTTAAACAGCAAAAAATAAGAAAAGATAGTCTTGAAGCTGTAAAACAGCGTAAAAGGGATTCTTTGGATTTGCTCAATAAAAGGACTGTTTACGAAATGAAAGAAACACAAAAAAAAGTATTACACGCTTTAGAAAAATTATTAAACGAAAAAATAGATTAAAATGGAAAAATTAAAAGCATTGCCAAAGTGGATTAAAGTAGTATTCTTAACAATGATAACAGGCGTTGTATTGGCTGGAATTCTAAATTTTGGCTTCAATTACAAAATTGAAAGGGGCTGGGATAGTCTTTTTTACGTGTTAGTGGTTGCGATAATCTACTATCTGATTATTTACAAACCTATAAAATTCAAGGACTAATGAGCAAATACAGTATTAAACGTATG
>CAYGMB010000313.1:0-2782 GCA_964350765.1 uncultured Flavobacteriaceae bacterium
TTCTTTTTTACCTATTACTATTTAGTATTTTAAACATTAATGCTCAAAAAGTTGCTTTAGTTATTAAAAATAATCGTTTCGGATATATAAATGACTCTGGAGAGTATCTTGTTGAACCACAATTCAAAAAAGCAAAGGATTTTTCAGAAAACGGTTTAGCTCCTGCTAAAAAAGATAAAAAATGGGGCTACATTAATACAGAAGGGAAATGGATTATAGAGCCTCAATTTGAGGATGCTGAAAGTTTTGTATGTGGTTTAGCCTTAGTGAAAAAAAATAAAGAGAAATATTTTATTAATGTATCTGACGAAATAGTAATTGAACCTAAAAGTAATATGCAATACTATAATTTTAACAAAGAAGGTATTGCCTATTTTAGATCTGAAAGCTTATTAGGTCTAATTAATACAAAAGGAGAAATAATACTAGAGCCTAAATACCATTTAATTAAACCTTTTATTAATGGCTACGCTAAAGTTAAACTTAATGAAAAATGGGGAATAATTGATATTAACGGTAATGAATATATTCCAACAATTTACGACGAAATAGGAACCTTAACCAATAATACGGTACAAGCAAGACAAGGAAATGTGTTTATGCTGATAACAGAAAACAAAACTATTGAAATAAAAGATGCATCTAAAATATGGGATTTTAGAGAAGATAGTAATTTAACAATGGCTAGGGTTAAAAAAAATGTTGGATATATTAACACAAATGGCGAATGGGTTATAGAACCTACATTTAAAGTAGCCAGACATTTTGTTAATGAAATTGCGCCCGTTTACGATGGTAAAAATTGGGGATATATCAACACAACAGGCAAATATGTGATTGAACCGCAATTTAATGATGCCGAACTTTTTGGTAAAGAAATTGAATTAGCCCCAGTAAAACCATATGGTACTGTACAATGGGGATTTATTAATAAACAAGGAGAAATGGTAATTCCTGCTAAATTTCTCATTACTCCAAGCTTCTCCTTAAATAGAAAAACTAAAGGTTTTATAGGTACATTAGCTATGGTAAAACAAAATAACAAATGGGGATTCTTGACAAGTGAGGGCACTTTTTTAGGAAATAAACAATATAGTAATACAAATATTTTTGTAGAAATAAAGGACTAAAAGCTTCATCAACAGAAGATGGAAAAAAAAACAATAACAAAGAAATACGCTTTAGTAACAGGAGGGTCTAGAGGAATAGGAAAAGCAATTTGTATTCAACTTGCGAAGGAATCTAACTATCAGATATTAATAAATTACAACAGTAATAAAGAAGCAGCCTTAGACACTCTAAAGGAAGTCGAAAACAATGGAGGAAAAGGAGAACTGTTACCTTTCAACGTTTCAAATAATTCAGAAGTTATTATCGCATTAGATACATGGCAAGAAAACAATAAAAATGCCATAATAGAAGTAATCGTAAACAACGCAGGAATAACTAAAGATGGTTTATTTATGTGGATGAAACCAGACGATTGGAATAATGTCATAAACACAAGTCTTAATGGCTTCTTTAACGTTACTAACCACTTAATCCAAAAATTATTAATTAATAAATATGGTCGTATAATAAATATTGTTTCACTATCTGGGTTAAAAGGAACCCCTGGTCAAACAAATTATTCGGCCGCAAAAGGGGCTGTTATTGCAGCAACAAAAGCTTTAGCCCAAGAAAACAGATATGACTGAAGATTTAAATGAAAAAGAATTAAAAAAACTAGTGCCTGCAAATCGCTTTGGTAATCCTGAAGAAGTTGCACATTTAGTCTCTTTTTTAGCCTCAGAAAAATCTTCATATATCACTGGTGAAGTTATAAATATTAATGGAGGCATTTACTCATAAACAACATACAAAAATGAATAGAGTTGTTATTACGGGAATGGGGATATACTCCTGCATAGGCAAGAATTTAGAGGAAGTTAAAACATCTCTATACAACGGCACATCGGGAATAGTTTTTGATGAAAAAAGAGAGGCTTTTGGTTACCGTTCTTGTTTAACGGGTATGGTTGAAGAACCTGATCTAAAAAAGCATTTAACACGAAGACAACGTGTAAGTTTAGGAGAGGAAGGAGCTTATGCCTATATGGCGACTATTGAAGCATTAAATAACGCAAAATTAACTCAAGATTTCTTCGATAATAATGAAGTAGGCATACTTTATGGAAACGATAGCACAGCTAAATCTGTAATAGAATCTGTCGATAAAATAAGAGAGAAAAAAGACACAACCTTAGTAGGATCTGGTTCCATTTTTAAAGGAATGAATTCTACTATTACCATGAACCTTTCTACCATTTTTAAATTAACAGGTATCAACTTTACAATAAGCGCTGCTTGTGCCAGCGGCTCGCATGCCATTGGTATGGCATATCAACTTATAAAAAGTGGACTCCAAGATTGTATCGTTTGTGGTGGTGCTCAAGAAATTAATGAGCTGGCCATGGGAAGTTTCGATGGTCTAGGCGTATTTTCTACTAACCTTGAAAACCCTTCTAAAGCCTCACGCCCTTTCGACAAAAATCGTGATGGACTCGTTCCTAGTGGCGGCGGAGCAACTTTGGTTGTAGAAAGTTACGAATCGGCCGTAAAACGAGGCGCTCCTATTTTAGCTGAAATTATTGGTTATGGATTTTCATCAAATGGTGAACATATTTCTACACCTAATGTTAACGGCCCTGCTAAAGCAATGAATAAAGCATTGAAGCAAGCAAATTTAGAAGCAAATAACATAGATTATATTAATGCTCACGCTACATCAACTCCCGTTGGC
>CAYGMB010000314.1:0-2779 GCA_964350765.1 uncultured Flavobacteriaceae bacterium
GGTAATCGTGACGCAAAGCATTTTGCTAGGAGATTAACAGAGCGTATGCTAAGCTACGATTTTGAAGCCAAGAAAAATCCATTTCAGGAGTTGGGAGGTTTTATGCCAGTTTTTATGGGGTACGGGATTCCTGGAACAGGAAAAAGTATGTTAATTGCTGCCATAGCAACCAAGCTTAAGGAGCATTGCGATCACTTAGATATTCCATTTTTATTTCACCCTATGCCAGACACCTTAATATCTACCTTTCAAGGAGGTTCTGCCGAGAAAATGGTGCAATGGATGAAACCTATGCAAGATCCTAATAAACTTATATTTGCTCCTATTGATGATGCCGAAAACAATTTACAAGAGCGTACTCAGCAAGGGGTCTCAGCAGGTGTAAAAGAAGTAATAGGTGTGTTTTTACGCTATACAGAAGGAGCATATGCTGTAAACTATGGAAATAGCTCTATTGGGTTATTTACTAACTTACCAGAGATGCTTGATAAAGCTGTTATTTCTAGAGTGCAAGGACGTTTTAAAATAGACGGTGCTCGTACCATTCCAGATTTTGTAGATCAAGATTATTTATGGTGGCGTAGTTTTGAAGACACCATGCCTAATTTTGTAAACATGAAGAACCCTTCAGATTATACTTTTTTATCTGAACAAGGACTTGCTAAAAATCTGGGAGATATTTTACAACAGGCAGACAAGCCTACCGAAGAACGTGTATTAGAAATATTTAAACAAACCGAAAAGAAGCATAAAGACGATGAGCATTTGTTTTATGCTGAATTGTATAAAGGTATCCAAAAAGCATTTCCTTTTTTCTCTTCAAGAGATATTAGAAATATACAAAGTGCTATATCGCTTCGGTTAACAGATTTTGATTTACCAAAAGACTGGTTTGAAGATGCCGACTTATATTTCAAAAAAGATTATGACACCAAGTTTAAAATGCTTCAGCAATTAATGAAAGAGAATATGAAAGGCTTAAACTTCTCAGACATAAGAAGGCAAGAGGTAGTACGCTATCTTGATAATGTGGCCACTATTGCAGATACCGATTTTAAGAGAAAAGTAGACCAACGTATTCATGAAATGAATGTTCAAATGGAAGCTAGGAAGCATTTTGAAGGATAAACATGGACAAACTAAAAGCAGCAAAATTATATGGTGATGAGTTAGTACTCGTTACGGGTTCGTTAGCAAAACGCTATAACGGTTGTCTTGCAATGCTTGGAGTTAAAGAAACTAAACTCACCTCCTTTTCTATTGATGCAATGGGTTGGAGTCCAGAAATTGCCGAAGAGAAAAATGACAATTATTACT
The DNA here is from genome assembly GCA_964350765.1 of uncultured Flavobacteriaceae bacterium. Classification (GTDB taxonomy): domain Bacteria; phylum Bacteroidota; class Bacteroidia; order Flavobacteriales; family Flavobacteriaceae; genus CAYGMB01. Next base: position 1,318 of record CAYGMB010000314.1, read on the forward strand.
TAAATATTGGTGAGGCAAACGCCAATGCTATAATCATTTCTCCAGATCAAGAAGCAAGACCAGTACATATGCCTTTTCATAGTTTTGATAGGGACGTAATGCGAACAGTTTTTGTCGCTTATAAACGAGAAATAAAAGATATTACAAAAGATTCTGGAATTTGTGTTTTATTGGATCAAAATATTGACACCTATTACAACCCACTAGATTTACTGCGTTACAAAAAAATTGAGTTTAGCTTTAAGTTATTAAATGATATTGATAAAACACAAGGGGAGCAATTAGCGCTTATTAAAGAGTTTAATAAAGGCAACAATTTTATTAATACAAAATTACATTCTCAACTTTTGGATTCTGCAAAGACCTATGGAGATTTAAGAAAACGTAAGTTGCAATTGGAGCCATTAACACTTAATGTTAGTTCTTTTTATACAAAAGCTTTTGGAGGGGTTTTTATTTTACGCGATTTTGTAAAAGATATTTTAATTTTTGAGTCTAAAGAAACTTTTAATAAAGCTATAAAAGACGCAGTTCATGATGTACTATTATTTCATATTGAGCACGATGAGTTACTAGATACTCTTACAGACCATTATATTATTATTAATGATTTTAAAAAGGCTTCAAAAACAAAGCGCTACCAACGTATAAAAAATCATTTATTTACAAGACACTTAAAGGAGACAGAGCATCCATTAAAAGAAATCTTAGATAGCCCTTTTCTTTTTAAAAAATACGTAAACACACTAGATGCCGAAACACAAAAACAAATTTCTTGTGTAGAACACTATTTTCAGCGAGTGATTGTAGAACGTGATTTACAGTTTACAACGGTTGTAAACAAAACATACTTTAAGGCATTACACCAACCGCATTCTACAGAAGAACAAAAAGAATTACTATGGAAGTTGTTAAGTAAAATTATGCCTGTAGACCCCTTACATTTATACTGGTTTGATAAAGACAAATTTTATGAAACATATGTATCGTGGCGACCTAGTTACCAAGAGTGGGTAATAAACTGTATCTTAGACAATAACAAAAATTTTAGCGTATGACACTAGAAATTATAGTATTTATTTTAGCCATTCTTTTTGGGATTGTTGTTTATTGGCGAGAGTCCAAAAATAATAGTGTGTATCGTTTTTTTAATAAGCTAACACATGCAAAAAAACTCCAAATGCAACCTGGTGAAACAAAAGGATTTTTACATCAACAAAATTTTCTAATTCGACTAGTTTGGGTTACTCTATTTTTTGTAATAGGAGCTGCAATTGTAAGTTTTGTAACGCCCATAAATATATTTTTTATTCAATACTTTGCCTCTGCGATAGTTGGCACTTTAATAGGAACCTATATTGCTTCTTTTTTTATAATCGCTAGAGAAAAAACAAAAAAAGAAAATATGATAATTACTCTTGAAAAAGGAAAAGATTATATAGAAGAGCTTAGTGAAGATATT
>CAYGMB010000315.1:0-2753 GCA_964350765.1 uncultured Flavobacteriaceae bacterium
ACTTGTACAGACCCAACTTGTTTAGAGTTTCTTTCAGATTCCGGTTCTCGCTGGGCGTATCATAATGCACCTTATACCTTACTTACCAATGTAGTTGAAAATGCTGCTGGAGTAAATTTTAATCAATACTTAGCACAAAAAATTTTAACACCTACAGGAATGGATGGAGCATTTATTCCTGTTGAATATAATAGAGTTTTTTTTAGTACTGCAAGAAGCATGGCTAGGTTTGGTCTTCTTGTATTAAACGATGGAAACTGGGATGGGATACCACTAATAACAGATGTAAATTATTTTAATGATATGGTGAATACATCGCAGGACTTTAATGAAGCTTATGGTTACCTATGGTGGCTCAATGGTAAGGATAGCTATATGATTCCAAATAGCCAGACGGTATTTAGTGGTAGCTTTAACCCTAATGCACCAGATGACATGATTTCTGGTATGGGAGCCAATGGTCAATTCGTAAATGTAATCCCTTCAAAGAATATGGTTTGGATTCGCATGGGTGAAGCTCCAGAAAATATACCTGTACCATATTTACTAAATGATGCCATTTGGACATTTATTAATCAATTAGATTGCAACCTTGCTATTAATGAAACTACACAAGACTTAAAATCTATCAAAGTATTTCCAAACCCTGTTTCTGAAACTATATATATTGAAGCTCCCTACATTTTTAGTAACTCAAAATATACATTATATTCTGTTTTGGGAGAAGTAGTAATGAGTGGTAATTCTAATACAATTAATGTGGTAAAATTAAATCAAGGGATATACTTTTTATCATTTGAGAGTGATAAATTAAATAAGACATTTAAAATTATCAAACAATAAATAATCTATAACGTTAGCATCCAATTACGTTGTAGTTTTCTAAACTTTTTAAGTTCGTTTCTTAAAATCGAAATAAACTCTTTACCATTACTATTAGAAGTCTCTAGTCGTTCACAGTTTTTATATAGACTATTGGTTAATCTAGAAACAGAGGCAGCATACTTATGTTTTTCTTCAGAAAAGGTTTGTCTTTCTGCCTTTAAGATTTCTGGAACAAGAGAAACAGATTGTTGTACGATATCTCCTGTAAAATAAATGTGGGAGTTTTCGGCGCCGTTTTCGTCTAGAGGTGCTAAATCTTCTATTAAATACGTAGAAATGCTTCTAGAGAGATTAAATATCTCCATAGCCTTTTGATAAATAGGGGATTGCGGTAACTGATGCGGTATTGTAGGTAACATTACAGTTAAAATTTTCTTTTTCTTTTTTACTCAAATTTAGTAAGTAAGCACACCATAATGCAATAAATATTTAGGTAATAACAGTTATTTACTTTAAAATTTATCTTAATTTTGAATAAATCTTATAATTAATATGCTAGATAACTTAAATAGAAAAATTTTAAAATGCTTGCAGGAAAATGCACGTATGTCTAACTCAGAGATAGGGCGTAGAATAGGTATGAGTTCACCTGCCGTAGGTGAGCGTATAAAAAAAATGGAGGATATAGGTTTAATTAATGGTTATAAGACTATTGTTTCTCCTTTTGGGGTGGGATATCAACTAAAAGCTATTATAACTTTGCGGGCTTTTATGGGGAAATTAAAACCTTTTTTATCTACTGTAAAAACCTATAACGAAGTTTTAAACTGTTACCGAATTACTGGTAATGAAAATATAGTTATGGAGGTGGTTTTAAAGAATCAAAAACATTTGGAACAGTTTATAGATCAACTTATAGTTTTTGGAGAGACAAAAACTCAAATAGTACTTTCTCATGTCATTGCTGATAATGAAGTAGTACCAGCCAATTAGTTTTTGATAATTAAATGTGGCACATCTTCTAGCTTCCAATCTATAACAAGTCCTGTTGCTAAAGATTGCGCAATTTCTTTTCCATACAGATATTCACAGAGATATAGAGCAGCTTCAAAGCTTTTTGCGCCTCCTGCTGAGGTAATATATTTACCATCATGCACAAAGAGTACTTCTTTTCTAATATCAAGTTCTGGGAACATAGTTCTCATAGCATCTACATCACTAGGGAAGGTAGTAGATACAAAGTTGTCAAGTAAACCAGCCTTGGCAAGAACAAAGGCACCATCACAATGAGAGGTTATAAATTGTGCCTCTCCATCTACTTTTTTAATAAAATTAATCATCTTTTGGTCCTCTAGGTCTGTGTCCAGATGGTGTTCTGCACTTGGTACCACTAAAATATCTATTTTAGGTAACTCATCTTGTAAATAATTATAATCTGGAAGCATTCTTATACCTTCAAAAGAGGTGATGGGTTCATTAGTGTTCGCAACTGTAAAAACATTCATAGCCTTAATGCCCTTTCTAAAAATAGTATGCTGAAAAATATCGTACGGAGCAGTAAGTTCCGTATTATATACACCATCCATAATTAAAAAAGCAACATTATACCTTGTGCTATCTAGTTTTGGTTTTTCAATAGGTATAGTAATAGCAACTGTTTGCCCTTTTTTATAGGAAGCTTTATCGGGTAGTTGTTTTACTTGTTTTTCTGAAGAATCTCCACAAGAAATTATTCCGAAAAAGATAAAAAGTAAAAAGTAATTTTTCATAATATATTTAATATTCTGAGTACTCAGATGAATTTTTAAGCATTTTATAAAGCCATAGCGAAAGTAAACAAACCACTACTAATACCGTAAACATTATATACCAATTAAAAGTATAACTGTAAGAATCTGAAAGATTCATACCAGCATTATGCCCCACTA
>CAYGMB010000316.1:0-2741 GCA_964350765.1 uncultured Flavobacteriaceae bacterium
CCGCCCGTTCCATAACGCCAATTACCTCCACCTCCTTTTCCTATTTCAAAATTACCTCCTGTTCCTGTTAGTGAAGTTCGATTTGGGTCAACTTCAAGATGAGTAGCATCGGGACGACCAAACAAATGCTGAATAGATCGCTGTGTTGCTTCAATAGCTTCCTTACTACCCCTAACATGACTTACATTAAATTTTCCCGTAACATAATACTTTCGGTCTTTCCAATTATGCAATACATCTAATCCACCAGAATAAGCATGTGAGTGTAAAAACTGGAGATTATCTTCCATATTTCTATGTGTCGCTGTAAAAATGCCACCTATATAGCTATTGTTATCGTTAAAATCCTTTTGAACTCGACCCACAAAATAATTAGTAAGTGGTTCTACCACCGTTTCAGTTTCACTACCATCTGTATTAATTACATCTGCAAATTCTTTTGCAGTAACACTCTCCAGCACTCCCAATGTCCACCCATTTTGAGTCTTACCACTAAATTTTGCCGCACCTAGTATAGTACTATTATTGGGTTGATCCACAAAAACAGTAGTAGCTCCAAAAGCCGAACCTTGAGGACTACGACCAATACGTCTAGAAAAAAATAAATTATCAGAGCCTCCTCCTACATTAAAATCAAACACACTCTTGTTCTCTACAAAAAACGGCCTTCGCTCTTGGAAAAAGATTTCAAAGCCATCTAGAGCAACTGCTCCAGGGTCTGCATCGACTTGTCCAAAGTCGGGATTAATAGTTAAATCTAGGGTTAAATCATTAGTAATTCCAATCTTAGCATCCAATCCACCTGTTAGCCTAGCATCGTTCCCATCTCTAAAAGGGTTTCCTGGTTCTTCTTCATAAGTATCCAATTGACCCACAGTATAAGGCTGTATCTCTAATTGTTTTTGAGGTTTTAATCCTTTTATTCCGCGTAGCTCACCAAAAGAACTTACCCATCCAGGTGGATTGGCAGGCAACTGTTGCCACGTAGAACGCTCTTCATTTCTAAAATATCTTCTAGTTGATTGTATCCCCCAAACTTGCTCATCGTCATTTCCAAACCGTAGCTGACTAAGTGGGATACGCATTTCTGCAGTCCAACCATCATCATCTATTTTTGTGTCCAAATACCAAATAGGGTTCCAACTACCATCAAAATTTCCATTATTTGAGATAAACTCGTCTCCCTTAACTCCCGAAGCAGAAGCTGTAAACGAAAATCCTGTTCGCTCATCTCCGTAACTATCTATGTTTATCTCAACCCAATCTCCAGGGAAATCATCACGACGTCCCATCCGTTTCTCAATAGTATTTGGATCTGCTTGGTAACATTTAAAAGCTACGTACAAGTTTTTCTCATCGTATACAATTTTCATTTTGGTTTGCTCCGTAGGAGCTGCTCCATTGTCAGGTTGAAATTGAGTGTAATTGGATGTCCACTCTACCGCATTCCAAGCAGCTTCATCTAATACTCCGTCTATTTTTATAGGTTCAAGATTTGTTACTGAAGTTGTCGTGTAGCTCCTTTTAGGGTATTCAGTTATTTGGTTGTCTTGAGAACTTTCAGTTTGAGAAAATGTAATGTAATAGCTAAAAAAGAAAAATGCTATTACAGCGTTTTTTGAAAATTTCATTATTGATTAGGTTAGATTGATTGATGTCTATATAAATATAGACATGTAGAACCTGAGCTTGTGACAGTTTTATAATTTGTTTAAGAGAATTTTAACTTTTTGAGTGGCACTAATAAAATATCTAACTTAGATTATCTTTATACATATTTACCAAGATCTATGCGAAAACTTATTTCAAAAAAAAAACCTGCTTTTGATATCTCAGAAAAATTACTTGAGTACCTAACAGAGCACGGTAGGACTATTAAAATTCCTATTTACTATGATGATTTATTGCGATTTCAAGGTTCTGTAGTAATTTATGATGCGCAAGGAAATGATACATTATGGATAAACGTGTATTATTCTGAAAGTGAACGAGAGGAAATAGAATTCAGTTTAAAAAGAATGTATTCCATCTTACACAGTAATGGTAGCGATAGCCTTTTACCTTATCTCTCTATAGATAGTATAGACTTTTGCACCTTCGGAAACACAAAACCCTTTAGAGTAAAAGTTAGAAATATATTAAACGACAACTATATATTTTTATACATCAAAAAAGCTGATGCTTCTAGAATTTATGGACTAGAACTGGAACATTTACTTTCTCCTAACCACATTAATTTTCTTGTACACGGAAACTCTTTGATTGAAGAACACATCTCTGGAATACCTGGAGATGACTTTATTGAAAATCATCTTCAATTTTGTTCAGAAAGAGATAAAAGAGAAATAGCAAAGGAGTTTGTAAAATTTAATGAACGTTGTTTCATTAGGCTTTTGGGAGATATGCGTGCCTACAATTATGTAATGGTTTTAACCAATGATTTTGATAGAATTCAATATAGAATAAGAGCTATAGATTTTGATCAACAAAGTTTTGAAGGGAATAGCAAAGTATATAAACCACAGTTTTTAAAAGAAAATAATGAATTGGTAAAATTAACACTTTCAGTACTACAAGAAGAGTCAATAGAACAGTACAAAAAAGAAGAGCGCTCTTTGTTAGCAAAACGAGCTAATAGTGAAAAAGAGCGCTTACAGTCTTTACTGTTTTGCATGAAAAGTGATACTATCTCTACTTCCGAAAAAATAATGCAACTCAAAAAAGACTTGTTTGAGTTAACT
>CAYGMB010000317.1:0-2735 GCA_964350765.1 uncultured Flavobacteriaceae bacterium
GTACTTTTGAGATTGCCAGTAAAAAATTTCCCAAAGTTGTCTGGGTAATATTTATGTTAAGACTTTCTTCCAGGCCAGGGGTTTCTATTTTTAAAACTTCAAATTGGTTCTGAATACTAAAAACTCTTTTATTTAGTTCTTGCCCTTTAGCAATACATACAAAAAACAGAATCATAAAAAAACTCAATACTTCTTTTCTCATGTGTACAATATCAATTTGCAAGTAACGCATACACTTCATCAATAGAGGTTACCCCCTCCTGAATCATGTTGATTGCATTTGCTTTTAAACTTTTTAAATTTTGTTTGGCAAGATAATCATCTATTTCTAAATCATTCTGTTTTATAGCCAATTGAAGCTCTGGTGTAATAGGGATGATTTCATAAATCGCTTTTCTTCCTCTGTATCCAGTATAATAACAGTCATTGCACCCAACAGCTTCAAAATGCCTTGTAATGGATTTGTATTCTGAAAAACGTTCTGGAAACAGTTTTTTATTTGGGACACTTTCTTCTTTACAAGAGGAACAAAGTTTTCTAACCAGTCTTTGGGCAACACTTGTGTTCAATGTACTGGCTAACAAATAAGAGGGAACTCCCATATCTATCAATCTTGAGATGGTGCCCCACGCAGAGTTGGTATGGATGGTAGAAAGCACCAAGTGGCCCGTAAGGGCAGCCTTGATTGCCATATTGGCGGTTTTCTCATCCCTAATCTCTCCGACCATGATGATATCCGGATCCTGTCGTAAGAAGGTACGCATGGCTTTAGGGAAGTCTAGACCTATATCTTCTTTTAACTGTACTTGATTGATGCCATCTAAGGTGTATTCAATTGGGTCTTCAATCGTAAGAATATTTGATTCTTCTTTATTAAGTAATTTTAGGGTGCCATATAGTGTTGTGGTTTTTCCAGATCCGGTAGGTCCTGAAATAAGTACAATACCATTGGGCATTTTTACTCCTTCCATATACAACTGCAACTCTCTCTCGGTAAAACCAAGTTCAGAAAGTTGCACGCCCTCTGCATCCCTTTTTAAAATTCGTAATACAACTTTTTCCCCATGGAGCGTTGGCATGGTGGACACACGAATATCAAAATCCTCCAACATTCCTTTTACCGTAATCCTTCCGTCCTGCGATAATCTTTTTTGAGAGATATCCAATCCAGCTTCAATCTTTATCTTATTAACGAGCTGCGGGTATTGCTCTAATGGTATTTCGTATTGCTCTTTTAATTTCCCGTCCAGTCGAAAACGTACTCGGCATTTTTTTTCATAGGGCTCTATATGAATATCACTACTATTAAATTCTTTAGCTGTTTCTAATAATTGTTCTAAAAATTTTGACTTTGAAATTTCTTGAGAAGCTTGTGTTTGCCTTCGGTAATTATAAGAAAGATAGGATTGAATATTCTCAGGTGTTTCTTTTTCTAAATTTACCTTAAACCCTAGAATAACATTAAGTTCTTTTTCTAAAGCATCGATAGTATTTGAATCTGTCTTAAACACAGTAATATCATCCTTTTGTTCAATCGGCACAATACGATAAGTAAAGGCTTGGTTTGCCGTTATTATTTGTTTTAAAGAGGTCGAAATATCAAAAGAGGTCATTTAAAGCACATATATTGATGGGTATTTTCCAAGCCAATAGCTAAGATAGATACCAATTAAAAAAATCGACATAAAACCAGCAAGGGGTATCGTTTTATGATTGTTTGCATGCTTTTTCTTTATTAAAAGATGCAAAACGAAAGTAAACAAAATAGCGAACACGAAGAAATTAATGAAGGTTAGTGTGGGAAATGAGAGTGCAAAAGCAAAAAAGAAAAAGACATCGCCTAGGCCCAAATAATGATTTTCCCTTTTAAAAATATACTTCATAACGATTTTTGTTAGCAACAGGATAAGGGATACCAACAATACATTCACCAAGATTGACAACAGATAAAAATTGATGGAAAGGGAATGGCTATAAAATAAAAAAGTGCCCATAGCACCAAATAAAATAAAATGATAGTTCCAAACCTCCCTGTGTTTGACATCCTGTACCGTAATCCAGACAAGGATGGAGAGCAGGGCAATCTTTATAAATACACCGATCAATCCTTTATGACTTCTATGGGTTTTCCGTTCTCATCGATCTCCCATACATTAAAGATCCCATCCCCGTCAAAGTCCACTACGGCTTCCGCTCTTGCCTTAAAGGAATTGGTAGAGGAGGCAATCACTTCATAACGGTAGTTTGCCGTGCCCCCGTTATTTACTGTCTTTGGGGCAATAAAATCGATTTCATTGAACTCCATGGAGTATTTGGAGTTCAAATACCTATACTGTGTTTGTAAATTGGAAATATACTTTAACTGTGTCTGTGCCTCTGTAGATTTTGTTTTAGCGATCAAAGGCAGGAATAAAGGCAGGGCAAGACTTATCAATATCCCTAAAATTGCCAGCACGAGAAGCATTTCCTGGAGGGTATAGGCTTTGGATTTCTTTGATAACTTCATACGATAAAAATACTATTTGATTGATTTCTAAAAATTTGAATATTAAATTTTAACAAAATGTTAACATATGTTTTTGTTCAAAAAAAACGAATTAAAATAGATTTACTGCATCATTACAAAACTTCACTAACCATTATATGAAAAAATTACCTCTTCTACTTTCCATAGCAGCGTTACTATTCTCAATATTTATTTTCTTCACTAACCAATCAAATAACCCTGTTTATGT
>CAYGMB010000318.1:0-2701 GCA_964350765.1 uncultured Flavobacteriaceae bacterium
CTAATAGAAATTCCTTCCGCAGTACAATGCGTTAATAACTCGGTGCCAGATTCAACAGCAAATGGAAAGTGATTAAACTTTTCTAACTGCCGTTTTTTTCTTTTTCGCTCTTTTTGAATTACAAATCCACCGCCTATAGAATAATAGGTTTGTGAGACTTTTTTACCATTACGTAGGGTAGCTCTAAATGTAATTCCGTTAGGATGAAACTCTAAAAATTTTCTATGAAAAGTAATGGCTTCTTCAAAAACAAAAGGAATAGGCTTTTCAAGATTTAAAAGTAGTGTATTGGTGCTTTTAACTTCATCTACCTTTTTCTGAATATCTTCAATAGGAAATGTTACAGGATCGGTACCTAGTAATCCCATTAGCACAGCCACATCTGTCGCGTGACCTTTTCCTGTAAGCGATAAGGAACCGTACAAGTCTACCGAGACAGATGCCACCATTGTAAAACGCTCCTCGCGCTGTAGTCGCTCTATCCACATTTTTGCAGCACGCCAAGGCCCTAAGGTGTGCGAACTTGAAGGGCCAACGCCTATGCTAAGCATGTCAAAAACACTTATACTTTCCATAGCTTTTGTTTCTTACACAAATGTAATTTTCTTTTCAATGTGTTGTGAATAATTTTTAATGGAAATAATCCTTTTTATTGGAATTATTCCATATTTTTGAAATATGGAAATTGATGTACAAGGAAAAATACAACGGAGTGCCAATAGGCATGCGCCCGAAGTCTCTAAACAAACGGGTTTTCCTAGTGCGGCTACACATTACCTCGAGGCTCCTATCGACTTAAACAAAGAGCTTGTTTTTACAAAAGATGCTACTTTTTTTGTGAGAATTACAACCAACGATTGGAAACAATTTACTGTTTTTAAAGGAGACGTATTACTTGTTGACCGTTCAATAACACCTAGAAAGGGAAGTCTTGTGTTAGCCATCAAAGACGGAGCCTTTGTACTGCTTACAATTTCAAAAGAAATACAAGAAGAAATAACAGTTTGGGGTGTAATTACCTATATAATCCATAGGAAGTAGAATGATAGCAATGATAGATTGCAATAGTTTTTACGCTTCGTGTGAGCAAGTGTTTAGACCCGATTTATGGGGAAAACCGGTTGTTGTGCTGAGTAATAATGACGGTTGCATTATTGCGGCAAATAAAGAAGCCAAAAACCTTACACATATCCCCATGTTTGAGCCTGTGTTTAAAATTAAGGACGTACTTATTAAAAACAAGGTTACTTTTTTTTCTTCAAATTATACCTTGTATGGTGAGATGTCACAGCGTGTTATGAATATTTTAGGTCAGTTTTCGCCTAATGTTGAGGTGTATAGCATCGACGAAGCTTTTATTGACATATCAGGGATGAAATACAAAAACCTAGAGGAATACGGACACACTATTAAAGAAACCATTTACAAATACACCGGGTTACCCGTGGGTGTTGGGATTGCACCAACTAAGGTACTAGCAAAACTAGCCAATAAGATTTCTAAAAAAGTATCCAAGCACCAACATGTGTACGTGATGGATACGCCTCAAAAACAAACGGAGTCTTTGCAATGGGCACAGACCAAAGATGTCTGGGGATTGGGCCGTAAACATGTGCAACGATTACAAAACATTGGTGTACACACAGCATTCGATTTTTCAAAACTACCTATTGCATGGGTGCGAAAGGAAATGACCGTAGTAGGGGAGCGGCTCTGGAAAGAACTCAATGGGGAGTCCTGCTTAGAGTTTATGACTATGCCAAAACCCAAAAAAGCAATAGGTACAGCAAAATCTTTTGGTCAAAAACTGGAAGACTTAGAACGAATTGAAGAAGTCTGCGCATATTATGTAACAGAAGTGGCAGAGGTACTACGTGCTCAAAAATCTTGTGCGAGTTACATACATGTGTTTGTTACCACTAACTACCATAGTGATGTAGACAAACAGTATGCTAATAGTTGTACGGCTACAATGCCTATACCTACTAACAACACCTTTGCACTTATTACTGAAGCACGTAAGGCACTCCACAAAATTTATAAAAAGGGTTATCGGTATAAAAAAGTAGGTGTTAATCTCTTCGGAATTATCCCACAGGAGTATGTACAAGGAAACTTATTTATGCCTCAGCGAGAGAGTAGTAAAAAACTTACTGAAACGCTAGATCGTATTAATAGTAAGTACGGTAAAACAAGTGTTGCTTCAGCCATGATTGGAACTCGAATGGACGAGTGGGAGCTTATTAAAAAAGAAAGAAGCTCGCGTTACACCACACAATGGAGGGAGTTATTGAAAATATAATTAATTTTCAGACCAAACAAGAACCGTAAGACTAGCATTTTTTGTTTCCTTTTTGGGCAATGCAAAAAAGAATAAATAAAACCTTCAGAGGAATAGAACCTATATAAAAGAATTCAACTTCTTCTTTTTTTTAAAACCCCTTAAGAAAAGGTTTAAGAATTATAACGGTATTACTAATGTCCTACGGTTCGACTTTGGGACCCATTTTCTGAAACTACGTTTAGAAAAAATAAATTTTTTCAGTAGTGAGGAAATAATGGGTAAATAAGAACCGTAAGACTAGCGTTTTTTGTTTCTTTTTTGGGCAATGCAAAAAAGAATAAATAAAACCTTTTAAAAAACTAAATACAAACCAATATACCACTACACTCAACACTAAATGTCAATATAACTACAACA
>CAYGMB010000319.1:0-2689 GCA_964350765.1 uncultured Flavobacteriaceae bacterium
TGTAGCTGCAAAAATTAATGCTGTCCCACCATTAAAATTTGTTTCATTTACATCTGCTCCATTGCTAATTAATAAACGAGCAATTTCTATAAATCCTTTAAAACAAACTCCCATTAAAGCGGTATTACCAGAAGCATCTTTGGCATTAATATCTTGAGGATGTTTTAAAATAGTTTCTGCAATAGGCATATATCCATAATAGGTTGCCAGCAATAAAGGAGTTGAGCCTCTAGTGTCTTTTATAGTTACTAAGCTTGGATCGTTAGCAAGTAAGTTATCTAACGTTTCTACATCTTCATTTCTAATTGCATTAAATAATTTCTGGCTCATAGTCTTTCATTAAAAAATTATAACTTCACTAGAAATAGACTTAGAAGTCTTTAGTGGTTATAAAATGGGTTTCGAGGTTTATCTCGACACCAATAAATTTTTGTTGAGTAAAGTTACTACTCCAAACCAACAATAACAAGATAAGATACCTAGTTTTATATAGAATTTAAGATAGTAGTAGCTTTTAGTAAGGTTTCTTCATTTTTGGCAAAGCATACTCGTATTTGCTTAAAGTCTTCATTATCTTTATTAAAAACGGATGTAGGTATTGTAGCGATTTTATTTTCTTTAGTGAGTCTCTTAGCAAATTGAATATCAGGTTCTTTAGAGATTTCAGAAAAATCTAATAACTGAAAATAAGTGCCTTGTGACGGGATTACTTTAAATCGTGAATCTTTTATTTTTTCAAGAAAAAAATCTCGCTTATTTTGGTAAAAATTGGGGAGTTTAAGGTAATTATTCTCGTTTTCAAGATAAATTGCAAGTGCTTTTTGAAAAGGATGATTTACACAAAAAACATTGTATTGATGTACTTTTTGAAATTCTTTCATCAACAATTCTGGTGCTACACAATACCCCATTTTCCACCCTGTAGTATGAAACGTCTTCCCGAAAGAGGCTGTTATAAAAGTTCGTTGGCTTAGCAATGAAAACCGTGCTGCGCTTTGATGTTTTACTCCATCAAAAATAATATGCTCGTATACCTCATCACTTAAAACAATGAGGTTATGCTTTTCTGCAATGGTTTGCAGTTGTAACATGTCACTTTCAGAAAAAATTACACCGCTAGGATTATGAGGGGTGTTTATAATAATCATTTTCGTTTTAGAGGTAATAGTTGCCTCTACTCGCTGCCAATTGGGTTTGTATTCTGGTGCTTTAAGTTGAATTGCTTTAGGCAAACCGCCCATTAATTTTATAGCAGGTTCATAACAATCGTAAGCTGGCGTAAACAAAATCACTTCATCATCTTTACCTATTACAGCACTTATAGCCGTAAATATAGCTTGTGTAGCACCAGCAGTAATTGTTATTTCGGTCGCTGGATTATATTTTCTTGTATAAAGTTTTTCAATTTTACGCGAAATGATTTCTCTTAATTTTATATCTCCAGCCATAGGAGCATATTGGTTGTAACCCTCTTCCATAGCATTATTAACATATGATATTAATTGTTTATCTACTGGGAAATTAGGAAAGCCTTGAGAGAGATTTACGGCACCATACTTATTTGCCATACTACTCATTACTGAAAAAATACTTTGTTCTATTTTAGGTAATTTACTTTTAAACATATTGTAAGGTTTTGTAGGAAAAGTTATATTTACAACTGCTCAAAGTTATAATTCTAAGATTAAATAGAAATATACTTTACTTATCCCCAATTTTAACTGTAATTACATGATATAATTTATCTAACAAGATGAAATACTTTTTAAACTTGTTGTTAGTTTGCGTTTCTACTTTTGCTATTGGACAAGAATATACCTCTGGCATTAATATTAAGCAAAAAAAGCAGCTGTTTAAAAATTACGAAGACAGTTCGGATATCTTTTACAATCAAGGAAACCTCGTAAATTCTATCGATTACAGTATTAAAGCCTTAAAAGTTGCATTAGAAATTAACGAACCAAAATACTTACACCAGGGATATAGAAAAATAGCATACGATTACTTAAATCTAATGGACACAGTATCTGCCAAAGAAAGTTTTGACAAGGCAAGAGGCTATGCCCTTGAGTCTAGCAATGATACTGTTATTGGATTATATTATATGGATGCGGCAAATTATAGTTTTCTAATTGAGAATAACCCGAAAAAAGCTAAAAGATTCCACGAAAAATCTATAGAGATTTTTTCTAGAACAAAAGATTCAATAAATCTTCTAAAGGCATATTTCAACACTATACTTACTCATTTTGAAAATAAAAACTACCAAGATGGGTTTTCATATTTAGTTGTTGCCAACCAGATTGAAGGTTCTATAAATAATACAACAACGAGAATTGCATTACATAATTTAAAAGGAGAATACTACATAGAAAACAAATCTTACGACCTTGCTGAAACTTACATAAAAAAAGCTCTAGAACTAGCAAAAAAAGATTCCCTTACATACGACGTTGAAATTGCTTACGGACTTTTAGTAGACCTATATGAGAACACCAATAGAGAAAAAGAAGCAGCTTTTGCAAAAGAAAAATACAATGAGTACTATGCGATAAACTCTGCACATGAAGAAGCTGCTAAAAAAAATGGTAAAGCCATTGTTTTTGGTGACGAAAAAGATGCTGCAAACACCTCTCATCTAGCTGAAATTTTAAACCGCCAAAACATAACTTTTTACGATATAAAATCT
>CAYGMB010000320.1:0-2677 GCA_964350765.1 uncultured Flavobacteriaceae bacterium
AGAAGGGTAGAGAAATTATCGAAAATGGTTTTACTATTGATTATATGGGAGAAAAATTTTTAAATTTTTATGAAAGTATAGTATAAATGTATTTTTGATTATAAATGTGAATATATCTAAAAAAAGTGTTAAGCTATAACTTACTTTATACTATAGAAAAAAATTGTTGTTGATATAATTTATCGATTATATAACTTGCGTAAAAGGAGATCTAAAGAACATAAATAAAAAGAAAAGTAATTGAGAAAAAATATACTCATAGTTACGCCGAATTTAAAAGTCCAAGGAGGTGTTAGTTCATATTGGCGCTCAATTATTCCTGAATTGAAAAAAGCAAAAGGTATTTACCTTGAATATTTAGAAATTGGAGGTCGAGGAAGGAATGTTTTGGGAATGTTTTTGGATCAGAATAATTTAAGAAAAAGAATAAAGAAGCAATGGACTAAAGTTGTTATAAACCCTTCCTTGGGTTTTAACAGCTTTTTTAGAGATGCTGCATTTGCCTATCAATTGAAAAGAAAACAAATTCCTTTTATTGTGTTTTTTCATGGATGGGACACTGATTTTGAAAAACAAGTAGATAGTTTTTATAGAAATTTATTTATGAACACTTTTGGAAAGGCTGAGAAAATAATTGTTCTTTCTGAAACTTTTAAAGATAAAATTGAAACTTGGGGTTATTATGGTAAGGTCGTTGTTGAAACTACTGCTGTTGAAGCCAGTTTAATTGCTAACTTTTCAATTAAAGAAAAAAATAATTTATTAAATATAAATGAGGCTGTAATTATCTTGTGTTTAGCCAGAATTATTAAAGAAAAAGGGATTTTTGAATTAATAGAAGCTTTCAAAAATGTATATAAAAAAAATAAAAACATTAATTTAATAATAGCAGGTGATGGCTCAGATTTTGACTCTGTAGAAGAACGAGTAAAAAATTGCCCAAATATTAAACTATATGGTTATGTAGAAGGTGATAATAAGATTGGCCTTTTTGAGAAAAGCCATATATATTGTTTACCCAGTTACAGCGAAGGGCTTCCCATTTCTGTACTTGAGGCAATGGCGTTTGGACTGCCAATTCTTACCACACCAGTTGGAGGGTTAAAAGGATTTTTGCAGGAGAATAAGATGGGGTATTTTGTAAAGCCAAAAAGTGTTGAAGGAATTGAATCCAAATTAGATATCTTAATTTCGGATGTTATGGTAAGAAAACAATTCTCACAGTTTAATTTTAATTATGCAAAACAAAAATTATTAAGTGATGCTGTTGCTAATAGATTGTTGAATTTGATGTTGGATACTTAATGGAAAACAAGATAATTGTAAACCTCTCTAAAAGATATCTCTGCAAAGAGGATTTAATAACACCAGACCCATATGATATATGGAAGACAAGAATTGGACTAATCTCTAAAAACTTATTTTATAAAAATAAGTTTTTAGGATTGGTTCCAGCAGGGTTAATTAATTTAATTGATTTTTATTGGAATAATAAAGTTAGGATAGGATATAATCAACAAGAATACCCTATAGTTCGCGCACAAGCAGCCTTAGCTTTAATGAATATTTTTCATAGAACGAATAAAAAAGAGTTTCTAAGTTTTGCAAGAAACCATATTGATTGGCTTTTAAATAATTATTGTAAAGAATACCACGGCTATTGTTGGGGTTTAAATTTTACATGGGTTTACTCTGCCAATGATATTTATAATAAAAACACACCATTTAGCACACACACACCCTATGCTCTTGAAGCATTAATTAATTATTATAATATAACCAAAGAACAGAGCCTTATTGCGCCAATCAAAAGCGTTCTAGAATTTTTAGAGAAAGATTTGAAAATAATGATTGAAAATGATACCATTTTAGCTTTGTCTTATGCAGCTAAAAAAGATAGAGTGGTTACAAATGCTAATTCTTATATTATGTATATGTATGCATTGCTAATACCTTTTTTTCCAAACAAGCGAAAATATCTAGTAAACAAAGTAACAAAAATATATAATTTTATAGTATCTGTTCAAAATGATGATGGAAGTTGGTTTTACACACCTCATGATAATAATAGTTTTATTGATTGTTTTCACAGTTGCTTTATTTTGAAGAATATAATTAAAACAAACAAAATTTATAGTCTTATTTCTTCTGATAAAATTGTTAAAAAAGCTTATACTTATTTGAATAATAATTTCTACAATTCTAAAGATGGTCTTTATAAAAGGTTTGCAGTTTCAAATAAGCCATCCTTAGTTAAATATGAGTGATATGATAATGCTGAGATGTTAAACTTACAATTTTTACTAAACGATAAAACTAATGCCATAGAATTAGATATTAAAATTAAAGAATTCTTTATGAAAGGAAATGATATATATAGTACAATAGATGTTTTAAATAAAAAGAGAAATTCAAATCATTTGAGATGGGCAGTAGTACCATATTTATTGGCTTCATCAAATATTTAGATAATAATTATGTGTGGAATTTTAGGTTCAGTTAATTATAGGATAACGAAGGACGATTTAAATTTGATTAAACATAGAGGTCCAGATGATGAAGGTTTGGAAGAGGTTACAGTAAAAAAATCTAAAGTTTACCTCGCGCATCGAAGGTTATCTATTCAAGATCTTACAGAAGCTGGTCACCAGCCAATGACTTCGGATAATGGTAATTT
>CAYGMB010000321.1:0-2677 GCA_964350765.1 uncultured Flavobacteriaceae bacterium
CTACTTGAAACTTTACATCACCCAATTATCATTAAAAATCTTTATCATGTTTTTGTTGTATTGAAAGCCAGTACCCAACTGAAAGTTTAAAATAATTAGCTAACAAAAAATCTAACTCTGCATTGACACTTTTTTTACATGAAACAACATCAGTTAAGGTTTTGTCATCTATTGAAATTGACGATGCTAAAGTGTTGATTGACAACCCTAATGGAACTAAAAACTCTTCCTCAAGAATTTTGCCTGGGTGAATTGGAGTTGGATTTCTTTTCATTTAAAACGCCTTTTAACTGTATAGTTTTACTTAACAAATTCCATAACAAGAATATAAAACAAAAAGTATATTCTTAACTTTTTCATACCGACCTTTCTTCTCTTTTAATTCTACTTAAATATACGAAAAAAAAGTAATTATACAAGTGCAAAACAACGTCTATGCGTTGTGTCACAAGGCATTATACAAATTTTGATGTTTTTAAATTCATCACATATTAGGGGGCATGGGGGACGTGATCGACCTGACGGAACAGGTCGGAGAGTTTGCGGATCTACGCATTTAGAAAGCACTAGCTGAAGCCGGTGCTAATTTTATCAGGGCGGCCATGCTGCCCTGCTCATTTAATATTTTCGGGTAGGCAAAAAAAGAACAGTCCGTAGACTGCTCTTATTTTTTTATTTTTTACTCTCAAATGTTGCTACTATGTAATCAATAACATTGAAAGTTGTTGTTTTACCTTCAAACTCACTAGAGTCTAAATGACCTTCGATTATTAGAGCGCCTTTTTGCATTTTGTTTAATCGCTCTGCAACATTACCGAATGCTTTAAAGTAAGCAATTCTTTTGTGCTCTTTTTGTTCTTTGTCTATGTAACTATCAATGATAACTACATCAGCGAAAGCTTTCTTTTCTCCATCAATACCTTCGGTAAATTTTGTTACTTTAAATCCACCTTGAAGTTGAACCGCGTAGCGGCTTGTATATTCTTGAACTTTTATGCTAAGTGGCTAGGTTCAAAATAATTGAATAAAACCCACTAGGTCTGATCACATACAAGTGACTTTATTTATGGTGGAGTTTCTTAGCAAATCAAATTCGTTGATGGATGGATTAGCACTAGTTATCAATTTTCATAGACAAAATCTTATGCACAAAATTAAGAACTTAATGTTTCGGTGATTTTCAAAGTACTTTAAGTTTAAAAGGTCAATAATGTCATTTTATTAGAGTTTGAAAAAATGACGGTGTTAAAATAGAGAGTTTGCGGATCTTCCGCATATCAAAAGCACCAGTTAAAGGCTGTGCTAATTTAAACGGACCACGTAAGTAAGTCCGTTTTTAAGCTGATGAAATCAGCCACATTATTAAGCAAATTCACTTTATTTATTTTTAATTCCTATAGCGTGATTAAATAGGTCTAATATTTTAATAGTGTCGGCTATAGATAAATTAGAAACATTATAATTTTTTGCCCCATCATCCCTTTTGGCAAGAAGCCTTGTGATTTTGGATCTCGCCCAACCAAGTTCGTTAGCCACTTTAATTAAGCCGCCACGTTCACCATATTTTGCTTTTATCAGTTCTGATATTGCTTCTTTTAGTTCATCTTCTGTGTTGATATTTTTCATAACCTTAATTTAGCAAACGTTGCGAATATCGCAACGTTTATTCTAAACCAACAAGCTTGTCAAAATCTGCTTTTGGGATCTTCCCCATTGAAGCCACATAAGCAGCTCGAACTTTTGAAATATTCATTAGTTTGTTTGCTTTAATGAATGATAAAAAAGTATCGGGATCTACTATAAAAATTTTACACCTGTGCTCCCTAAGTGCGGCTTCTGAAAATGTTTTCCATTGACCATAATTAAATTTAATATCGGAGTTGGCATCCTTTATTTGTTGAAAATCTTTTTCAGTTTCGTACCAAGCCAGCACCATTTTAGAATCAGACATTTTAAACCCTTTCACTAAGTATTATTTTGCCCTTAAACACATACCTCTAATTTGTGATTGTATCTTTTTAGGTAATTGATAATAATTAGTATAGTGAAAACTTGAAAATTCTGCATGTGTTTCTATCGAACTAATTACATACTCACGCATAATTTTTTGCGCTTCTGTTTTTGTTTTTGCCCAATCAGCTTCCTGATCGTCCAGAAAAATATTATAACCGCCCTGATTATCATCCGTATTTCTTTTATAAGAAAGTAATTCACCTAAACTAACTTCATAAAGCGCATTTTTTGTTGCCATTTCAATTCTTTTGCAAATTCTCATTTTTTTATCCAATCTAATTCATTTCAAATTTAATTATATGTTTTCAATTTATATACCAGTGGAGTACCGAAAATTTATCTTTGCATTTAGCGTTCTACCATCTTTATAAAAAACACTTTGCAATTCTTCTCCTGGAGAACCGTCTGTATCAAAATCAACAACACTAACATTCATTTTTTCGGAGCTTTCTATATCCTGAATACATCCACCTTTTATATATACAATTACTGAGTTTTTCACTATGCCACCTCTACTAAATTAACTGATTTGACTACTTCTTTATTGATTACATACTCAAAAGCGTTTTGAGCAAGCTTTGCAGCTTTAAAAATCATAGATTTATCATTTTTTAATACTGTTAACCAACTTTTAATATAATCGGAACTATTCTCAATGGTTTCT
>CAYGMB010000322.1:0-2673 GCA_964350765.1 uncultured Flavobacteriaceae bacterium
TCGAAAGTTTGATATTAAAACTGTAGAAGGTCCAGATGATTTTGCATCTATGGAAGAAGTAGTTGATAGACGATATAAAAGACTTAAAGAAGAAGAGCAACCCTTGCCCCAACTTATCATCATAGATGGAGGAAAGGGACAATTATCATCTGCTCTTAAAAGTTTGGATAAATTAGAGTTAAGAGGTAAAATAGCGATAATAGGTATAGCAAAAAGATTGGAAGAATTGTTTTATCCAGACGACCCAATTCCGTTGTATTTAGATAAAAAATCTGAAACCCTAAAAATTATACAGCAGCTACGGAATGAGGCACATAGGTTTGGAATTACATTTCACAGAGATAAAAGAAGTAAGGACGCTCTAAATACAGCTTTAGAAACCATTCCTGGAATTGGAGAAAAAACAGTAATAGAACTGTTGAAGAAATTTAAAAGTACTAAAAGAATTAAAGGAGCATCTTTTGATGAATTGGCTAATGTTATTGGTACTAGTAAAGCAAAAAAAATAATAACACACTTTCAAAAGTAGGTTTAAATGTTTAAAAAATTATATGCTGCATATTTATTAACCTTTCTATTTCTATGGATTGGAAATTTTTGTTATTCTCAAGAAGAACAAGAAGATTTAAAAGTAGGCTTGGTATTAAGTGGTGGTGGTGCAAAAGGCTTGGCTCACATTGGGGCGTTAAAAGTTATTGAAGATGCTGGAGTTAGAGTAGATTACATTGGAGGAACAAGTATGGGAGCCATTATTGGCGCCCTTTATGCTTCTGGGTATAATGCTAGAGAATTAGATTCTATTTTTAACCAGTTAGAGTTTAGTTCTTTAATACAAGATGAAATTCCTAGAAGCGCTAAAACATTTTATGAAAAAGACGAGAGTGAGAGATATGCATTAACACTACCTTTTGATGATTTTAAAATAGGATTCCCCTCTGGACTCTCTAAGGGTCAAAATGTGTACAACTTACTATCAAAGTTAACCTCTCATGTTAACGATGTAGATGATTTTAGTAAGTTACCTATTCCGTTTTTTTGTGTAGCTACTAATGTTGAAACTGGAAAGCAACTTATTTTAGATAAGGGATACTTGCCTAGGGCAATATCAGCAAGTGGTGCCTTACCATCACTATTTAGTCCTGTTACAATTAACGAACAAGTATTAATAGATGGCGGTGTGGTAAATAATTACCCCGTGGATGAGTTAAAAGCCAAAGGCATGGATGTTATTATTGGTGTAGACGTGCAAGATAGTTTACGCACAAGAGAGAATTTGAAATCTGCTTTTGAGGTGCTAATTCAGATTAATAATTATCGCACTATTAACGATATGAAAAACAAGATTAGTAAAACGGACATATATATTAAACCAGATATTGAAGATTTTACTGTAGTTTCATTTGATGAAGGAAGAAAAATTATTCAGGCTGGGGAAGAAGAAACAAATAGTCAGAGAGCTAAACTTGAGGCAATTGCAAGAAAACAGGAGAGTAAAACCAAAAAAGAAATAGTATTTAATACTGCAAGTAAATTGTTTATTTCAGATATAACTATTGAGGGTAATGAAAAATATACTCGTTCCTATATTTTAGGGAAACTTAAACTTAGAACTAATGATTTTGTGAGTTACAAAGATTTTAACTTGGGTGTAAATAACCTTTCTGCAACAGGTAACTTTCAAAGTATAGATTATCAATTCTCAGAAGTTGAGAAAGATAAATATGTTGTAAATTTTGTTTTAAAAGAATCTGAGTCTAACACTTCGCTAAGGTTAGGAGTTCATTATGATGATTTATATAGAACAGCAGCTTTAATAAACCTAACTCGTAAAAGAGTCTTAACCAATAACGATATTATTTCATTCGATTTTATTATTGGAGACAACATACGTTACGACTTTAATTATTTTATAGATAAGGGATATTATTGGAGTATTGGGTTTAATTCAGAATTTAGTTTTTTTGATAAGGATATACCTTTTAATTCTAGTGAGTTTATAGAGAACTCTAACACTCAAATTAACAGGATAGACCTTGAATATACAGATCTTACCAATCAATTGTATGTAGAAACTCTATTTAGACGTAGTTTTTTATTAGGCATAGGTGTTGAGCATAAATGGCTGAGACAATTGTCCGAAACAATTGGCATAGATGAGGATAATCTTCCAAGAACAATTTTTGAAGACACAGATTATTATAGTGCCTTTGGATACTTAAAGTACGACACATTTGACAATAAATTTTTCCCGAATAATGGTATTTATTTTGAAGGTGATTTTCACCTCTACTTATTTGCAAATGGAATAAATAAAGACTTCGATGAGTTTTCAATAGCAAAAGCAAAAGCAAGTTATGCCTACTCTTTTTCAAATAAATTTTCAACTGTTATCTCTTCAGAGGGAGGATTTAAAATTGGTAACGAGGCAACAACTTCATTAGATTTTTCTCTAGGAGGTTATGGGTTTAAGCAATTAAATAATATTATACCTTTTTATGGATATGAAGCGCTAAGCTTAAACGGAGACACCTACTTAAAGTCCAGTCTCGTATTAGATTATGAGATTGTGAAAAAAAACCACATTAACGCATTTATAAACATCGCAAATGTTGGTGACAACCTTTTTGAGAATGGACAATGGATAGATGGGATAGATTATAGTGGCTTTGGAGT
>CAYGMB010000323.1:0-2667 GCA_964350765.1 uncultured Flavobacteriaceae bacterium
GTGATAGTCATACAAAAAGATAGTTTAAATCATTTTAATCAGTGACAATAGTAGCGACCAAGTAAAGTAAAATTGAAAGCGTAGTCGAGCTGGCGACACATTAAAAGTTAAAAGATGCCTTGGACAGTGATTAAAGGACAAAAGATAACCATTGGCTTATTATTAACCCTAGGAGGTCTAATAATAACTTTTATAGTGGATTTAAGAACCAACACGTTCGATAGTCCAACGCAAAAGCACGAAGTAATATCTGCTGCTAAAAAGATTAACGACTCTAAGCTTAACAGTGGAGATGCTTATGAGTTGAAAAATGGTGTAGATACTTTAGCTAAAACTGTTTGGGGGATTAAACAGACTGGTAACGAGTGGCGAGAATGGAGAAGAAACATAGACAGTACTTTAGAAATTAGAAGTGATATTATCAATCGTACAGCGGTAACAGCCTATCAAAGCAATGAGTTGAGCGAAGATAACAAGAGGTTAGCCAACGAGAATAAACATATATCACTAGAAATTTTAAAAAGATTAGAGAAGCTAGACTCTACTTTAAGAGTGCTACACCCTAATCATTACAATTTCAGAGAAAAAATTAAAAACTACCCTAGAATAGTAAGGTCTAATGGGGGATTAGTAGAACATGAAGAATTTTTAACAGAAGAAATGCAAGTAATATTTAACGAATTTAAAGACTCAATAAAATGACAAGAGCACAATTTTTACCGTGTTTTTATGCTTTTGTAGCCGCATTAGCAGTAGGATTTATAGGAGCAACCGTATTGGCACTATTTGGTATTGATAGTGGTTTATACCAATATGGATTTGGATTTCTATTAGCAGCCATTACAGGCTATGCCGTTTACAAAAAAGCGAAAACCCCTAAAGACCTTTTAAAATGAGCAAGTATAGTATAAAGAGGATGCCGAAGTCTTTTATCATCACTTTTGTAGTGGTAGCTTTAATTATCGCTTTGTCGTGGCTATTTAAGATAGATTATAGTCAATTGATATGGTGGAGATAATTGTATATATTGTTTATACTATTGCTCAATTCTTTGATGGTAAAGGAGATGTAGGTAATTCAATTACAGAAATAGAGTTGGCTAAATTAAGAACTGAAATAGGTGAGCATGAAGAAATTAAAGATGATACTAAACGACGTAAAAAATGGCATTTTAACCATGCTATTACATCTACCTTTATTGGCGTTGGCTTTGCTATTGCTATACATGGCTTTGAATGGGTTTTACTTCTTTCTATTGTCAGTTTCTTTAATCTTCGCCAGTTGATATTTAACCCAGTTGTAGGGTTGGGAATTGGTCAGAGCTTCTTTTATGTAAGTAAAGGAGAGTTATTTGGAGTGCCTTATAAGTTAGGTAAATGGTGGTGGTTTTTAAATCTATTGATATGCATAGCGATATTTTACATCATGCTTTAAGATTTTACGGATTGAAAGAAATCGTAGGTCAGCAACATGAGCAAGTAATTCTTGATATGTTAGATTACATCGGTTTTGGTTATATAAATGACGATGAAACCCCTTGGTGTTCTACCTTTATAAATTACTTAGCTAAAAAAAATGGGTATGTAAGAAGCCATGAATTAACCGCTAGATCGTGGTTAAAAACAGGAGGAGAACTAAAATCTCCAAGGTTAGGCTGTATAGTGGTATTTTCAAGAGGTAATCCAAAAGGATGGCAAGGCCATGTAGGTATCTATATAAATGAAAACGATACACATATCTACTGTTTAGGTGGAAATCAAAAAAATGAAGTTAATATTTCAATGTACCCAAAATCAAGACTATTAGGGTATAGAAAACTTTTTAAGATTTAGATACATGAATAAAGCAGCCTTATTATGGTTTTAAATACTGTTTATGAACTGCAAACCAAAAGAGACGGTGGTAAAGGATTATTCTGTAAACGATACCATAATCAAACACGAAGCAAAAGTAATCCAACTACCAACTAAAAGTATAACCATAATTGAGCAGCCTTGCAAAGATTCTATATTAACACCAATATATCAAGAAATACAAACTGGAGAAGTAAAAGCAACTATAAAAAACGATCAAGGCAACTTGGTTGTAGAAGTCAATATCGACAGTATAGTCAGTACCAAAGTAAAAGAGATTTTAAAACACTCAGAAAAGCAGCGTGAGGTGGTTACTATTACCGAAACAAAAATACCTAAATGGATGTGGTATGTGCTTGGTATTTTAGTGGCTTATGTAGCTTATAGAATACTCCGTTTGTCAATTCCTTTTTTAAGAGTTTTGCCTTATTAAATCGCCTTCAAATGTTAATTTGACTGGTTTTTATCCTCAATATTATTCGAAGTAATATCCCAGCTTAATACTGCTTTAGCTAACTTTGTCAAACCTCTTTGTTGACATTTCTCTGAAAATCTTTTTAGTTCTTCTTCCATGCTAATTAATGAATATTTTTCAATATGGTTAACATTATTTATTATGAAATTAAAACTGTATTGAAGCAGGAATTGCATTAATCATTATTAAAGAGTATTTTTGGCAAATCAGAATATAGGATAAATAGCAGGGATTAACCTTGAAAATTCACTTATATTTCACCTACAATAACCATGAATATACAAATATCAGTGAAACAGCATATTAAGATCAGGATAATGCTTTTTAGCTAGATTGATT
>CAYGMB010000324.1:0-2654 GCA_964350765.1 uncultured Flavobacteriaceae bacterium
ACTACTATTTTGAGATTTTCCTCCTTCAAACAACAATATGTCTTTTTTTTTCTTGGTACAAGTAGCTCGATATGAACCTTCCATGTTTTTAGATAAAAGAGTAAATGGAGCGTTAAAAATTTTTGCTAATGCTATCAATCTTTCATTTTTAGGGTCCACTCTAATATGTGGAGCATTAAATCTACTGGCTCCTCCAGTATGAAAATCTAAACAAAAATCTGCAGCTGGCAAAATCTCATTAATAAACTGATAAGCAAAACGACTGGCCAGAGATCCGTTTTTAGTTCCCGGAAAAACCCGATTAAGATCTCGTCCATCAGGAAAAAAACGATTCATGCTTAAAAAACCAAATACATTAAGCACAGGAATACATATGATACTACCTTTTGCAGGCTTATTGATTTTTCTTGCAATGATTTGTCTCACTATTTCTACTCCATTGATTTCATCTCCATGAATTCCTGCTGTAATAAGTACAGTAGGACCTGGTTTTTTTGATCTTTCTATAATTATAGGTATTTCTACTTTAGTAGAAGTATATAACTTGGCTATATTAAAATTTATAATCTTACTAGCACCCAACGGCACTTCTTCCCCAAGTATATTTAACATGTGTGTTTCTTTCACTTTTGCCATATTAAATACTCTTCTCAATAAAACGAATAATTGATTTTGCAATATCTTTCCCCGTTGCAGATTCAATACCTTCTAATCCCGGAGAAGAATTAACTTCGAGAATAAGAGGGCCTCTAGAACTCTGTAACATGTCTACACCTGCAACTCCCAATTTCAACGCTCTAACTGCTTTTATAGCAGCATTTTCCTCTTCATCACTTAGTGTAATAATAGACGCACTTCCTCCTCTATGTAAATTAGATCGAAACTCACCTTCTTTTCCTTGCCTTTTCATAGCCCCCACGACTTGACCATCTACAACAAGAGCTCTAATATCAGCTCCTTTAGCTTCTTTGATATACTCCTGAACAACTACACGAGCTTGTAATCCATTAAAAGCTTCTAATACAGATTCTGCAGCTGTTTTAGTTTCGGCCAATACAACTCCTAATCCCTGAGTACCTTCTAATAATTTAATAATTAAGGGAGCCCCTCCAACATGTGAAATTACCTCAGAGACATCTTTAGAATAATTGGTAAATACTGTTTTAGGAAGCCCCAATCCTGCTTTGGATAATATTTGTAAGCTTCTTAATTTATCTCTGGATTGCACTAACGCTTGAGACTGTACTGTAGTAAATACATTCATCATTTCGAACTGTCTAACTACAGCGGTACCATAAAATGTTATAGAAGCCCCGATTCTGGGGATCACAGCATCTACATGATCTAATTTTTTACCTCTATAATAAATCTCTGGTTTTTTCTTTTCTATTACGATATCACAATTTAAGGGATCTATTACCTGTACATTATGCTTGCGCTTTACTGCTGCTTGAACCAAGGCGTTAGTAGAATACAAGCTCGCACCACGAGATAAGATTTTAATGTTCATTACAATTTTCTATTATAAGACTGATTTTCTAATTGAGGGTCAACTATAAACTTACCGCTTAAAAATTTGCGCCCAATCAATACCGGAAAACGCATATCATCACGAGAAGATAATGTGAGGGTTATAGGATACGTTTTATCAAATACAATAATTTTTGTTCTAATAGCAAATCGTACTTCTACTTTCCCATTACTACTTTTTACTGCAGTAATGTCATAATTTTTGAATGTAAATCTTTTGCCATTATATTCTGAATGCGTTGTGTCAAGAAGGCTGCATTGTAATGTTTGATCGACCTCCCTTATATCGATACAATGAATAGATGAAGTATATGCCCCTGTATCGATTTTGGCATCGATACCTTTTAGCTCTAAAAGAGGAAAATCCACTTTATCAATTCTGCCAATTATTTTCTTTTCTTTCTCCAAAAGATACGATTGATATTGGCTACTAATGTAGTAAAAATCAATAAGCATTGTATTACATCTTCTCTATTTAAATAGAAAACCATAACGCTAATCGTAATTAACAAAAATTTAAACTCCTAATATTTGTATTACAATTGAGGTAAACTCTTAACTTTACCATTAGAATATGCAAGAAGCTACTTTAAACATACAAATTAAAATATTACCTACCAGTCCTGGAGTATATCAATATTATGATAAAAATGGTACATTACTTTATGTAGGAAAAGCAAAAAATTTAAAAAAAAGAGTCTCTTCTTATTTTACAAAAAATCATGATAACTATAAAACTAAGGTTCTTGTAAAGAAAATTCATACAATAAAACATATTGTTGTCGAAACAGAAACAGACGCTCTGTTACTAGAAAACAATCTAATTAAAAAATATTTGCCCCGGTTTAATGTCATGCTCAAAGATGATAAGACATATCCGTGGATTTGTATCAAAAAAGAGCGCTTCTCTCGAATATTTCTCACTCGTAATCTTATAAAAGATGGCTCAGAGTACTATGGGCCTTATACTTCGGTAAAAACAGTACATGTGCTTTTGGATCTTATTAGAGAACTTTACCAGCTTAGGACATGTACTTACGATCTATCTCAGGAAAAAATAAATAATGGAAAATATAAAGTCTGTTTAGAATACCATTTGGGTAATTGTAAAGGGCCTTGCGAAG
>CAYGMB010000325.1:0-2650 GCA_964350765.1 uncultured Flavobacteriaceae bacterium
AGTTTTTGCACTTATTCATTTAAATAAAGAATAACCATTATGAAAGTATTAGTAGGAGTAAGTAGAATTTTTGTTGGAATATTTTTTATTATAAGTGGACTCATAAAGCTTAATGATCCCGTTGGTTTTTCATTTAAATTAAAAGATTATTTTGCTCCAGATGTACTTAATCTTGAATTTTTAGCTCCCTATGCTTTAATAATTGCAATTTTTGTAGTGATTTATGAAGTATTACTCGGTGTGATGCTTATTTTGGGATATGCCAAAAAATTTACTTTATGGAGCCTTCTAGGTATGATTGTATTTTTTACATTTCTTACCTTTTACTCAGCCTACTTCAACAAAGTCACAGATTGCGGTTGTTTTGGTGATGCACTTAAACTAACTCCATGGGAGTCCTTCTGGAAAGATGTTGTATTACTTATTTTAATTTTAATATTATTTTTTGGCAAACACTACATACAACCTTTCTTTACAAAAAGAGCAAGAAGCATTATTGTTTTTTTGAGTTTTATATTTTGTTTGTTCGTGACTTATCAAGTTTTACAGCATCTTCCATATGTTGATTTTAGACCTTACAAGATTGGAGCAAATATTACAAAAGGAATGGAAGTCCCTGAAAATGCACCAAAAGCAATTTTTGAATACAACTGGAAGTTTAATGTAAATGGTGAAGAAAAAATAGTAACTACCAATGGAGATTACCCAAGTGTAGAAGGAGAATTTATTGGAGTAGAAACTACCGAAATCCAAAAAGGCTACGAACCACCTATACATGATTTTAGTATGGAGAAAGATGGAGAAGACCATACAACAGAGTTTCTTAATGAAGAAAACTTAATTGTAGTTATTGCTTACAGTATGGGTAATACCGAAAGAGAAGGGTATACTTCAATTAAAACTGTTACAGATGCAGCTATAGCAAAAGGATACAAAGTAATTGGGCTTTCTGCCTCCTCGCCAGAAATCACAGGTACAATCGTCAATGCAGAAAATCTTAATTTTGAATTTTATTTCTGTGATGAAACAACACTTAAAACCATAGTTAGAAGTAATCCCGGAATACTAGAACTTTCTAAAGGAACTATACTACAAAAACTGCATTGGAATGATGCTGAAGATTTAAAACTAGAGTAGTATATGGTAAAGTATGTACTTGCAAAATTAGGATATGCTTTACTAACTCTTATTGGTGTTGTGACTGTAATATTCCTATTGTTTACAATTCTTCCAGGTGATCCTGCGCGTATGATGTTAGGTCAAAATGAAAATGCAGAGCAAATTGCCATTGTAAAGAAGAAATATGGTTTTGACAAACCTATAGGGATTCAATATTTACAGTACATTAATGATCTGTCACCAGTTTCTTTTCATAGTACTAATAAGGAGGATTATACATTTCTCTCAGAAAATAAGTACTTGCGTGAGTCTTTTCAGAAAAACGGAAAAAAAGTTACAAGTGTTATTGCCGAAACATTACCCAATACATTTGTATTGGCTATTTCTGCAATTTGTATTGCTATGCTTTTAGGGGTTTTATTAGGTATTGTGTCGGTTGTATTTAAGGATGGTTGGATTGATAAATTTATACAGCTAATAAGTACTTTTGGAATGAGTGTACCTTCCTTTTTTAGTGCGATTATTTTTGCTTGGATATTTGGTTTTGTTTTAAAAGAATATACAGGCCTAAATATGACAGGAAGCCTATATGAAGTAGATGATTTTGGAGAAGGAAGTTATATCCAATGGAAAAATCTAATTCTTCCAGCTATAGTTCTAGGAATTCGTCCCCTTGCAGTAGTAAGCCAATTAATGCGTAACTCTTTACTTGAGGTATTAAGTCAGGATTATATAAGAACCGCTCAAGCCAAAGGACTATCTTTTTCTACAATTATTAGAAAGCACGCCCTTAAAAATTCACTTAATCCTGTAGTAACAGCCATTTCGGGTTGGTTTGCTTCAATGCTAGCAGGAGCTGTATTTGTAGAGTATATTTTTGGTTGGAATGGATTAGGAAAAGAAATAGTAGATGCTTTAAATACGTTAGATTTGCCTATTATAATGGGAGCGGTTATTGTAATAGCTTCTTTATTTATAGTAATAAATATCCTAGTCGATGTTATATACGCTTGGCTAGACCCAAAAATAAGAACACAGTAAATTCTATAACTTTATAAAAACTGAATAGAAAACTAATTTTACAAATTCATTTGAAGATTGAATTATGAGAAAAAAAATTGTAGCTGGTAACTGGAAAATGAACAATACTATTTCTGAAACCGAAAATTTATTGAATAAACTAAAAATGCAAGTAATTCCAGAGGCAGTTTCTGTAATGGTTGCGCCTACATTTACCAATCTGTTTTCGGCATTTACTTCATTAAAAGAACATCCTATAGAGGTAATTGCGCAAAACATGCACCAATCTCCTAATGGTGCTTTTACAGGAGAAGTCTCTGCTGGAATGTTAAAAAGCGTAGGCGTGTCCACAGTTATATTAGGACATAGTGAGCGTCGTGCCTATTTTGGAGAGACCAATCAATTATTAGCAGAGAAAGTTAATGCTGCTTTAAATAATGATATGACAATTATTTTTTGTTTTGGAGAAGAACTTGAGGATAGAAAAAACAACTCTCATTTTAAAGTAGTT
>CAYGMB010000326.1:0-2381 GCA_964350765.1 uncultured Flavobacteriaceae bacterium
ACGCATTTGTGCTTTTGTGTTTTCAATTTTCATAATTTCTTTTTTACATTGTTTGGTCTATTTTGTAAGTCAACTCGTCTAAGTTTTCATCTTTATTCAATAAGTATTGATGAAATGCTTCATATGTTTCATTACATTTAATAGCCTCTTTTGTTGTAATTTCTAAGTTAGTTTCTTGAGCATTATTGCCCAATATACTCATTACTAAACCCATTACTAATTTAACTATCGTGCTCATTTTTTGATTGATTTTGTTCCAGCGCTGCTGGATTTGTTTTGATGAATTGTATGCAAATAGGATACTTGTATAATTTCCCTTTAGCCGCAGCCATACTGGCCATTATTACTGCGTAAAGTTCTAAGATAAAAAGTCCAAGTAGCAATAAAACTACTATAAAGAATAAGATAGCGTATCCTACACTATTTTTAATTTCTGAAAAATGGATGCGCTCCACATTATGTTCTATACTATCTACTAATGCTATAAAGTCTGAAGCAAAAATGATAAAGAAGGGGAGGCATACCAACCCAATTACTAACGTGTAAACTAATACACTTAACTGAAAATTTAAAGCTTGCTTTCCATGCTCATCTACAAAATTTCTTTCCTTATTAATGGTCCATAATAATAGCGGACCTACAAAATTTCCAAAAGGAAAAAAGTATTTTAAAAAGGTAGAGAGGTGAATAAACGTACTCACGCTTTTATCGTTTTCTGTTATTTCTACACTCGATTTTGAAGTTGGATTTTCCATAATTCATTAATTTCTTATACA
This sequence comes from uncultured Flavobacteriaceae bacterium, assembly GCA_964350765.1. Classification (GTDB taxonomy): domain Bacteria; phylum Bacteroidota; class Bacteroidia; order Flavobacteriales; family Flavobacteriaceae; genus CAYGMB01. The sequence continues at coordinate 777 of CAYGMB010000326.1, forward strand.
AATATATGTTTAAAAAAAGGTATTATGTTACGCATAGTACTAAAATTTAACAAAATTTTAAGAATTGTATCTTTTTTTCATTTTTAAATGTTTATATTTAGTGTGTTTCTTTAATTTTTAGAATGAAAATAATTTTTACTTTTTTTTTAATTATAATATCAATTAATTCTAATGCTCAAACTGTCAATATTCCAGATGTTAATTTGAAGAACGCATTGGTTAACGACCTTGTTGTAGATACTAATTTTGATGGAATAGGTGATGATGATGTTGATACAAACGACGACGGTGAGATACAAATAGTTGAAGCTCAGGCTGTAGAATATTTATACCTTAGCGGAAAAAATATTGTAATGATGAATGGAATTGAGGAGTTTATTAATCTTCTGCAATTAGATGTAAGTTTCAATGATATAGAAATTTTAGATTTAAGCGGTAATATAATTTTGAATTCAATTGATTGTTCAAACAATGTTTTATCAACAATAAATGTTACTCAGAGTACTGAACTTACTAGCTTGAGATGCAATAACAATCTTTTATCTTCATTAGACATAACTCAGAATATTGAATTATTTAGCTTAGAATGTAATTTTAATCAATTAGAAAGTTTAGATATATCAAATAATGTGGATCTTGAATATCTCAGATTAACTAATAATCAATTAACCCAAATAGACATTACTAATAATGTTAATCTCTTTTTAATTACTTTTAGACAAAATAATTTACAGGAACTAGATTTATCCCAAAACATAAACTTAACTTTCCTTGAGGTTACATTTAATAATCTTAGTGCGCTTGACACAAGCAATAACAATTTGCTAAGAAGACTTTTATGTGGAGTCAATAGCTTAACAGAGCTCGACTTTACTAATAACCCTTTATTATCGAATCTTAGCTGTAGCGTCAACAATATTACTTCTTTAGACACCTCTATTCTTCCAAATTTATCTAGGCTTTCATGCTATGGTATTGAAGAATTAACTTATTTAAATATTAAGAATGGCAATAACTCAAATATGGATGTAATGTGGGCAGATGACAATCCAAATTTATCCTGCATTATTGTCGATGATCCTATTTTTGCAAACACAAAAACTTGTGGTTACCCAACAACAGGATGGTGTAAAGATGAAAATACAGTTTATGCTGATAATGAAGAATGTATTCTAAGTGTGCCGCAAAATGATTTTTTTACCTTTACGTTATTTCCCAACCCCACAAGTAATTTCATAAACTTTAAAAGTAACCAAACCCTAGAATCTATAATGATTTACGATATGTTGGGTAAAAAACAGAATTCTACTATTTCTTCAAACTCTATAAATGTTACTAATTTGTTCAATGGAATATATATCTTAGAGGTTTCATTTGACAATAAAAAATACTTTTACAAATTCATCAAAGAGTAACATACAATTACTTTCCTTGCAATGCCTATCCCAGCTCGTAAAATCAACACATTTACATTATTTAAACTACCCTCTGCTTTTTTTTGTGGTGTTAGAGTTTCTTCAATTTCAGAAAGTACTTGTGTTGTTAGGGTAAAGCATCGTTGGATAAATCAAAATCCATTTAAATCTATGTTCTGGGCAGTACAAG
>CAYGMB010000326.1:2438-2645 GCA_964350765.1 uncultured Flavobacteriaceae bacterium
TTAAGTACAGGAGCAATGGTTTTATCTTCTATTAAGGAAAGTAATGCAAAAGTCTCTATGTTGGTAGCCAATAATAATGCTTCATTTACTAAAAAGGCCAGGGGTAAAATTACTTTCACTTGCAAGGACGGTCTTGCAATTAGGGAGGCCATAAAAAAAACAATTGAAACCGGAGAAGGGCAAACCTGCTGGATGCAATCTGTAGGT
>CAYGMB010000327.1:0-2640 GCA_964350765.1 uncultured Flavobacteriaceae bacterium
TTACCCTTTAGCAGAAAAGAGATTGAAGATTTTGCTAAACAGCAATCATTATACTGGAGAGAGGATAGTAGTAATGCATCTAAGGATTATTTTAGAAACAATTTACGTCACACAGTTATTCCTAACCTTAAGTCTGCAAGCCCCAAGATACTAGATTCATTAAAGCAAACCCAAGAGAATTTAAAAGACGTATCAAATTTACTAGAGGATTATATGACATTGGTATATAATCTTGTTGTTTCTAAAATGGATGATGGCTACAAAATTGATATTGAAAAACTTAAGTCTTTACCTAATACAAAGTCTTTGTTGTTTCAGTTATTATCTCCTTTTGGTTTTACAGATTTTGACTCTATTGTGGATTTAGTAACTTCTCAAACTGGAAAAACTATTTTTTCAAATACTCATAGATTGTTAAAGAATAGGAATTTTTTATTACTTACTGAAATTAAAGAAGAAGAATCACCAACTCTAGTAATAGAAAGTGGTACTTCAGAAATTACTCAACCTATTCAATTGTCATTCACCAAAGTAGATGCCTATAAAATTACTAACGCCCATACTGTGTTTATAGATGCATCTACACTTACTTTTCCTTTAGAACTAAGAAAATGGAAAGAAGGTGATGCATTTCAACCTTTCGGGATGAAAGGAAAAAAGAAATTGAGTAAATTTTTTAAAGATGAAAAGCTATCTTTGATAGCTAAAGAAAAAACGTTTGTTTTAACTAGTAATAACGACATAGTTTGGGTAGTTGGTTATAGACTGGACGACAGGTTTAAAGTAACCAAACAAACTAAAAACATTTTAAAAATTGCTTATACCCCTAAATAAAAACATGAAAAAATACATTTCATTTTTACTATTCTTAGTTTGTGTGACTGTAAGTTTTGGACAAATTATTGAACCTGTAAAATGGAAATCTGAATACAAAAAAATTGATGATACTAACGGTGAGCTTATTTTTACAGCAACGATAGAAGATGGTTGGTCTATTTATTCTCAATACATAGACGAAGGAGGACCAATCCCAACTACTTTCACTTTTGAGAATCCAAATGATGATTTTGAACTGGTAGGTAAAGTTGAAGAAGGTGAACCAACTTTAAAATTTGATAAAATTTTTGAGATGGACATGGCTTTTTTCTATGATAAAGCGGTATTCACTCAAAAAATAATAGTAAAAAACCCAACTTTAAGTTCAATTAATGCCTTTGTAGAATACCAAACCTGTGACGACGAGCGATGTATTTTTGAAAGTAGCGAGTTTCAAGTTCCATTAAATAAGTCAAATAAGGCTTTAAATGAAAATACAGAGCTATCTGCTAATGACCTTGAAAGAGCAAATGCTTTACAATTAGATTTAAAAGGAAAAGAAACATACTTAAAAAACGCTAACGAAGAAGATAAAAGCTACCTAACAATTTTTCTTTTAGGATTCCTTGGTGGGTTAATTGCCTTACTCACACCTTGTGTATTTCCAATGATACCATTGACTGTATCTTTTTTTACTAAAGGAGCTAAAGATAAAAAGAAAGGCTTGGGAAATGCTATTCTTTATGGACTCTTCATTTTTATAATTTACATACTTCTTAGTTTACCATTTCACTTATTAGACTCAGTAGACCCAGAAATTCTAAATAACATTTCAACAAATGTTACTCTTAACATCATTTTCTTTGTAATTTTTATTGTTTTTGCATTTTCATTTTTTGGTTATTTCGAATTGACTTTACCAAGTTCGTGGAGTTCGAAAATGGATAATAAGGCAACTAGTATTGGAGGTATTGTAGGTATATTTTTTATGGCATTAACACTTGCCATAGTATCTTTTTCATGTACAGGACCAATTTTAGGCTCCCTTTTGGGAGGCTCTTTAAGTAGTGATGGAGGAGCTATGCAACTTACTTTTGGCATGGGTGGTTTTGGGCTTGCTTTAGCTTTGCCATTTGCCTTGTTTGCTTTATTTCCAAATTGGTTAAACTCACTACCTAAAAGTGGAGGTTGGTTAAATACAGTTAAAGTGGTATTAGGTTTTGCAGAATTGGCTTTGGCATTTAAGTTCTTGTCTAATGCAGACCTCGTTGCACATTGGGGAATATTAAAAAGAGAAATTTTTATTGGTATTTGGCTACTTTGTGCAATAGGAATGTGTTTATATCTTTTTGGTTTTATAAGATTTCCACATGATGGTCCTAAACGAAAGCCACCACTTGGTAATATAATTATTGGTCTTGCAAGTTTTGCATTCGCAATATATTTAATTCCCGGTCTTACTAACACTAAGTACGCTAACTTAAAATTATTAAGTGGCTTTGCACCTCCTATGTTCTATAGTCTTTATGATAAAGGAACTTCTGCGCCATTAGGCCTTACAGCTTATAAAGATTTTGAAAAAGGCTTAGAGGAAGCCAAAAAACAAGGTAAACCTATTATGATAGATTTTACAGGATGGGCATGTGTAAACTGTAGAAAAATGGAAGAGCACGTTTGGAGTAGGGAAGATATTTTTAAAGTTATTAATGAAGAATATGTATTAATCTCACTATACGTTGATGATAGAGAGAAGTTAGACCCTGCCGAACAGTTTAAGTTTTTAAAAGAGAATGGTAATATTAAAACTATTAGAACTGTTGGAGA
>CAYGMB010000328.1:0-2637 GCA_964350765.1 uncultured Flavobacteriaceae bacterium
GTTTCCGTCGCTATCTGTAGCTTCAAAAGTTACGTCTGTATCTCCAACTGGGAAAGCATCTCCAGAAGCAGGACCTGCTGTTTGAGTAGTTGCAATAGGACCGTCTTCTGCATCAATAGCAGCAGCGTCTGCAAATACAACCATAGCTTCACAGTCTCCAGCTCCGTCTTCGTCAGAGTTTACAACGATGTCTGCAGGACAAGAAATAGTAGGAGGTGTTCCAACTACTCCGTTGTTTGTAAATTCTAAACAGAAATTTTCTAGAGTACCTTCATCTCCTAAACCACCATCTTCAATTGTTAGTGTCCAATCACCAGCAATAGCTTCACCAGCAAACGTAGCCATTAAACTACCACCTTCAGCCTCATATCCGGCAGCATCTGGAGCACCACCTACCCAAGTAGTAATATTAGGCTGTCCATCTACAAATGAGATAGTGTCTTGAATGTCAAGACCATCTGCATCACCGTTATTAGAAGACAACTCTAATACTGTTCCAGCAGGAGACGTTAGTGTCATCACTAAATCACCAACTCTGTCATGTTGTGCTTCTACTAGTAATGATGTAAATGTGTTTTGGTCTGTCATTGCACCAACTACACCCATACCTGCAACATTTATTACAGAGCTTACTGGAGTAAAGTCGTTAATAGGTTGTGGGTTATCTGTCGCACATGGAGGTGGTACTGCCCAATCTACTGTTACAGTAAATTCATGAAAACAACCCCCGTCGCCACCAGCACCATCGTCAATAACTACAGTCCATGTACCAGATGCAAGATCACCATCAAGTGCACTTAAAAGATTTGATGCTTGCATATCTCCTGATAATGTAGCATCGATTAAATATTCAGCAGGACATGTTTCAGAATCTCCAATTGCTGAATCGAAACCACCACATGTTAAAGGATTTGCACTTTCGTCGTCTAAGGTAACGTTAAAGTTTGAATCATTTCCACATACTTCATCTAAAACTAGAACTGAATTTCCATCAGGGCTTACTAGAGTAACTGACATATCTCCAGTCCAACTATGGTCAACTTCTAGTGATAAGTTTACGTCCTCTACAATCGCATTAGCTGGAATTCCAGAGATATTAGCCGTTAGAGAAGCAACATTTAAACCGGAAGTCGCATCTGTCCAACTTACAGAAGGATCTGTAGAGCTAGCGGATATTGTACCGCTTTGTGCATTAACTTGCCACGTAAAACAGGTGACTATTAATGCCGCAATAATTAAAGTAATTTTTTTCATAATTAAATATTAAATTTTAGTTAACAAGGAACGAATATAAGTAATAATTCTCAAAAAACAATGTCTATAAACTTAAAAAAAGAAAAAGAAAAAAATCAAGCAAACTTAGACCTACAAAGACATGTAAGTGTTTACACGTATATTTTTTTTATCATAAAATCAAAAAAATTACTACAATGTGTATCCCCAATTAAAACGTTAAAAAAACCTTAATTATCCGTTTAAAAAAATGGGGTATACTGTGTTATTCTGAAATCTAATGTTGTATAGTTTGGATTTTTCTGTTTTTGAAGTTTATATGTCTTCGTGCTTCCAATAGCCCTGTTGGCTGCACCACTTGGAGCGGTTAAAGATACTGTAGTAATAATTCTGTTTGAAGATGGAAGTTTTACTTCATGGATTCTAGGAACCTTATTTGATATAACCTGTAGCTTTAAGTTATATGTTTTAATGTGTCTCCTAAAAAGATACTCAGGTCCGTTTTTACTGTTACCTCCCATAAATAACAAAGTGTTAATTTTAGGGCTTTCTTCTAAAATTGAAATCATATCTCTCAATACTACATTCTCCATCCCCAAATCTGAAGCATCAATTTTTTTACGCTTTGCAGCCGCTACAATATCACAAACTCCAATACCATATTGGTCTAAAAAATCTTTACGTTGTTTAATTGCTTTTTTGGAGTTTTGATACGCCAAGTCAAGGCTAAAAATTTTGTCTAAAATAGGCCAAAGTAATCCATTGCTACTTCCATAACAAAAGTCAACATCTTTAGGGTTTAGCTCTCCAGTAGTAAATCTAGGAGGAGGTAGAGTACCTACAATAAGTTTTGTAGCATTTTTGGGGATGTAAGGAGAATACGGATGGGAATGAAGAAACATTACCTCACAAAAACTGGTTCGTTCTCTCTTTCGGTATACTTTTCTGAATAACGATATCCATCGTAATCAAAGCCCATAATATCATTTAAAGTTGTCGCATTTGTATCTATGCAATATCGAGCCATACTCCCTCTTGCCTTTTTTGCAAAGAATGAAATTATCTTAAGTTTACCATTCTTAAAATCTTTAAAAATAGGTGACACAACCTTGGTTTTTAGCTTTTCAGAATTAATAACTTTAAAGTACTCTTGACTTGCTAGGTTTATAAAAAGCTCACCCTCTTTTAATTCTTTATTAATAGCTTCTGTAATGGTGTTACCCCAAAATTCATATAAATTATTTTTTCTACCTACTTTGAGGTTTGTTCCCATCTCTAAACGATACGGCTGTATTAAATCTAAAGGTTTTAATAATCCATACATTCCAGATAATATGCGCAAAGTATTATTCAAATCATCAATTTTTTCAGAAGGCAAACTGTAGGCATCTAATCCTTGATATA
>CAYGMB010000329.1:0-2602 GCA_964350765.1 uncultured Flavobacteriaceae bacterium
CCTGTACCTCTAGAAAGATTAATTAAAAAGGTCTCTAGTGCGTCATCCGCATGATGAGCTGTAGCTATTAAATTATAATTATGCTGTTTTAAAAGTTGAAAAAACCAGTTATAGCGTAGCTCTCTGGCAGCCATTTGAGTAGATATTCCTTTTTCTGAAGCATACTTTTTTGTATCAAATTTTTCAGAAAAAAATTCAAGATTATACTTCTTGGATATTTCCTCTACAAAAGACTCATCCTCATCACTTTCTGTACCCCTTAAAGAAAAATTACAATGAGCTACTGCTGTTTTAATGTCAAGTTTGTTTAATAAAAAAAGTAACACCATACTATCTAGACCCCCACTACAAGCTACTATAATATTGCTTTGTTCTAAAGCAGAAAATTGAGTTTTAATATGTTTTTTAAAAGCTTTTAGCATTTCTAATAAAAAGAAGTTAAGATTCCTAGCAATACTGCAACTCCAAAACTTAACATGGTTCCTATAAGAACATACTCCGTCTTTAAAGTATCGGTGTCCTTATACCTAAGTATAGATTTTGCTGCAATTAAAAAACCAACTGCTGCATATTGCCCAACTAAAATTAATGTAAGCGTTAGTAGTCTTTCTAGAATACCTATAATCTTTCCGGCATTGGGAAGCTCATTTGTGTCTAATGAAGTGTCAATATCCATATTGGTAATTGCCACATCAATCTCCGAAGACTTAAACACTTCTTTAATAAGTATGTTTGTTGGCTTTAAACAAAATAAATACGCAGTAATAATTGCTAGTGTGTTCGCATCTATTGGAAGTTCTATAATAAATTTTAGTCCATGATGCTCTGCATAAAACCATGAGACTAGTATTAACACTAGTATATGCAATCCTTGGTCAATAAAAAAAATAGACTTTTTAAGAACAGTTTTCTTATTATATATAGCCTTAATTCCGTCAATAAAATAATGTGAAATTGCAATTATGCCTGCACCAATAAAAAATTCTATTTGAAAAGAGAGTAACCATGAAGTAATAAAGACAATTCCTGTATGCCAGATTAAAAATCGACTTTTAAAACCTAGCGTGTTTTTTTGTTCTGCAAGGGCACTAGTTTGAAAAAAATAATCTGCCAGCACATGTGCTAAAAACTGAAGAACAATAAACTCTTGAAATCCCATACTTTAATAATAAAAACGCTTCATTATAAACTCATGAAGTACTTAAACAAAAACTTTTACTAATCGCCAAAACTATCAGAAAAATAAGTGATTACAGTTTCAATTGCATTCCAGCCAACACTAGTAGAATGCCTATTTACAACAGATTGGTCTATACCCAGTCTTTTAGATATTGTACTTTCATCATTACCTAATAACTTCAAATATAACACTTCACTTTGTCTTGCCGTAGCCTTTGCTAATAAAACATCTAGCAAACCAAGGATAGCCTCCCATTCTTTATTTAATTCATCATCTTTTGATATAAAAAACAAGGTGTTCTTTATCGTAATACGATCTTTATTATATGTTGAAACACTACTGATTTTTCTACCTGCCATATATATAGCCTCACCATCCATCACGCCATTTTTAAAATCTAATCGCTCCATATCCCCTATTCCAATCGCTAAGCGCACACCATGTTCTTTAAATAATTTTACTCGCTTGTTATTTTTTTTATAACTACTTATATAAAGTGGAATTGATTTTACATAACTTTTTATAGCGAGTGCTACCGTTAAAGCATCTTCAATTTTAGATGGACTACATTCTATATTATCCCCTTTTACAACTCTACCAAAAACATTAAAAGAGTTATCTATTTCTGTTATCATGGTAGACAAAGCTTCTTCAAGTATAATTTTATCTTTCTGCTCAAGACTAGTTGAAGAAATAATATCTCCAGAAATTATTGCGTGCGCCATTGTATAATTATTTATAACGCAACAAATATATGCATAAATTTATACATAATATGTGTTTATGTCTTTTATAATGCATAATATAGGTTTATGTCTTTAAAAAAACATAATTTACTCTAGCACACTACGCATAGCCTTCGCTTTTAAAAGGCATTCTTCATATTCGGCTTCAGGACTAGATTTATTAATAATTGCGCCTCCTACAGAAAAACTAACATACCTATTAGTTTCATTATACAAGATACTTCTAATAATCACATTAAAATCAAAGTTATTATCTGGAGTAAAATAACCAACTGCCCCACTATACAAGCCCCTCTTGGCATCTTCTAGTTTTTCAATAATTTTCATAGCACTAACTTTAGGGGCTCCGGTCATACTACCCATAGGAAATGTATCTCGTATAAGCGAAACAATAGACACAGAAGGGTCTACTTCGCATCTAATAGTAGAAATAAGTTGATGTACCTGCTCAAAAGTATATACTTTACAAAGCTCATCCACTTTAACAGATCCTTTTTTTGCAAAACGAGACAAATCATTACGAACCAAATCTGTAATCATAATATTTTCACTACGTTCTTTAGGGTCATTAAGGAGTCTATTAATTATAGCATTATCTTTCTCTTTGCTCTTTGCTCTTTTGGCTGTACCTTTTATAGGTTGAGATATAACAGTATTCCCCTCTTTCTTTAAGTAT
>CAYGMB010000330.1:0-2596 GCA_964350765.1 uncultured Flavobacteriaceae bacterium
GATGCCAGGGACATTGAAACAATTAAAATAGGAGGAAAATTACATTTTGTAGTGCTTTCTAATAATAAAGAGCTTGATATTTTTACTTTTTCAAATTCTTAACTGACTATTTTTTTTAAAGGTTTTAATATAACTTAACGTAGTTAACTACCTCTTATTTTGGGGGTTATAGTAATAGTTAAATATAAATTTTAGTATCTTACTGTTGTCTAACTTTTATAAATTTTTAATTATGAAAAAAAGTACGATACGAGTTTGTTTAATTTTTGTTTTATCATTTATTGCTACAACATCTTTTTCTCAAGCGCAAGAAGTTATTGCTATAGTACAAGAACCCTTTGTAGTATTACTTGATCCAGCAGACGGATCTGTATTAGATAATCAATTCATTGATTTAACTTCATTAAACCCTGGAACTCCAAAAGATATCTTACAAGTTGGTGATGAACTTTGGATATCGGATCAATTAGAAGACAGAATTGACAGATTTGATATTGACGGTACTTATCTAAGTACTATAGATACTGGTTTGGACAACATTAAGGGTATGGCTATTGTTGATGATGAAGTTTGGGTAAGTAATGCTGGCTCTAACAATGGTGCACCAGGCGATGCAATAATTCGTTTCGATTTTGATGGTGTAAACCTTGGCTCTTACGATACTGGTGGAGTATCTTCTTTTGATATTATTGATGCTGGTAGCAACGAAGCTTATGTTTCTTATATAGGGCCAAACACAAAAATTGAACGTAGAGACTATAGTGGAAATGTTTTGGGAAATATTGTTAATCCTGGAGTTGTAACTTTTATTCAGCAAATTGAGATTAACACAGCTAATAATTCTATTTATGGTGCTGTTTTTAGTAATACTGGTGCAAATACAGCTGGTTTATATGAGTTTTCCATTACAGATGGTTCTATTTTAGATAGCTTTATGTTAGGCTCATTAAGAGGTGTAACTCAATTAGAAGATGGTAATATATTAGTATCTGCTGGGAATAGTTTTGGAATACAAATTCTAGATCCATCTACTGGTACTACTACAGTTGTTAATTCTACAAATAGTGCGCAGTATTTTAGTAGAATTACAACATGTGTTGCACCTGCTACTCCTACTGGTGATGCTAATCAAGAGTTTCAAGATGGTGCTACATTAGATGATATTGTGATAAACCCTTCTAACGTAACTTGGTTTGCAACCGAAACTGATGCAATGAATAATGATAATCCAATACAAAATACGACTCCTCTAGTTAACGGTGAGACTTATTATGCTGTAAATATTGTTGATTCTTGTTTAAGTGAGCCTTTCGCAGTAACAATAACAATTACTTTAGGAGTTGATAGTTTTAACAAAGGTGATATTGTTGTATATCCTAATCCGACTCAAGGATTGCTAACTGTACAAGCTAATTCTCTATTACGTAAATTAGAGATTACTAATATTGTAGGTCAACTTGTAGAAGAGAAAAATATTAGAAATAATCAATTTGTGATTGATTTAGGAGCTTATAGAAGTGGTGTTTATTTCTTAACAATAACAGATGAGTTAGGTGGAGTTATAACAAAGAAAATAGTAAAGAAATAGAAATGTTATGATTTAAAAAACTGCTTTTATTAGTGTTTTTATTCCTTTAAAAATTAAATAAATGGTTAAAACCATAAAAATTAGTGCTAAAGGAAACAGTAAATACATTGGTAAAACTTCTTTGTTAAGAAATACAAAAGTTAATAAATAAGTGCTGGCAACTATCATAGGTATAGATAGTGCCAGCATTTTTATTCCTTTTAATAATAACTTAGTGTTAGTATGTTGTTTAGCCATTTTTATAACTATTAATTGCTGCTCGTACGTTTTTATATGTACCTAAAAGTTTTTTAGCCTCAGTTTCTGAAATTGACAATTCATTCATTAACATTTTGACCCCTCTATCCACCAACTTATTATTACTTAGCTGCATATCTACCATTTTATTTCCCCGTACCCTGCCTAGTTGTATCATAGCAGTAGTAGAAATCATATTTAAAACAAGTTTTTGTGCTGTACCAGCTTTCATTCTAGAACTACCAGTTACAAATTCTGGCCCCACAACAACAACAACTGGAAGTTGAGCAGCTTTAACAATAGGACTATCTTCATTACATGTAATGCAGCCTGTTGCAATATCATTTTTAGTGCACATCTTTAATGCGCTAACAACATAAGGTGTAGTACCAGAAGCCGCTATACCTATTACTAAATCTTTTGATGAAACATTATAATTTTGTAAATCTTTCCAACCTTGATTGGTATCGTCTTCAGCAAACTCTACAGCTTTTCTAATAGCATTATCGCCCCCAGCCATTAACCCTATAACCATATCATGAGAAACTCCAAAGGTGGGAGGGCATTCGCTTGCATCTACAATGCCTAGTCTTCCACTAGTGCCGGCTCCTATATAAAAAATTCGACCTCCATTTGTTATTATTTCAGAAGCTTTTGTAGCCAAAACTGTAATTTCAGGCATAGCTTTTTCTACAGCTATTGGTACTGTTTTGTCTTCTGTATTTATGCTTTGTAATATTTCTGTAACACTCATCTTTTCAAGATGATTGT
>CAYGMB010000331.1:0-2589 GCA_964350765.1 uncultured Flavobacteriaceae bacterium
CCTACCCCATTGATGAAAGATTTGGGTTACGGTAAAGACTATAAGTGGGAAGCTGGTCATAAACCGAAGGGTGGCTTTATGCCTGCCGATATTGAATAATTTTTGAAAAATGTTATAGTATATCAATTGCTCCCATGGGAGTTGCACGTCACATCTCTGAACAAGATCTGTTTGGTGAAGCGCCCACAAGGAGGCATCATGCGACGGTATCTAATAGCTGTAGTCACACTAGTCGTGATACTGGGTCTTGGGGGTCCTGCCTATGGGCAAGACTTCCCGCCACTGGAACCTGGTGACTCGTTCGACCTTGGCTGTCAAACAACTGAGCCGAACGAGCCCGATAACTGGTATGTCAGCTGCTTTTTCGATTCTGCAGTTGGCGATTTCGCAACCGTTGGCTTCGGGGTCAACCCCGACGGACTGATTGTTCGTGGCTTCGTCCACGAGGGTTACGTCGCTGGCGACCTCGACAGCAGAGGGCTACGAGGCGGCGGTGACTTCGATCGTACCCCGCGGATCCGACGACTTGCAGTGTGTCGGGCCGGTCGTTCAGTCAACATCCCGCCCGAGGACCTCAACACCGATACCGATGAGCTCGGTTTCTGCGATATTGGGGACTTCTTGCGATTCGATGTACTGATGGGCTGTACCTACAAGCCCAACGGCGCGTTCAGCTTTCTGACCGTTGCCTGCGAGGGTGAAGTCAATGGCCGTGAGGTGCAGCTCAATCTGGGCGACCACCGACGCCAGCTCTTCGTTTCAACGGTGATCGAGGGCTCGGGCTGGGTTGCGGCAACCGTCGAACACGACCAGTCGGTTCAGATAGCTGGCGGCTACACCTGGTAGCCATGAGACATGTGTGCGCCCTGGGGGCTTTCGGCCCCTGGGGCTTGGACCCAAAGAACCATTTGTGCTGAGGCTACCGCCTCGGCCCCTGATAAGGTTGGTTCGGAGGGTCCTATTAAATATGTGGATTATTATTTTGTTTGACCACTCCGCCTTTGTGAATCGACAGTTGCTCAAAACGATGCTAAAGTAAGCGTAACCATAAAGAACAAAAATGGCATTTCTAAAAGTTCACAAACGAAGATCCCCTATAAGTTTGGGCCTTCGGCAGTAGTCGACATGAGGCGCATTAACATTACGCCCTTTACAGCAAGTACGCCATATCCTTCGGGATTCAGTGGACGCTTTGATGGCGGCGGGACCTTCCGCATAGCAATAAACGATGCGCAATCGGCAAGCTTTGGTGGCAGCGGCGCTAGCTCTGGCATATGGGTGCAGAAATCGCCAAAGAAATCATGGTCACAGACACTTCAGCTCTCGAACTCAACCGAAAAAACCGATGGCAACGGGCATAGTTACTACGATTTTTCTGGAGGTAATCCATCGCTTTCAGGGCGCATCTATAAAGGCCTAAGACCCGGTGGCGACTATGTACCCGCAAGCACTGTTGGTGCTGGGTATAGAAGCCCTGGATACAACTAGCGGTAAGGCGAGCATTATCCCGAAAAAATCGGCTATAGCTGATTTTTTGTAGGAACCCTACGAGGTAAACGTTCTGACCACAGAGCTTCACCAACATAAAAACACCAGACAAGCTGGCGTTCTTAAATTGGTGATCCCTACGGGAGTATTACTTCGCGCAGGGTTGGCTATTATAATCAAAGATGCGCCAACTCTGGCTTAGTATATATTCTCGCTAACCGCTCGAATATCTGAACCCTACGGGTTCGGTTTCAAGTTGGAACTAACCAATTTAAAAACACCAGACAAGCTGGCGTTCTTAAATTGGTGATCCCTACGGGAGTCGAACCCGTGTTTTCAGGATGAGAACCTGATGTCCTAACCACTAGACGAAGGGACCGTATCATTTTGTTGTTATGAGACAAGCGCTATTCTAACAGATGTAAAGTAAGATGAAAAGTGTGCGTTATACTGAGAGGCATGTTAGAGCATCACATCCAAAAAACCATTGTCTATACCCTAGCGCATGCCGAACGAATGCGATTTGCCGAGTTGCAGCCTGATGGCATTGAAAACAAACTCTTTTCGTATCACCTGAAGATTACGATTCGGGATGGGTTCGTGTCTCAAAATGAGGATGGCAGCTATCAGCTTACCCCTGAAGGCAAAGCAGTATGGGCAAAACAGGTGAAAAACCGAACATGGTATTCGGAAGCTCCGTACTCGTTCCTGTTTTTAGTCGTGAGACGAAAAGATGACGGAGCATGGTTACTTGGGAAGCGAAAAACCCAGCCACTACTGGGGTTGAGTGGTTTCGTGCATGCTGCTCCGACGCTCGAAGAGCATATTGGCGAGACTGCACAACGAGTTTTTAGGGAGAAAACAGGAATCGACTGCGTCTTCACCTACCGCGGCTCAGGGTACTTGCGCATCTTTAATGGGGGCGACCTCGAAAGCTACACCCACTTTACGATGCTGTGCTGCGAAGATGCCGAGGGAGAACCGAAACCCGAAGATGAACTTGATGAGTACTTCTGGGTTGAGCAACTTGACCCGCACGCAGAGAACATGATTCAAAATATGACAACACTGCTTAAGGCATATAGCGGTAATTCACACTTT